>CAZDSO010000085.1:0-20475 GCA_964508045.1 uncultured Planctomycetia bacterium | reverse complement strand
AACCCACAGCACGGACGGAAACCCTTTGTGGGAGGCGAATCCTCCGGCGAAGCCGGAGGTTCGGCGATCCCCGTCCGCGGCATCGCCGTGGTCCCGGGCCGGGTGTCCGCGTGGCCCGGAACACACGCCTCCCACAAACGGTACGCTTTGCCTTGAGGATCGCGCCTGCCTGTCGCCGTCAGCGACGGCAGACAGGGACATCCTACCGCAGCATTTCCGCCCGCGCTGCTGCGCCCCGTAGCCTTCCGCCAAGATCCCCGCATTCATGACGTGAATGCGGGGATCTTGGAAAGAGGAAGATGGAGACCCGCCTGAGGCCGAGGAAACCATAGGCCGGAGAGGGTCGGCGGACCTCGAAAATGGCTACAGCGCGAATACCTCCGTCCGGGTTATACTTTACACATCGGACGCGAGACTTCAGACTCGGTCCTTCTGGGTCCCCGGTGTTCTCTCCGCTCTCTTCGTTGACTACAATCGTTTCTTGACCTTTTTCGTTGGCCGCGATTCGACCACGACGCCTGAGGAGGAACCGACATGAGCAAGTACGTGTACTTCTTCGGAGGCGAAAGGACCGAGGGGAACGCCGGCATGAAGGAGGAACTGGGCGGCAAGGGCGCCAACCTCGCCGAGATGGCCTCCATCGGCCTGCCCGTCCCCCCCGGATTCACCCTCTCGACCAAGGCCTGCGCGCAGTACGACGAGGCCGGGCAGCGCTGGCCCGAAGGCCTCGAGCAGGAAGTGGACGAGGCGCTCGCGCAGCTGGAGGAAGCCGCCGGCCGGCGCTTCGGCGCGGGCGAGACCCCGCTTCTGGTGTCGGTGCGCTCCGGGGCGGCCGTCTCCATGCCCGGCATGATGGACACCGTCCTCAACATCGGCATGAACGCCGGCGTCCTCGAGGCCATGTCGAAGGCGGGCCTGCGCCGCTTCGCCCTCGACGCGTTCCGCCGGCTGATCCAGATGTTCGGCGACGTGGTCATGAAGGTCGACCGCCAGCGCTTCGAGGACGTGCTGGAGGAGGCGAGGATCTCCGCCGGCGTGCAGACCGACGCCGCGCTGGACGAGAAGAGCCTCGAGACCGTGGTGAAGACCTACCGCTCGGTGTACCGGGACGCCACGGGCGAGGATTTCCCCGAGGATCCCCGCGTCCAGCTCCGGCGGTCGATCGACGCCGTGTTCGCGTCGTGGAACAACCCGCGCGCCGTCCGCTACCGGCAGATCAACGACATCCGGGGGCTGGCCGGCACCGCCGTCAACGTGCAGATGATGGTCTTCGGCAACAAGTCCGAGGCCTGCGGCACCGGGGTCGGCTTCACGCGCGATCCGGCCACCGGGGAGAACCGTTTCTACGGCGAGTACCTCGACTTCGCCCAGGGCGAGGACGTGGTGGCGGGCATCCGCACCCCCAAGCCCTTCGCCTTCCTCGCCGAGGCCGACCCGAAGCTCTTCGAGCAGCTCAGCGGGATCCGCGACACGCTCGAGCGCCACTACAAGGACATGCAGGACATCGAGTTCACCATCGAGGACGGCGCCCTCTACATGCTCCAGACCCGCAACGCCAAGCGCACCATCTTCGCCCACCTGCGCTCCGCCGTGGAGATGGTGGAGGAGGGCCTCGTCGAACCCGGGGAGGCGGTGCGGCGCGTGCCCGCCCGCGAGCTCGGCAAGCTCTTCGCGCCCGTGCTCGACGAGAAGGAGACGGAGAAGGCCCGCGCCGGCGACCTGAAGATCGCCGCGGGCCTGCCCGCCTCGCCCGGCGGCGCGTCCGGGCGCGTCGTCTTCACGGCGGAGGAAGCCGAGGCCGAGGTGAAGGAGGCGCGGCGCGCCCTGGAAGCCCTGCGCGCCCGCAAGGGGCTTTCGGAGAAGGAGAGACGGGCGCAGGCCGAGGCGCTCGAGGTGCAGGCGAAGGTGATCCTGTGCCGCATCGAGACCAGTCCCGAGGACGTGGGCGGCATGCACGTGGCCCAGGGGGTGCTCACGGCGCGCGGCGGCATGACCTCCCACGCCGCCGTGGTCGCCCGCGGCATGGGCGTACCCTGCGTGGCGGGCGCCTCCGGCGTCTCCATCGACCTCGCCGCGGGCGTGCTGCGCGCCGGCGGCCGCGAGATCCGCCGCGGCGCGTTCATCGCCATCGACGGGTTCGACGGCTCCGTCTACGGCACGGAGATCGGCGTCAATCCCTCCGAGATCCTCCAGGTGCTCGACGGGAAGCGCGACGCGTCCGACTCCCTGCTCTGGCGCCAGTACGACGCCTTCATGGGGTGGGTGGACGATCTCCGGCGCCTCGGCGTCCGCACCAACGCCGACAAGCCCGCCGACGCCCGCCGCGCCCTCCAGTTCGGCGCCGAGGGCATCGGGCTGTGCCGGACCGAGCATATGTTCTTCGACAACATCGTGCCCTTCCGGCGCCTCATCCTCGTGGCCGACCGGGTCAAGCGCCTCAAGGCGCAGATCGCGGCGCTCGGCGACAAGGCCGACGCGGAATCGGCGTCCCGCCGCGCCGCGCTCGAGGAGGCGCTCCGCGCCCCCCTGGCCCAGTACGAGCGGGCGCTGGGGGAGCTCCTGCCCTTCCAGCGGCGGGATTTCGCCGGGCTCTTCGAGGCGATCGAGGGGCGCCCCGCCACCATCCGTCTCCTCGACCCGCCGCTGCACGAGTTCCTGCCCAAGGACCCCGCCGGCCAGGAGGAGATGGCCCGCGAGATGGGCGTTGAGGCCGGCGTCGTCCAGGAGACGGTCGAGGCCCTCGAGGAGACGAACCCCATGCTGGGGCTTCGGGGGTGCCGGCTGGGGCTGCTCTACCCCGAGGTCTCCGACATGCAGGTCCGGGCCGTCGTCGAGGCGGCCTGCGAGGTCAAGGCCGCCGGCAAGGAGGCCCGGCCGGAGATCATGATCCCGCTGGTCGGCAAGGACACGGAGCTGCAGCTCGCGCGGGAACGGGCCGAGGCGGTGGTGGCGGCGGTGCTGAAGGAGAAGGGCCTCACCCCAAAGGACGTGGACGTCAAGATCGGCACCATGATCGAGGTGCCCCGCGCGGCCGTGACCGCGGACCGGATCGCAGCGCACGCGGAGTTCTTCAGCTTCGGCACCAACGACTTGACCCAGATGGGGTGCGGGTTCTCCCGCGACGACGCGGGCCGCTTCCTCAACGACTACGTCGAGATGGGCATCTACGACCAGGACCCGTTCAAGGTGCTGGACCGGGACGGCGTGGGCCGCCTGGTGAAGACGGCGGTGGACCTGGGCCGAACGACCCGCCCGGAGATCAAGCTGGGCATCTGCGGCGAGCACGGGGGCGAGCCGAGCTCCGTGGCGTTCTGCCACGAGGCGGGGCTGGACTACGTGAGCTGCTCGCCGTTCAGGGTGCCGGTGGCGCGGCTCGCGGCGGCGCAGGCCGCGCTGGCGGCGGGGAAGAGGTAGCGCAAATCGTAGTGAGCCACGGAGCGAAGTGGTTCGACCTTTCTCACCACCACCCTGAGCCCGTCGATCCATTCGACAGGCTCAGGATCGACCGTGAGCCGGGGTCGAAGGGCGGAGTGGCGGAGCAGCGTCGCAAGTCGTAGAAGTGTTTGCAGCACTCCTCTTCGTTTCGTGTTTCACTTTGACGGTTGCGAACTTCTTACGTACACCGCGAAAGCCTCCTAGCCCGGATTATTCATGAAGACGTAGCGAGGTTGCCGCAAGTGCCTGAGATGCGAGGAGCAAGACGATTCCGGTCCGGAGCGTGGCCAAAGCGCCACGTGAGGGCCGGAATCGTCGCAGCGACGAAGCAGATCATGTGCTTGCGGCGACCGCAGTAGTTTTCATGAATAATCCGGGCTAGGGGTCCATTGACTTCCTCCCCCCGGGCAACGACCATGAGGGCGATGAGCGAGACGACTTCCAAGACGGCGGACGGGAAAGGCTCCAGAATCGGCGAGGCGCTCGATCGCGTGAAACGGCAAGCCGGACGGCAGGCGCCGCGCGGCGTTTCGAACCGCGGGCCGGAAGCCTCGGCCGCCGTGTTCCTGTACCTGCTGCGCGCCGCAGCCTTCGCCGTGCAGGGGCAGGACGTCGTCGCAAGGTGGAGGGCGAAACGGTGCCTGGAGAAGGGACGCGATCATCCCATCCCCCCCCGTCCGGGGACCCCGTAGCCGAACTGGCCTCCGTCCTGGACGCGCTGGAGGTCCCCTACTTCTTCACAGGCGCCCTGGCACTCAATTTCTGGGGACGACAGAGAGGCACCGAGGACATCGACCTCGTCATCCACGGCGGAAGGGTCCGGTTCGCCGAGGCCCTCAACGCACTCGCCGAGGCCGGATTCGCCGTCGATCCCCCCGCCGCGTTGAAAGAATCCACCGAAGAAGGCCATACGGCCTTTCCGGCCACGATCGAGGTCGAGGGGCGCAAGGCCGACATCGCCGTCGACGTCATCCTGCCCGCGCTTCCCTTCGAGAAGGAGATCCTGGCCCGCACCCGCCGTCTTCCCTGGTTCGGAAAGGAAGACGGCATTCCCGTCATCTCGCCCGAAGACCTCGTCCTCTACAAGACGATCTACTTCCGGCGGACCGCGTTCTCCGACGATCCCCGGGACGTCGAATCCGTCCTCGCCCGCACCCGGGACCTTGACACCTCTATCGTCCTCGAGACGCTGTCCTCGATCCTCCCGGAAGACGATGAGAGGATCGAATGGCTCCGGGAGGCGCTGAGGAAGCACGGTTTCTCCGCTGGCGGGGGATCGAAGTGATAGCCCCGGGAGGGATTTCAGATTGGAGATTTCAGATGGATTTCAGCGTTCTCAGCGTCGAAGAAGTACCTCTTGATGAAACGTTTACCGAATCGATACGCGGGCGGTCGCCGCGACCCGGACCCAGGTTCATGGGCGGGTCCGGGTTCGCGCCTCCCACATTCAGCGGACCCGGCCGGGTCTGCGGAATTTTCCGGAAGGAGAAAGCGTGAACGAGAAGAGGAAACGCGTCGCCGTCCTGGGCGCCGGACGGGTGGGCTCGCTCATCGCGATGGATCTCGCGTCCGATCCCGCACTCGCGGTGCGATCCTTCGACGCCGATCCCGCGAACCTCGAAAAACTCGCCGCCGCTTCCCCCGTCGAGACGAGGGGCGCGGACCTCGCCGATCCCGCCGCGATCCGGGCGGCGGTCGAGGACGCCGACCTCGCCGTCGGCGCCCTGCCCGGACGCCTGGGGCTCGCGGCCCTGACCGCCGTGCTCGAGGCCGGCAAGGACGTCGTCGACATCTCCTTCATGCCCGAGGACCCGCGGACCCTCGACGAAACGGCCCGCGAGAAGGGCGCCTGCGCGCTGGTGGACTTCGGCGTGGCGCCCGGCATGAGCAACCTGCTGGTCGGCCGCGCGGCCTCCCGCCTCGACGAGGTCGCCTCCGTGGCGATCCACGTCGGCGGCCTGCCCCGCGACCCGAAGCCCCCCTTCCGCTACAAGGCCGCGTTCTCCCCCGCCGACGTGATCGAGGAGTACACGCGCCCCGCGCGGCTCGTGGAGAACGGCGAGACCGTCGTCAAGCCCGCCCTCTCCGGGGTCGAGATCCTCGCCTTCGAGGGCGCCGGCGAGCTCGAGGCCTTCAACACCGACGGGCTGAGGACCCTGATCGACACCGTCCGCGCACCGGACATGGTCGAGAAGACGCTGCGCTACCCCGGACACGCCGATCTCATGCGCGCGTTCCGCGACACCGGCCTCTTCAGCCCCGATCCGGTCGGGATCGGAAACGCCCGCGTCCGGCCCCTCGAGATGACCTCGACGCTCCTCTTTCCGCTGTGGACCTACGAAGAGGGCGAGGAGGACCTCACCGTCATGCGCGTGACGGTCGAGGGGCGAAAGGACGGCAAGCCCGCCCGGTTCCGCTGGGATCTCTTCGACGTCTTCGACAAGGAGAGCGGCGCGACCTCCATGGCCCGCACCACCGGCTACCCCGCCGCGGCCGCGTGCCGGCTTCTGCTCGAGAGGCGCTTCCGCCGTCCCGGCGTCCATCCCCCCGAGACCCTCGGGGACGCGGAGGGGATCCTGGAAGCCGTGCTCGAGCACCTCGCGGCGCGGAACGTGGTCTTCGAGCGGAGGCCTTGACAGATAACCATATCATTCTTCACGAGGATCCTTCGCGAACACGGGGTGACCGGCAACCTCGTCTTCGACGCCCAGGTGGCGGCGGTGTGCAAGGAGGCCGGCGTGAGCGCGCTCCTGACCGAGGACCGGGACTTCGATCGCTTCCGGGACTTCCCGGTGGCGCATCTCTAGTCATGCAACACGACCGTCGGCATTCGCGCAGCCTTTTCCAGGGGGGGGGGTCTGCCGGCTGGAAGCCGGCGGTCCCTGCAAGCCATGGCGCCGAAGTGCTGCGGGCTGGAAGCCCGCGCTCCCGGCTGCAGCCGATCCCGGAATGGACTCGTCTACGCGTCGCTGAAATCTGCAATCTCCAACCTGAAATGCCTGCGCCCCTCATTCCCTAAGCGCCTCCGCGCCTCTGGGGCCTGAGATTGTCGCCTTCGGGTTGCGGCTTTTCCGCTTTCGCGCTTCCGATGGTATCATGGCGTGGGTTGTCCTGGACGCGAATCCCCGACGAACGAATCCACGAAGTACGAACGCCCGTTGTGGAGGTGCTCATGAGCCGTCCCGCTTCCCGGCCTTCGCTTCTCGTCCTTGCGGTCCTTGTCCTTCTGTCGTCCGTCGCGGCCGGCGAGGAGACCGAGGAACTCCGCGTCTCGCGCGAGGTGGTGATCCCGCCCGGAGGACGGGTGGCGCTCCGCTACGACGCAGAGACGAACCGCGCGGTCCTCGAGACCCCGTCTCCCGGCCGCCCGGCGCTTCCTTCCCGCGCCCGGACGGTCCTCGAGAAGGTCCCCGCGTGGCTGCAAGCGGACCTCGAGGCGACGCTGGTCCGCCTCCCCTTCGTGCCGCTTCGCTGGCGCGCCGACGCCGTGCCGCACCTGACCGACCTGAACGGGGACGGCCGCGACGACCTCGTCCTCCATTCCCCGGGTGCCGGGGCCCTCCGGGTCTTCCTCGCGCCGGACTTCGCCGAGGACGGGACGATCCTGGAGGGCGTCGAGGCCGAGGCCGGCGCGCGGTCGGCCTTTCTCCACTTCGATGGCGACGGCGCCAAGGACCTCGTGCTGGCGGGCCCCGGGAAGAAACTCGCGGTCTACCGGTCGCCCGGCTTCCGGAAGGCCGAGCGGGTGGAACCGTCCCCCGATTTCTCGTCCTGTGCCTTCCTTCTGGGGCTGGACATGGAGGTCGCAAGCGCGAAGAGCGTGGGATGCCTGATCGCGGGGTTCGAGGGCGCCGACCTGAAGGTGTTCTTCCTGAGCGCCGGGCGCGCCTGGAAGGAGGAGAGGACCCTGCCCCTGCCGCCGGCGATGAAGACCGGCGACACCGCGATCGCGGGCATGGAAACGGGCGCGCTCCTCGGAAGCGGGAGCCCGCAGGCCTACCTGGTCTGGTCCGCCGGGGGCGACGTGACGGCGTTTGCGGGGCCCGCTTTCGAGACGGAGCTGGAGGGGTTTCGTGGATTCCGCCTCGCACCCGGGTCCCGGGCCGCGCTGGGGGACGTGACGGGAGACGGGCTCGACGACGTCGTGGAGGTACGCAAGGACGGTTCGGTCCGCTTCGCGAGAAACGAAGGGACGCCGTCCGATCCCTGGTTTCCCCGCCCTCTCGAAGCGCCGCCGGTGAAGTTTCCCCGGGATCCCGGCTACCTGTCGCGACCGGCGCTCGGGGACCTCGACGGGGACGGGGAGGCCGATCTGGTCGTGGGCACGAAGGACGGGAGACTCCAGGCCTTTCGCGGGCCGGCGTTCTCCGCCTGGGACCATCCCGTGAACCGGCTTTCCTTCACGGGGTGCGCCGCCCCCGCGCTCGGCGACGCCGACGGCGACGGCCGGATCGATCTGGTCGTGGGGGAGGAGGGTGGAGGCGTCCGTTTCTATCCGGGGCCTCGCTTCCGGGAGGTCGCGGTCGCCGGGGTGGACCAGGAAGCGGGGACGTTCCCCGTGCCGGCGCTCGGCGACCTCGACGGGGACGGTACGCTCGACCTCGTCGTGGGGCGGTTCGACGGAACGCTCGAGATCTACCGGGGGACGGGCTCGACGGACGCCACGCGGGCCTTCGCCCCCGTCGCCGAGCACCCGCTGGCCTCGAAGCGCTTCGGCCGGTCCGCGGCCCCGGCCGTCGCGGATCTGGACGGCGACGGCGCGAGCGAGGTGGTGGTCGGAAACCAGCAAGGCCGTTTCACGGTGCTGACGGGACCCGACTGGAAGGAATCGACATCGTGGCTGGGGGAGGGCGACGTGGGGGAGATGGCCTCCCCGGCCCTTTCGGACGTGGACGGCGACGGGAAGCCCGATCTCGCGACGGGATGCGTCGCCGGGGCGCTCTCCTTCTATGGGAATACGGGGTCGACCTTCCAGGAGACGGCGTCCTGGCGCTTCGAGCCGACGCACGAGTTCCGCGACCTCGCTTCCTACGTCGACCGCTACGCGCCGGCGCTTCGGCCCCTCCGGGTCCGCACGGACCGGAAGACGGCCGGGGCGGTGCTCGACGTCCTGGCCGGATGCCCGGACCGGCTTCTCGACGAGGCGGCGTTCGCCGTCGTCCACACCCCCCCCGAGGTGGTCCGCGCCATGGTCCGGCTGGGGCACGCGGATCTGTTCCGGGTCAACGCCCGGGCGGTCTATGACATGGCGGACCGGGTGACTTACGCGGAGATCGTGGAGGCGGAGGACCACACCACGATCTCGTACCGGCGGGCGGGCGGGGCGACGGAGCGCATTCCCCGCGACGTCTATTACTGGTGGGTCGTGCATCCGAGGCTCCTCTACGAGGTTCCCGCCCGGATCGACGCCTCCTGGTGGGAGCGATCGGCCAAGGAGAGGGGGCTGGACCGGGAAGCCTGGCTCAAGCACGAGACGGACAGGAGCGTCTACGCCCCGGGATCCGGCTCCGCCTTCTGGCGGACCCGGCTTCCCGGCGACCGGGGGTTCGGGCCGTCGCTGGCCGACGCCGCGGCGGAGGCGGGCACGCTCGAGGAAGCGGTCCGCGCCGTCCACGACTGGCTGACGCCGGGCGGGAAGGACACGATCATGACCTTCGGCTACCTCACGCGCGACCTCCAGGCGCTGGTCATCTTCCAGAAGCGCTACGGCTCCTGCGGGGAGCAGTCCATCATCGGGGCGGCGTGCGGTCGCACGATGCTCATTCCCACCTCCATCGTCACCGACCGGGGCGAGGACCACCAGTGGAACGAGTTCTGGATGGGCGACGGATGGCACCACTGGGACGTCTGCCACAAGGACGGGATCGACGCGCCCTGGGGGTCCACCGAGGGGCGGGAGCACAAGGGCAAGACGGTGACGGCGGTGCTTCGGTGGCGGGGCGACGACCTGCAGACCGCCGCGACGGAAACGGTCCACAACCCCCCGGATGCGCCCTACACCTCTTCGGGCCAGGGGTACACCGACACGGCGACGGTCGAGGTGCGCGTGACGGACGCGGGGGGCCGGCCCGTGGACGGGGCGCTGGTGCTGTTCCGATCCCACTGGAGGCACCGGAACAGGATCGGGCACTGGGGCTACACCGGACCGGACGGAAAGGCGTCTTTCCGCCTGGGCTACCAGGCCCACGGCGGGTACACGATCGAGGTCCTCTCCCGGGCCGGCGTCGCGGGCATCCGCAACTTCCCCGTGGAAGAGGGGAAGGACTACGCGGTCGCGCTGGCCGTGGGCGGGCGCCTTCCGCCGTCGACACGCGAGCGCTCCGCGTCCGCGGAGGGCCTCGTCCACGCCGAGGGCCGCAAGGTCAGGATCGGATTCTCCGGGATCCGGGGATTCCTCCGTCCGACAAACGTCCTCACGGGGATCAAGGCCTGGACCCAGGGCGACGGGGACAAGGCCTACGTGTTCGAGACGACCGGCTACGCCGGCAGTGTGGACTACGTGCAGCCCGTGGACGGAGACGGCCCCCTCGAGATCGTCCTCGAGACCGGCAGGAACGCGAGCGCGAGGCTCCGGGAGCTCCGCGCCGGCGAGAGCCGGGAGATCCCGCTCGCTGACGGGTGGCGCGTGGTGATCGCGAATCCGCACGGCCGGACCTGGGTCCGGGGGACCCTGGACACGACGACGTTCTTTCCCGCGCGCCCCCCCGAGCTCGCGCTGGAAGAAGGCCCGAAGGTCCTGCCCTCGGGAAGCGAAACGGTCTTCGAGGGCACCGCCCGGGACAACGCCCGCGTGGACGCTCTCCAGTGGTCCCTCGACGGCGAAACGTGGCACGACGCCACGGACGCCCTGGAGACGGACGGGACGTTCACGCTTCCGTGGACCGCCGGTCCCGGCGGCCCCTTGCCGCCCGGGCGGTACCGCTTCCTTCTCCGGGCCCTGGATCCCGCAGGCCGGGAGGCGCGCGCCGGGACCCCCCTCGAGATCACGCCGGCTTCCGTGTTCCGGGACCAGAAGATCCGCCAGGACGACCCCGACTCCCCCCTGCCGGAATCCTCCTGGATCCTCGGCCCCTTCGAGCTCGATCCGAAGGAGCGGTTCCTGGACGTCACGGCGACGGGAAAGGGGGAGGGGTTCGACATGGACATGTTCCTCTTCCACGACAAGAACGGCAACGGGCGTCTCGACGGCATGGACGAGAAGCTCGAGGACTCCACCTCGCCGCTCGCCTCGGAGCGCATCTACGTGGACCTGCCGCCGAAGGGCCTCTTGTGGGTCTACTGCCAGGGATGGAAGGTGGAGGAGGCCTTTTCGCGGATCGACGTGAAGATCTCCTTCGCGCCGAGATGGAAGCTCGTCACCCGGTTCGCGCCCGCCGGCTATGTCGCGAAGGCGCCGCGCGCGATCACGTGCAGGATCGCCGCTCCCGCCGGGATCGACCCGGCCTCGATCCGCATGCTCGTGGACGGGAAGGACGTGTCCGCCAACGCGCGCTTCGAGAACGGAACGCTGACGTGGCCCCTCCCCGGCGAGGCGAAGGAAGAGAAGGGTGCCGTGAAGGTGCGCGTCTCGGCGCGGGATCGGGCGGGGAACGAGGACGCGTCGTCGTGGACCTTCGAGGTGGACACCGTACCGCCGTCGGTCCGGATTCTCTCGCCGTCGCCCGGGGCGGACGTCACGGGAACCCTCGAGGTGAGGGTGCGGGCGGAAGACGACAAGAAGCTGGATGCGGTCGCCTGTTCCCTGGACGGCGGGAAGAAGCGGAGGATGAAGCGCAAGAAGGGGGAGGAGGTCTTCACGGCCACGATCCCGTCCTCGACGCTCGAGGCCGGAGAGCACGTTCTGCGCGCGGAGGTCCGGGACGGGGCCGGCAACGAGGACTTCGAGAAGATCCGGATCGTCGTCAAGGGGAAGTAGGATTCATGGAGGGGGCCGGTGTCGTTCCGGATTTCCCGTGTTTTCTTAACACCCTGTATAGCAAGGTTAACACCCGAATGTGGGCGGGGGTGGCTTTTCCCGCGAAAAACCTGTTGATCTTGATCCTAACTTCTTTTATAAGTATGAATTACGAAACTCGAAGTTTTCTGGATTCCATGGAGATTCTCCTTTTGTAGGCATGCTTTTTGATGTTTAGTGGTCGGGAATTCGTTTCTCTGGAGGGAAAGCAGGATGGGGTTCTCGGGAGAGAAGGGGGGGGGGAGGAGGTGAAGGCGGGAGGTCTTCTCTCCCGGAGAAAGACTGTGCTACACTGTCGGATACCTAGGAACATTTTAAGGGGCCGCAGATGAAGGCGAGATTGTTTTTGCCCGTGATGGCCGGACTCCTGGCGAGCGTGGCGGTTCTTTCCGAGGCCGAGGCCTCGCAGTTCCGCAGCCGCCAGAACTTCAGCGGGAACTGGAACAGCACGTCCGCCTGGCAGATCTACCAGGGATCGAGCACGGGGTGGGTGAACACGTCTTCGATTCCCGGCTCGGGGGACGAGGTCTTCATCATGAGTCGCGTGACGGTTCCCTCCGGCCCGCCCATCACGTGCTGGAGGCTCTGGAACGGCGTCAACCATCTTCGGAACGTCCAGTACTCGAATTACCGCTACTATCCCACGTACCGCCACGTGCTCACGATCAAGGGCACGCTGAACGTGACGTGCGACACCTACATCACGTCCGACACGCTGCATGTGGACGGCGGCACGTTCAACTGCCGGGGGGCGCTCTACGTGGGGTACAGCGTGTATTACTCAACGGGTTCGAGTCTTCTCGACAAGCGCCGCCGTTCGAAACCGACGCTCAAGATGTCGGGCGGAACGTTGAACGTCACGTACACGAGCTCGACGTCGGCGACGGCCCAGCACTCGGGTGGCGTGATTTTCCTGGCGGGGGCGGACGAGCAGATCAACGCGGGCAACCTCCACGTGCACGGGTGGCTTGGGGGCGCCTACGACGCGGGGTCCAGCCGGTACTTCGACCTTTCGAATTCCTCGGCCAACATTTTCCTGGACGGGTCGTCGTATCCGGCCACGTGGGCCGCCCAGGTCTACGTGACGGACAATGGCGGCGGTTCCCACACGATGAAATTCAGCAGTCTTTCGATCAACCGTCCGGGGGGCCGTCAGATCATGTTCGGCTCCTGGCTCGAGATCTACCAGAACCTGGTGGTGTCGAGCGGATATCTGACGGCGTCGAACACCATATCCCTTTCCTTCGAGGGGAACCTGCCGGGGATGTGGGAGACCACGGGGAACACGTCCTACACGAACATCATGCCCACGATGAACAACAAGAACGCGCAGCTCACCCTGTACTCCACGGTGCAGGTTCCCGGGTTTTCGGTCAACAACTCCAACAACGCCTTCTCGCTGTTCATCGACAACCGCGGGGCCATCGTGGGGGGCGGGGCGCCGCCTCCGGCGGTGGACCGTCTCCAGATTCTCGACGGGCGCGTCTGGATTTCCACGGGTTCCCTGGAGGTGCGGGGGTTCTTCCAGGTGGGTCAGGGGGGTTCTTCGGCGTCGCCGGTGTTCGACATTCTCAACGCGGGGCGTCTTTTCGTATCGGGGATCCACGGCGTGGCCCAGCACGGCGACTTTTTCTTCTACCCGAACGCCTCGGGGTCCCTCAACGCAGGGATCATCGAGGTGGAGGGCGAGTTCTTCGTGGACAATTCGTCCTTCGCGCTGGGGGGCTCCAACACGCTGATCACGTCGGGGAACGTGGGGAAGACGGTCCGGATGTGGAACAACCGGCCTCCGTCGGGGTACACGAACGCCACACTGGTGATCAACAATTTCATCGTCAAGAAGACGCTGGGATCGCCCGGCAACCAGGTCGACGTGATTTCCGATTTGGTGATCAACGGGGACCTGGCCATCCAGTCGGGCGTGCTGAACGGGGTGACGGGATGGACGGTCTACTTGTACGGTCAGTGGCCCACGAACCCGCCGCTGGGAAGCGGGCAGGGGTTCACGGGCGGAACGGCGCTGGAGATCAAGACGCCGGGCCGGTTCGTGCTTCCCGGGGGCCAGGGGCCGGTGATCCGGATCAATAAGAGCGACACCACGCCGCCGACGGATGCGGATCTCGTCGAGCTCGGGGGGAACATGTCCTGTTACGGGATCCAGATCTGGGACGGGCGGTTCGAGTTCAAGGGGTTCTCGCTGCAGGTGACGGGGGATTTCATCGTGGGGTCGGGGAACCCGACGCTGGACCAGACGGCGCAACCCCAGATGGACATGGTGGCGGGGACGGGCGGGGGGTCCTTGGACATCGACGCGACGGGGACCGGCAACGGGAGTTTCGTGATCTACAACTACGCGGTGACCCACATCGATTCGGGGCTGATCGACGTCGAAGGCGACTTCAAGATCGACTCCTCCACGTTCCTCCCGACGGGAAGCAACGTGATCCGGCTGACGGGGAACCGGGGCAAGGAGACCCAGATCTGGAGCAACAAGCCCACGACGGGGGCCATGCTGACGCTCCAGAACTTCATGTTCATGAAAACGGGATCGGACGCCGGATCGCGGGCGGAAATGGGTTCCGCCATCGAGGTCCTCGGGACCTTCACCATGATCTCCGGGCAGTTCAACGCGAGCCTGGCCCAGCCGTTCAACAGCACGCAGGTGCTGCATCTGAAGGGCGCCCCGAACGCCTGGGCGGGCACCGGGGGGTCCTACACGAACACCCACAACAACGGATCCCCTCCCTTCCAGGTCCTGGTCGACGGCACGGGGGACCAGACCTGCTGGACGGGCGTGATCAGCGCGCCGGACGTGCCGCCGGACATCACGATCCTCAAGACCCCGCACGCCAGCGGGGACAAGGTGGACACGGCGGGAAGCGTCCTGCACGGCTCGCAGGTGTTCATCGCCGACGGGACGGTGGACGTCGCCTCCGGCGGCCTGATCGCCGAGACGGACCTGTATGTCGGCGGCACCCAGAACAACAGCGCGAACGCTCCGCGGATCAAGATGGACGACCTGAACGGCCTCATCGAGGTCCGTCGCGACTTCTACTTCATGACGGGCTCCATCGAGGAGATCACCGACGGCCTGATCCGGGTCCACGGCGACATGCGGATCACGGACAACCATCCCTCGGCCCCCCTGTTCGACCTGTACGACCTGGGGACGGAACGGACCGCGGTGGAGCTGATCGGAAGCGCCTCGGGGACGGCGGAGGTTTTCCGGGCGAACTCCCTCAACCAGTCGATCCCCCTCAACCTCTACGACCTGACCGTCAACAAGGACGCCAGCACGGACCGCGTGGAAGTGTATTCCGACATCAACGTCAACGGTTCCTTCCTCGTCCTGAAGGGAACGGTGGCCACCCCCGGAGGGGTGATCAACATCCGGGGCAACTGGTCCACCTCGACGGGCGGGATGTACGATCCCACGGCCAACCTGGCGCTGAACGGGACGGGGAACCAGCAGGTCATCTCCTCCCAGGCGACCCTGCCCAACGTGCGGGTGGACAAACCGCAGTCCACGGTTCCCGGCCCCAACGTCGCGATCCTGCCTCCCGGAGGCCAGCTCTTTACGCAGAACTTCTGGGTCCGGCAGGGAACGTTCCGCCTGAACGGCGGAACCATGACGGTGACGGGGGACTTCGTGGTGGGCGGCAATCCGGTGCCGATCGCCTCCAAGCCCGTCCTCGAAATCACGCAGGCCACGGGCGGGGGCAACCTGATCATCCAGCACCAGACCGGAAGCACCGGGACCGGCAACTTCTACTTCAACGGGGGGAACAATGAAACGGCCGTCATCGATTCGGGCTTGATCCGGTGCACCGGGCGATTCGCCGTGGGCGAGAACACCTTCTCCACCTCGGGGACGAACACGGTCGAGCTGTCGGGCAACCGCGGCTCCCGCGGGGAGATCTGGAACGCCTCCGGCACGCTCCACCTCGCCAATCTCGTCATCAACAAGTCCGGAACGATCCCGGGCAACCAGGTGGACGCCATCTCGAGCCTGCTCCTCGACGGAAACTTCACCATGATCCAGGGCGTGCTGAACACGAACAATTTCCCCCGGATCGAGGTCGGAGGCAACTGGTCCGTGGCCTCGGGGGCCCTCTTCATCCCCACCGTCTCGACCACCACGTTCACGGGCGCCGCCGGCGTACCGGTCACCCTCAATGTGGAATCGGACACGGCGCCCTTCTACAACCTGGAGGTGAAGCTCCCCAACGGCTCCGACACGATCTGGTACGTCAGCAGCAACGGACGGACCCTCCAGGTGAACCGCGAACTCGACGTGGTCCGCGGCGTCCTCGACATCCCCCAGGGCATCACCCTCGATGTCGCGAGCGCCGCCGCCGCCGGCAAGCTCAAGATCGGCGACGCCACGGATCCCACCGCCGACGGCACCCTGACCCTCCACGACGGCGCGTCCATCGTCATGGCCAACAACGCCCAGCTGCTGGTGGAAGGAAGCACCACCGGTACCCTCCAGCTGCAGGGCGCCCCCGGCTCCCCCGCCAGCGTCACCTCCTCGAACCCCGGCACCGCCCGGTACGACTTCCGCGTGGGAGGGACCCTGGAAGCCCGGCACTACGCCGTCCTCTCGCCCACCCTCAACGGACTGGAAATCTCCGACGGCGCGAGCGTCGGGTCCGACCCCGACGCCCTGTCCCAGGGGACCTTCGGCTACCCCGCCGGCGGAGGCACGCTTTTGAACCTCTCGGGCCTCTCCAGCAGCACCATCCTCCCCCTCACCATCCGGGAGTGCGCCTTCCTGAACCCCGACAGCGTCTCCGCACCCCATAACGTCAAGGGCGGATCCGGCTGGACCCCCGGCACGGATACCGTCTACTTCCTCAGCTCCACCGGGAATCTCGCCGGCGAGAACTTCGACGACGATCCGGGCGACAGCACCGGTCAGGACGGGTACCTCCGGTGGATGGTCGGAACCGTGGACGTGGCCCTCGGGCCGGCCACCCCCGACACCCGCTCCGTCCTGCGAACCGCCGGCGCGGTCGTGGCCATGCAGATCCACCTGCAGGAAACCAGCGGCACGCAGGCGGTGGACCTGCAGACCATCACCGTTTCGGAAACCGGACCCACCACCGGCAACATCTCCTCCGCCGACCTCTACCGCGACGTCGACCACGACGGACAGCTGACCTCCGGCACGGACTCCCTGCTCGCCTCCGGAACCTACAGCGGCGGCCCGCCGGCCACCGTGACCTTCGGGACCGCCGGCACCACCCTGATCAACCTCACCGCCGGCATGACCGTCGATTTGATCCTGGTCTACAACCTCTCCACCTCGACCCCGAGCCCCAGCGATTTCCAGGCCTCGATCACCTCGCGAACAGCGGTCACCGGTGAGGTCTCCGCCGGAGGCTTCGACCTTCCCGCCGAAGTCACCGGAACGTTCCCCGTCACGGGCAACGTCATGACGGTGCGCGACCGCGGGACCCTCACGGTCGAGGCCGGCCCCACCAATCCCCCGACGGGACAGATCATCCAGGGGATGACGGACGGCTCCATGCAGCAGATCCGCCTGACGGCGGGCACCGAGGAGGACGTGCAGATCCACCGGATGGATTTCGAGCTCACCGGAGGAAACGGCGCCACCGCCTCCATGCTCTACAACGTCCGCCTCTACGAGGACGCCAACGAGGACGGGTATTACACCAGCGGAGAAACCCTGATCGGCACGGTCGCTTCCTGGAGCGGAACGCCCTGGACCGCCTCCTTCACCGGCACGCCCCTCATGACCGTCTCCGCCGGACAGTCACGGACCCTCCTCCTCGTCTGCCAGGTCCTGGCCGATACGGCGCCGGGCGGCCCGGCGGGCGGCGAGACCTTCAAGACCGCCATTCCCGCCGTCTCCGACATCGAAGCCCGCGGCGTCCTCTCCTATCCCGTGATCAGCGATACGATCCCCCCCTCCGGCACCTTCCCCCTGGAAGGCAACACCCAGACGATCACGCTCCAGCCCTCGATCCTCGCCATGGCGGGCACGAACAACCCCCCCTCGCGCGGGATCGACAAGGCCTGGTCCGACGTGCCCATGATCCAGGCCAGGCTCGTGGGGCTCGGAGAGGACATCCTCGTCAGCTCGATCACCTTCACCAACAGCGGCTCCTGCGATCCGACCCTCACCATCTCGGGCGCCACACTCGTCCGGGACGACGACGGAAACGGCACCCCCGACACGGGCGAACCCGTGCTCGCGACCGCGACCAGCGTGGGCGCCAACCTGACCTTCACCTGGCCCTCCGGCTCCGAGCCCGTCCTCCAGTCCAACCGGCCCGTGAACTGGCTCCTCTGCTACGACTTCAACGGCAACGGGACGAACGCCACCAGCATGACCACCAGCATCCCCATGGGCGGCATCACCGGCACCGGCGTCACCACCGCCATCTCCGGCGTCAACGGCCTGCCCTTCGCCGGGGGCACGGTGACCCTGCTGGAGGGCGTGGGAACCCTCAACGTGACAACCGGACTCCACCAGCCCGTTGCGACCTTCATTTCCCGTTCCGCCGTGGACCAGGAAATGTTCCAGGTCAACCTCTCCGCGGGACCGAACGAGTCCCTGAAAATCATGGAGGTCACGATCCACGGCTCGGGGACCGGCGACGAATCGACCGACGTCCTCCAGGTTTCCCTCTACAAGGACGCCGACGGGGACGGAAAACGGTCCTCCGTGGACAGCCTCCTGGGGACGGGCGCCTTTGCCGCGGACGATGGAACCGTCACCTTCACCGGGACCGGCGGCACGCCCCTGCTGGTCCTGGACGCCAACGCCTCGGTGGACCTTTTGGTGACCTACACCCTCGCGGGAACCGCCTCCCACAAGGACGCCTTCCGCGTGGACCTGGACTCCGCCGGCGACGTCGTCTCCGAGGGGTCCGTGAGCCTTGCGCTGATCAACGCGACGGGGAGCTTCCCGCAGCAGGGGCCCTCCATGGAGGTGATCATTCCCGGAACCCTCACCATCGCCCCGGGATCCAGGAACCCGCAGCAGACCTTTGAAATCATCGGCTCCGAAGGCCTGACCATGCTGCAGTTCAGCCTCTCCCCCAACGAGAACGAAGACGTCGAGATCACGCGCGTGACGATCCACGCCTCGGGAAGCGGACACGACGTCTACAACGTGGTTCCCGGAAGCGTGAGGCTCTTGCGCGACGTCGACCGGAACGGCATCCTCTCCGAGCCGGACGAGGAGATCGAACCCACCGGGTACGACCAGTACCCCGATTTCCCGATGGGGTGGGGCTCCTTCGGAAGCGACGACGGTGTGGTGGTCTTCCACCACCTGGAAGAAGTGCTCACCGCCCAGACGACCCAGTTCTGGATCGTCGTGCTCGATTTGGAGGATACGGCCCCTCTCGGCAGCACCTACGCCCTGGACATCCAGGCGAACGCGGAAGTGGAAGCCACCGGGTTGAAATCCAAGGAATCGGCCTTCGTGACCGGCGCCCCCGTGGTGGGCGGCCAGAAAACCCTGGTGGCCTTCGGCGCCGGAGGAAGCCTCTCCCTCTTCCAGGGCCTGAATACGCCTCCGCCCCGCAACGAGCTGAGCACGGCGCAGGAAGTGGAAGTCCTCCAGGTCTCCGCCGTCGCGAGCACGGTGGAGGACATCCGGATCAAGTCCATCACCCTCTCCCACCGCGGCACCGGAGACGCGATGCAGGACATCTCGCAGGTCCGCCTCTACCGGGACCTGAGCGGCAACGGCCTGCTCGATATGGACGACGTCTACCTGGGAGCGGGATCCTATGACGCCAGCGGCGAGGTGACCTTCCCCTTCGCCCAGGACGAGATCGTAAAAGCCAATACCGAGGTGAACTACCTGGCCGTCTACGACCTGAGCGGCAACGCCCCCGACGGCGCGAACTTCATCTGCGGCATCCAGCAGAACGCCCATATCGTCGCGGAAGGCGTGACCTCGTATGCCGCCATCAACGTAGGCGGCGCCCCCGTCGACGGGTCGGCGCTGGTGGTGGGAACCACCGGCTCCCTCATCGTCTCCTACGGCCCCAACAACCCGGGGACCCATTACGTGTCGGAAAGCACGGGAGGCGTTCGGATGATGCACCTCGCCGCCCGGGCCACCTCGCCCGAGGGCATCCTCATCAAGAGTGTTTCCTTCCACGCCGGCGGCACGGGCGACGACGCCGACACCGTCACCGTCACCCTCATGGCGGACCTCAACGGGGACGGAAGGGTGAACGGAGGCGACTACATCCTCGGCGTCATGAACCAGACCTACGACAAGGACAACGGCACCGTGACCTTCGAGAACGTGGACTACGAGGTCCGCGCCAGCGAGACCGCCTACATGATCGTGCTCTACAACTTCACCGTGGACCCCAACCTCCACTGGGGCGATACCTACGAGCTGCGCATGATCCCCAGCCTCGATGTCTCCTGCGAAGGCCTCATCAGCCTCAACGTCCTCTACTCGGCCGGCTCCATGCTCTTCTCCGACCGCGCCAAGATCGGCTACCCGCCCGGCTACGAGAAATACCTCAACCTCCCCGGCGGCTCCAGCGGCGGCGGATGCTTCATCGCCACCGCCTCCTTCGGAGACCGGGACGCCGCCCAGGTGCGCACCCTCACCGCCTTCCGCGACCGCGTCCTTGCCGAAACCGCTCCCGGACGGTGGTTCATCCGCACCTACTACCGCCTCAGCCCCCCCGTCGCCGACTTCATCCGGGAAAAACCCCTCGCCCGATGGGCGGTCCGCCAGACCCTCGCCCCCCTGACCGGCTACGCCGCCGTCCTCACCGCCGGCGACGCCCGCCTGCCCCTGGTCGCCCTGGCCCTGGTCGCGACGCTCCTCCTCGCCGTCTTCGTCCTCGCAAGGCGAAGCCTGAGGATGGCGAGACGCTGAAAAACCTGAAAGGAATGCACGAAGGGGCGGCCCCGCGAGGCCGCCCCTTTTCTTGGGTAGGGCTGGTGAAGCCGGCTTCACCCCTCTCTTCGGAATTGCCGGTAGGGAATGCCTCCCTCCTGAAACGTAGGATGGTTTCATGGCAAGGCAACCGCGAGTGGAGTTCCGGGGGGCTGTGTACCACGTCATGAGCCGTGGG
>CAZDSO010000084.1:0-20648 GCA_964508045.1 uncultured Planctomycetia bacterium | reverse complement strand
TCCTCCGTAGCTCTCGCAGATGCCGGCAAGCGAAGGAGGAGAGGTTCGCCCTCCACGTTTTCATGGTTTCCGGGAGGCCGAAGGCTCATGGCGGACGACAATCCGAAATACAATCCCTAGCGGTTGAGCACCAAAGAGACCAGGGCCTCGGGGATCTCCACCAGGGGCAGAACGTCGTCGGCGGCGCCGCGCTGGATCGCCGCTTTGGGCATGCCGAACACGACGCAGGAGTCCTCGTCCTGGACGAGAACGTGTCCCTTGCGCTCCTTGACGGACGCGGCCCCCGCGGCGCCGTCGTGCCCCATGCCGGTGAGGAGGATGGCAATGGTCCGTTCGCGGAAGGCGTCGGCGGCGGAATGGAAGAGGGCGTCGACGGCGGGCTTGCAGGAGTTGATGGGGGGGTCGTCGGTCAGTCGCACGGCCATGCCCTCGACGACCGTGTGAAACCCGTCGGGGGCGACGAGGATCCGGCCGGCCCGAAGCCGGTCTCCGTCCTGTGCGAGGCGGACCTCGAAGGGGAGGTGGCGCTGGAGCCAGAGGGTGAATCCCTCGGCAAAGCCGGAGGCGATGTGCTGGACGACGACGACGGGGGCGGGGAAATTCTCCGAGAGGGCTTTCAGGACGGTCATCACGGCGGCGGGGCCGCCGAGGGAGGCGCCCATCACCACGGCGTAGTTCCTCTCCTTGGCCTTGGCGGAGGGGATCGTCCGGGTCTTGCGGGCCTTGCGCCGGGGACGGGAGATGACGCGGATGCGGGAGAGCATCCTGATGCGCTCGACGAGGCCGTCCCGGATCTCGAGGTATTCGCTTCGGCTTTCGATGCGGGGCTTCAGCATCACGTCGAGGGCCCCGCGGTGGATGGCCTCGAAGGAGACGTCGAGTTCGTCCTTGGACAGGCTGGCGGTGATGATCAGGATGGGCGTGGGCTTGACCGCCATGATTTCCCGCACGGCCTCCAGGCCGTCCATCACGGGCATCCTGACATCCAGGGTCACCAGGTCCGGCTCGAGGGAGACGGTGCGCTCGACGGCTTCCCGGCCGTTGGCGGCCTCCCCGACCACCTCGATGTCGGGGGCGTGTTCCAGCATCTCCCTGAGGAGTTCTCTCACGACCACCGAATCGTCGACGACGAGAACCCGCACGGGATCTCCGCTTGGATGCATGGCTGTCTTCCTTCCAACGAGGATCCGGACCTCAACGTCGCGGCGGATCGGGGCCCGCGTCCCGGGCCTGTGGGTTCCGCTCCGCGGCGCGGCGGGCCAGCGCCTCGCCGAGCGCGTCCGGATCGAGAACGAAAAGCGGTTCTCCTCCCGCCCGGCCTACGGCCTTAAGGCTCTTCTTCAACAGCCCGGTGACGTAGAAGCCATCCGCCGGCGAGAGTTCCCTGGGGCCCATCTCGACCAGTCCTTCCACGGCTTCCACGCGCAGGGCGAGGGGGCGGGCGCGTTTCAGCACAATCAGGCGCTCGCCCACCTGGGCCTCGCGTTCCGGACCGCCGGAGGCTTCGAGGGCCACGATGGGCAGTCGCCCGCCGCGGTAGGCGATCCCCTCCCCGGGCACGGGGCCTGCGGGCGCGTGGAGGACCTCGGCCACGGCGGCCAGGGGCACGGCGAAGCGGGATTCCGCTTCCCGGAAGACGAGGAGGCTTCCCGGGCTGTCCGGGGGCGCTGTCACGGGATCAGGCTCCTCACGGTGTCCAGAAGGCGGGTCTGATCGAAGGTTCCCTTGACGATGTAGGCCTGGGCCCCCACCTCGATGCCTTTGCGCCGGTCCTCCTCGCGGGCGAGGGAGGTGACGATGACGACGGGGACCTCCCGGTACCTCAGATCCCGGCGGAGCGCCTCCGTCAGATCGAAGCCGTTCATGCCGGGCATCTCGACGTCGGTGACGATGAGGTCGAACGTTTCGGCCTGCGCGATCTCGAAGGCTTCGCGTCCGTCGCGCGCGGTCGCCACCGTGAAGCCGGCGTTTTCGAGAATGCTCTTCTCCAGCGTGCGCGTGGTGACGGAATCGTCGGCGACCAGGATCCGCGCACCGGGCCCCCGCTCCTCGCTTCCGGCGAAGGCCGCGGCCTCCTCGCGCCAGTTCCTGGCGTACTTGAAGACGTCGTACATGTTCAGGATGAAGCAGGGCTCCCCCTTGCGGAGGATGGTCACGCCGGAGACGAAGGGGTGGTTCTGGAGGAAGGGGCCCGTGGATTTGACCACTTCCTCCTCGATCCTCAGGATCTGGTCGACCTTGAGCGCCAGGTGCTTGTTCCGGAACCGCGTGACGACGACGGGGATGCGGGAGGACGCCTCGGGCTGGCCGTCCAGGGGGAACCCCAGAAACCGTCTCAGGTCGATCAGGGGGCAGAAACGGTCCTGCTTGTAGACGACCGGCCGTCCGCCCTCCACGGAGACCTCCGGGGGCTCCACCCACGTCGTCTCGGCCAGGAAATTGGAGGGCAGGGCCACGATTTCGGTTCCGGTTTTCACGACGAGCGCCGTGAGCGTGAAGTAGGTCGGCGGGAAGGAGAGGGAGACGGCGCTGGAGCGTCCGGGGTCGGTCTCCACGTTGATGTTCCCCTTCAGCTGCTCCACCTTCTCCCAGACGACGTTCAGCCCCACGCCCCGTCCGGACACGTCGGTGATGATGGGGCTGGTGGAGAAGCCGTAGCGGAACATGAGGTTCAGCGCTTCGCGGTCCGGGAGATCGTCCGCCTCCTCCCGGGAGATGAGCCCCTTCTCGACGGCTTTCTCGCGGATCTCGCCCGCGTCCATGCCGCGGCCGTCGTCGGAGACACGGACGACCACGTTGCCTCCCTCCTGGGAGGCTTCCAGCTCGATGCGCCCCTCCTCGGTCTTTCCGGCCTTCCGGCGCTCGGCGGGGGTTTCGATGCCGTGGTCCACGGCGTTGCGGATGAGGTGGACGAGAGCGGGATTGATTTCCTCGAGGACGCGCTTGTCGATCAGCGTGTCCCGGCCCGACAGGTGCAGGGCGGCCTTCTTGTCGAGGGCCTGCTTCAAGTCGCGGACCGTTCGATGGTAGGCGTCGAAGATGGTGGAAACGGGGAGGAGCCTCAAGTCGAGGGTGAGGGATTGGAGTTCCGCGGCCAGCGCGTCCATCTCCTGGATGCCTCGCGCCAGTTCTTCGAGCCGCCCCTTCATCTCGTCCCGGAGCCACGTCTGGATCTCGGCCAGCCATTCCTCCTCCGTCTTTTCCGGGGAGGAGGCGCGGTTTTCGACGCGGAGGCCGAGGTTCTCGAACAGGTCCTTCACCATGAAGTACTTGTTCTCGAGCCGGATGCGGTTGATGACGAGTTCTCCGGACAGGTCGGTGAGTTGGTCGAGATTGGCGACGTCCACGCGGATGGTTTCCCGGGTCAGGGCGGTCTCGGGGGAGGAGAGGGGCTTCTTCTTCTCCTCTTCGGGCGGGGAGGACGGGGTTCGGCCGGCGGAGGCAGGCGCGGTCTCGGCGGCGGGGGGGGCGGCCGGGCTCTCGGGAGACGCCTCGCCGCTTCCGCCCAGGATGCCGGCCAGCTCGGACAGGACGCCACGGCGGTCCTTCGCGGCGGGCGGCTCCGCGGCGGGTTCCGGCTTCTCGGGGGGCGGGGGAGGCGCGGCGTCCTCCCCGCCGCCGACCCTCTCGACCAGCGCCCTCAGATCCGCGGGCTCGTTTCCCGCGGCCAGGGCGTCCACGGCCTCCCGGATGGCGTCTGCGCTCTCGAGCATCAGGTTCACGGTATCGGTGGTGAGCTGGGCCTCCCCCTTCTCGACGGCCTTCAGCCGGTCCTCCATCTTGTGCGCGAGCGCGCCGATTTCCGAAAGGCCCACCATCCGGGCGGAGCCCTTGATGGTATGGGCGCAGCGGAGGATGCCCTGGAGGGTTTCGGGCGGGGGCTCGTTGGCGGACTCCAGCTGCACGAGCCCCGTCCTGAACGCGTCCAGGTGCTCGAGGGCCTCGTCCCGGAAGATCTTGATGTACCGGCTTTGTTCGTTCACGGTTCTCTATCCGAATCCACCCGCGATGGAATCGAGACGGAAGAAGGCGTGGGGGTCCAACACGGCCAGGAGCTTGTCCTTGTACAAGCACTGGGACTTGATGAAGTTGGGGGGGAGGGCCGTCTCCACGGACAAAGGCTCCTGCCACTGGGAGTTCCCGATATCGACCAGGCCCGCGACTTCCTCCGCGATCAGGCCGATGTCCCGCCCCTGCCCCTTCAAGACGACGATCCTGGCTTCCTTGCCGAGGGCCGACGGTTTCACCCCCAGCACGGGCCTCAAGTCCAGAAGGGGGATGATCTGGCCGCGGTGGTTCATCACGCCCATCAGGACGTCGGCGCCGCGCGGCACGCGCGAGATGATCTGGGGGATGCGGGTCACTTCCCGGACCTGTCCGACGAGCATGCCGAACCTTTCTTCCCCCACGTGCATGACCAGAAGCGTGGTGAACTCCTCGGGCTCCGCGTCCGGGGCGCGCTCGACGCCTTGCCAGTATTCCGATCGCATCCTTTCGAGGATGTGTTCGGGATCGAAGCCTTCGCCCTCGAACGCGTCCTTCCCGGGCGGATCTCCCATCGGGGTCATCGGGTCACCTCTTCGGTTTCAAGGGCCCTGACGGTTTCCTTGCACAGGTGGACGAGTTCCGGACCGGAGAAGGTTCCCTCCGGCGTCCGCACGAGGGGGTCGGCGCCTTCCTGCAGCGCCTTCAAGGCGTTGCGGAAGTGGAGGATGGCCTTCTTGCCTTCGCCGGCGCGGGCCAGATGGTCCCCCAGGCGGAGGTGCGAGGCGACGTGTCCCGGCGCGAGGAAGAGGGCCCGTCGCCACTCCAGGGCGGCGTCGAGATCGTTTCCCCGGCCTTCCTCGGCCAGGCCCATCAGGTAGTGGGCTTCGGGGTCGAGGGGGCGTTCCTTCAGGTGCGCCTCGATCCGGGAAGCGGCGTCCGGGAAATCGCCGGCGCGAATCCCCTCGAAGGCCAGACGGAGCCTCTCCGGCAGCGGCGTTCGGTCCGTCGGCGTCGTCTGTTCCGGTCCGGAGGGCGGGGTCGTCGCCTTCGCCGGCTGGGGGGGACGGGCGCGGTTGGCCGGGTCCGGCGGGGACGGGCGGTTTTTCTCTCGGGGGGGGCGTCGTCGTTCGCGGGGGCGGACCTGCGAAGGCGTCGTCTTGGATCGTTGGGGTTTCGTTTCGGCCGCGGGGTGAGGGCGAACCTCTTCGAGGGGTCTCCGGTAGAAGAAGGTGTCCTGGTAGGAGACGTTCTCGAAGCGGTGCGCGAACTTGTAGAGGGACTCGGAATACCCCAGGAAGAGATAGCCGCCGGGCTTCAGGACGTTGAAGAGCCGCCGTACGAATTGCTCGATGACGGGTTTCTCGAAGTAGATGATGACGTTTTCGCAGAAGATGACGTCGAAGCCGGGCTCGACGCCCTCGAAGGCGGGTCCGCCGGACCAGTCGTTGAGGTTGAGGGTGCGGAATTCGACGAGGTTCTTGATCGTCTCGTCGAGGATGTACTCGCCGCCCACGGCGGTGAAGTACCTCTCGCGAATCGGGGCGGGGATGCGCGCGGCCTCCTTTTGGCGGTAGACGCCGGCGCGGGCTTTCCGGATGGCGCATCCGTCCACGTCGGACGCGAAAACGGAGAAGTCCCACTGATCCAGGTTCCCCACTTCCTGGTGGAAGGTCATGGCGATGGAATAGGGTTCCTCGCCGGTGGCGCATCCGGCGGACCAGGCGCGGATTTTCTGACGGCCGGCATGTTTCCGGTAGAGGAGGTCCGGGATGACGACGTTTTTGAGCGCGTTGAAGTGCGACTGGGTGCGGAAGAAGGAGGTTTCCCCGACGGTGACGGCGGGGAGGAGCCTGGCGAACTCGCATCCGCCGACGTCGTGGAACTGGAGAAAGTTGAGGTATTCCCAGGCGGAGGTGAATTTCTTGGCGAACATCCGTTTCCGGATCATGTCCTCGGCGTGGGCCTCGGCGCTTTTCAGGAGGACCATGCCGGTGTGTCGTTTGAGGAACTCGAGGAAACGCTGACGGGCGCCCGGGGAGAAGAGGGCGGATTTCCGGCGTCCGGCCCTGGACCTCCGGTAGCGTTCCCCGGCGCGGGCGGCTTCCTGGAGGAGGGCGGGGAGCCTGAGGTCCTCGAGGCTGGCGAGGGTATCGAAGGGCCTGGGGTCGAATTCGAAGGCGCCGTCGGGGTCGAAGAGGAGGAGGGGGAGATGGGCGGTTTCGGCCGCGCCGGCGAGTCCCTGGAAGGCTTGAAGGAAGAGGGGTCCGGCAACGCGTCCGTCGAGGACGACGAGGGAGGCGCGGGCGGAAGCGATCCGGGCGGGCGTTTCGAGCGCGAAGGGGAGGCCCTCGGCGTCGAAGCCGAATTCCCGGAATCTCCGCAACGCGGTCGAGACCACGTGAGGGTCGTTGCTGACGACGACGGCGGTGTCCAGTTTGTCGTTCGCCTCCATGGCGGTCTCCAAGCGCGGGTTATCCGGGCGTCTCGGCGGATTTGACCCTCAGGATGCCGCAGTTCAAGAGGAGGGCGAGGGCCTTGAAGACCTTGAGGTCTTCCATGGGGCTCGCGTCGAGAATGTCGCCCAGGGTCCGTTTCTCCTGGATCAAATCCAGGAAGGCGCGCGTTTCGGGATTGAAATCGTAGGAGAAGAATTCGTCGTTGAAATTGATGAGGATGGCGTCCTCGTCGGAGGGGAAATCCTGCCGGAACTTGCTGATTTCGTCCTCCTGTTTCAAGCCGTCGAGGATCAGCTTGATGGTGTTCTCCTTGAAGACCTTCGGGATCCTGGGGATGAACTCCTTGAACTCGAAGACGCCCTCCTTCCAACCCAGCATCCGGTAGAAGGCTTTCTTCCCCGAGACGTCCCCGATCTGGGCGTTGATGACCTCGCCGTTCTGGACGAAGATCCGGGCCACGTCGTCCCGGCGGATTTCCAGCGCGCCGCTCTTGGAGAGCATGTTGATGTTCTGGAGGAGGTCGGGGAGCTTGAACTGGTTGAGCTGGCCCATCAGGGAGGTTTCGGAGCCGGGGCCCGAGGGGGCGTTGCGCCGGCGCATCATCACCGTCTGCATCCGGTCCACCAGGTCCTGGATCTGGAAGGGCTTGGTGATGTAGTCCTCGGCGCCGATTTCCAGGCCGCGGACGCGGTCGGAGACCTCGTCCCGGTCGCTGAGGAAGAGGAAGGGGATGGAGCGGGTGGCCTGGTGCTTGCGGACCCGCCAGCAGAATTCCCAGCCGTCCATCTCGGGCATGTTGATGTCGGAGATGATCAGGTCCGGCCGTGTTTCCACGGCCTTCTTGAGGGCCTGGGCCCCGTTCTCCGCGACGGAGACCTCGAAATCACGCTTCGCGAGCTCGCCCGTGAGGAGCGTGCGAATGGTTTCGGAATCGTCCACGACCAGGATGCGTCTTCCCTGTTGGGTCGTCCCCATCATCGGCTCCGATTCAAGGCAGGCCGGCGGGCTTGCCGGCGGATGCCAGCGACGTCTTCTCTTCCCCGTCCGGGGCGTGTTCCGAGGCCGGGATCTCGCGGAAGAGTCCGGCGAGCCGCTCGGCCAGGCTGTTGAGTTCGGCCACCGAGTTGGCCGTCGATTCCGTGCCCTTCACGAAATCCTCCGCGACGTGGTTCACCTCCGTGATCGTCACCGCCATCTGCTCGCAGGCCGAGGTCTGCTGCTGGGTGGAAAACGTGATCTCCTTCGCCGCGCGCATCGCCTCGTTGACTTGCTCCTCGATGTTGTTGAAGGCGTCCCCCACCATGTTCACGAGGTCGAAGCTGGTCTGCACGGCCTTCATCCCCTGCTCGGTCACGATGATCGTGTTGTTCGTCGAGGTCTGGATCTTGTCGATGATGTTCTTGATCTCCTTGGTCGAGTTGCTCGTCCCCTCGGCCAGCGCCCGGATCTCCGAGGCCACGACCCCGAAACGCTTCCCCGACTCCCCCGCGCTCGCCGCCTCGATCGCCGCGTTGAGCGAGAGCAGGTTCGTCCGGTCCGAGATCTCCTCGATGAGCCCCAGCACGCGCCCGATCTTCTGCGAATTCTCCCCCAGCTCCACCATCCTTCCCGCGATCGACTGCACCTGCCGCTGGAGGTCCTTCATTCCCTCCATCGCACGCTCCACCGCCTCCATCCCCTGCGTGCACGCCTGCGACCCCTTCTCCGACATCTCGAGCACCGCCAGCGCCGTCGACGTGATCTCCTTGGCCGTCACCGCGATCTCCTTCGACGTCGTCGAGGCCTCCTGCACCGCCGTCGCCTGCTCGTTCGCCCCCGTCGCCTGCTCGTTCGTGATCGAGAGGATCTCGCCCGAATACTCGTTGATCTTCTGCACCGTCTCGTGCAGGTTCGACATCAGCATCTTCGAGTGCTTCAACTCCCCCACCAGATCCGTGTAGACCTCCTTGAATTCCCGGGCCAGATCCCCCACCTCGTCCGCCAGGTCCAGGCCCGGCGGGTCCGCGTAGCGCCCCTTGTGGACCTTCTTCGTCCACTCGGAAAGCGATTCCAGCGCGTTCACCACGGACCGCTTCAAGCCGAAGTGGACCATCAGGAAGGCCGCCGCCCCACCCGCCAGCAGGGCCAGGATCGCCACCGGGTACATCATGGCGTCGATCGAGGCCTCTTTCGTGGTGAAGTGGGCGGCCGCGAGAAGGACCGTCACCGTGGGCAACACACCCGAAAGCCCGAAGAACAGAAGCATCAGAAGGCCGAACTTCTGGGCGATCCGGAATCTTTTCAGGCCGGACTTGAGCTCCATGGGATACCTCGGAGTAAGGGAAAAAGGTTGTGGATCCGCTGAACTTCCATCATAGCATAGGGATACGCCTCCTGTCACCTTTCCAGTCGCCGGATCTGCTCCTTCGCGAACGCCGCCCATTCCCCCCGCGGATACCGCTTGAGAATCTCCCCGTACACCTCGCGCGCCACGGCCTCCTCGCCACGCGTTTCCAGCTCCCGCGCCGCGCGAAGACGGTCCTCCACCCACGCGTCCACCTCCTCCCGGTCCTCCCGCCGGCGACGGATCTCCGACAGGATCGACCGCGCCTCCAGCGCGAGGGCGTCCACCTGCAATTCGCCGAGGATGCGCGCGCACGCCTTTTCCGCCTCCACCCAGTCCCCGGTCTCGTAGGCCGCCCGCGCCCCGGACAACAACGTCCGCGCTTCCTCGAACGCGGGGCCCCCCACCCGCGCGTACGCTTCAAACGCACGCTTGCGGTACGCCCGGCACCGCCTGGCCCCCTCCATCCCCTCGAACAGGTTCTCGGTGTCCCCGATCCGGGAGAGAAGCGCGGCGAAGGCCGAGGCTTCCGGCGAGGCTTCCAGCTCGCGAAGGCCCGCCTCCAGGGAGGTCAGGCGACGGGCCAGATCCTCCTTCAAGGACCTCAACCGGAGATCGGCCTCGCGGATCGCCTCGGTCGCGCCGGGAAATTCCCGGGCCACGCGCGCGTACACGGCCCCCGCCTGGCCCAGCCGCCGGGCCCGCAGAAGCTTCTCAGCCCGGTCCACCAGGGCCGCGGCCCTCGCCGCCTCCTCGTCGGGGGGGCGGGACATCTCGACGCTGATCTCGAGCACCTTCCCCAGGTCCTCCCGGATCACGCCCGCCGAGGCGAACAGCCTCAACGCCCCGTCTTCCGCGAGCCCGTTGACCGTCAGGGGGGGGGCGAAGGCGAGGATGCGTTCCTCTTGCGCGGTGTTCAAACGCACCGCCGTCACGTCCATGACCGAACCGAACGAGGTCCGACCGAACGTCTCTTCGCTTCCGTCCCCCTTGACCAGGACGACACCGCGCACCGCCTCGCCCAGGGGGAGGGCGAGTGCGATCCGGTCCCCCGCGACCAGATGGCCGGCGTCCGCATGGAGATGGTAGACCGCCTCGAGCCCCGATTCGCCCCGCCCGAAGCGGACCTCGAAGGGGATGGGCAGACCCTCGGCGATCTTCACCGCTTCGCTCCGGAGAATGAAGCGATTCGAGGCCAGCCGGGGATAGTCGGGGGCGGGAAGCGAGAGGGCCTGGGTCCCCCGGGGACGCCGCGACCGGTCCCAGAATTCCAGGCCCGCCTCCTTGACGACGGGCACACCGTCCGCCTCGAGGGTGATCCGCCCGCGCCGGCTGATCCACGCCTTCGCCCCGCTGTTGGCGAGCGCGTGGATCGAAGGCGTCTTGGACGTTTCGGCCGGCGCGAAGCGTACGTCGTCGAACCAGACGGTCCCCCCGTTTCCGAGGGCCACGAGAGCGAGACGGGCGGAGACGGCCCCGGGGGGAGGCGTGACCACGGTCGCCAGGTCGAGCCATCCCGTATCGCCGGTCACGAGATCGCTTCGCGTGCAGTCGAAGGGGAGATCGCGCCCTTGCCAGTCGATGCGGATGCCCGCGACGCCGGTAGTGAAGGCGGAGCGGATGCGGCAGGAGACGCGATGGTCGACCCGTTTTTTGATCTGGAAGGCTTTCTCGAAGCGGGCCTCGGCCCTGGCCCAGGGTAGGGCGTCGCCCGAGAGCTGGACCTTGAGGGAGCACGCGCCGTGGGCGGCTTGCCGGTCGTCGAGCGCGAAGGTCTTGCCGACCAGCGACCAGCCCTCCAGGGTTCCATCGGGCGCGGGAGGGGCCTCGAAGGAGGGGTTGGTTTTCAGGAGGTTGGGGTCGCCCTCGTCGGCGCGGGAATCCTCTTCGGTGGCGAAGAGGTAGGGCAGGAGGATCGCGGCCGCCAGGACGGCGGCGCCCAGGGCGATCCAGTGGGCCAGCGTGAAGGTCCCTTTCCCGGCCCGCTTGTCGGGAAAGGGGTAGTCCACGTCGCGAAGGAGGAAGTAGAGGGCACCGAATTCGAGGTCGTCGCCGTGGCCGACGCGCGTGTTCTCGACGGGCCGTCCGCCGGCGAAAGTGCCGTTGGTGGAGCCGAGATCCTCCAGGACGAGGTGGTTTCCCTCGTAGAGGAAGCGGGCGTGGCGTCCGGAGACGGATTCGTGGTCGAGGACGAGGTCGTTGTCCGGGTCGCGGCCGACGGAGAAGGGGACGGCCTCGATCCCGATCTCTTCGCCGCCCTTTTCGGGGACGAGGACGAAGCGGCGTTCCCGGGCCATGCGGCGTCGCCGGAAGGCGCTCAGGGACGCCTCGTCGGGCCGTTCCTGGGCCAGGAAGAGGAAGCGGACGGGGCCGATCTCGATCTCGTCCCCGTGCTGGAGATCCTGGGTCTTCACGAGGTGTCCGTTGACGCGCGTGCCGTTCGTGCTGCCGAGATCGAGGATCCGGAAGGTTTCCTTGGCGGGCTTGAGCGTGGCGTGGTTTCCGGAGACGTCACCCGAGTCGATGGCGAGGTCGTTGCCCTTGCCGCGCCCGATGGTGGTTTCTCCGGCGAGGGGGATGACGCGGCCGTCGAGGGGGTTTCCGCGGGCGACGAGGCGGAAGCCTTGGGGAGCGGAGGGCTTGGAGGCGGGGGAGGCGGTCTCGACGGGGGCGGGGGCCTCCGCGGGCCGCCGGGCGGAGGGGTCGTGGAGGAGGAGGCGGCAGGTGCCCACGTCGATGCGGTCGCCGTGGTAGAGGGCGGTTTCGCGGATTCTCTTGCCGTTGACGCGGGTGCCGTTGGCGGATCCGAGATCGACGATCCGCCATCCTCCGGCGGGAGAGGGGGGGAGGAGGCGGCAATGGTAGCGGGAGATGCGATTGCCGTTGAGGGAGATGGTGTTGTCCTTCTCCCGGCCCACGGTGAGCGGGGTGTTTCCCAGCGCGATTTTCCGCGTCTCGACGTCGTTTTCGACCACGCTGAGATAGGCCATGTCGTCACCTCTAGACCAGCCCTCTACGCAGGCATTCCCGGATGATCTCCTCGGCGCCGGCGCCCGGCGGCAGGGCGACCCGGCCTTTTTCGACGGCTTTCTCCGCCTCGCCGCGCGAGACGCCCAGTTTGATGAGCGCGACGACGGCGTCGGAGGCGGCGGAGTCGATGGCGGGTCCCCGGGGCGGGGCGATGTGCTCGAGCGCGTCCTTCAGCTCGAGGATCAACCGTTCGGCGGTCTTGCGGCCGACGCCGGGAATGGAGCAGAGCAGAGCCTTCTTGCCCTCGCGGACGGCGCGGGCGAAGTCCGTCACGGGCATGCCGGAGAGGATCTTCAGGGCCAGCTGGGGCCCCACGCCGCGCACGGTGTTCAGGAGCATGAAGATTTCCCTTTCCTCGACGGTGAGGAAGCCGAAGAGGAGGATCTGGTCGGGGCCGGGGACGAGCCGTGTGAAGAGGCGGACGTCGCCTTCCGGCGGGAGGCGGTCATAGGTGGAGAGGGGGACGGCGACGAGGTAGCCCACGCCGCCCACGCGCAGGGTGACCTGGCCCGGGCGAGGGGACGTGATCTCTCCTTCGATGAAATCGAACATGTGCGGTGTTCGCCCGAAGGTTCAAGGCTCAACGCCGATCGTCATGCATGCCCATGAAGTCTACAGGCAACGCTGGGGGTTCCGTCGGGGGGCGTGTCACATTTCCCGTTTCCCCTTTCCGCATTGCCCATTCCCGAATCCGCCAATCCACAACGACTCCCGCCCGCTTCTCGCTCGCGGTCTTGCGGTGCCGCGCGGTCAATCGGCCTCTTCTTCGTCCACGTCCGCCTCCAGGTCCTCGGTGAGGCTGACGCCCTGTTCGGCGAGTTTCCGCTTGACCTCGAGAAGGGAGGTCTGGCCGAAGTTCTTGGTGGACAGGAGCTGTTTTTCGGTGCAGGCCATGAGATCCCCGATGGTTTCGATGTCCAGGCTGTCCATGCACTTGCGGCTTCGGATGGACAGGCCGAGTTCCTGGATCGGTTTTTGACGCAGGCTCTCGTCACCGTCCTTCTGGATGAGGCTTTCAAGCCTTTTCTTCCTTTCCCGTCTCTTCATCTCGTCGAGGTTGATGCCCAGACGGAGGTTCTTGGATTCCAGGATCACCTTGATTTCGCCCAGGGAGGTTTCGCCGAAGTTCTTGTAGCTCAGGAGTTCGGCTTCGGTTTTCTGGACGAGGTCGCCGAGCGTCCGGATATTCATCTTGGAGAGGCAGTTGCGGCTTCTCACCGAGAGCTCGAAGTCGGAGATCGGGATCTGGAGCGTCTGGTAGCGGCGATCTTCGAGTTTCTCGCGTTCCTCGTCGACCTCCTCGTCGAGGGAGGAGAGCGCGTCTTTCAGGAAGGCGCGTGCCCTGGGATGGTTGGGGTAGGCCTTGAGGATCCGGCGGTAGATGTCGATGGCCTTTTCGAATTCGTTCCGGTCCTCGTAGAGGACGCCGAGGTTGACGAGGGCGTTGATGCTCGGACGGGAGAGGGAAGCGATTCTCTCGTAGAGACGGATCGCCTCCTCGTCGTCTCCGTAGAGGTCCATGGAATAGGCGAGGCGAAAGAGGGCTTCTTCACAATGGTCGGAGAGGTCCAGCGCCTCGTTGTAGACATCCCTGGCCTCTTCGTGCTTTCCCTGGTGGTCGAGGGCCCACCCCTTCAGGACCCTGGAGCGCGCGCTGCCTCCCAGGTCCTTTTCGAGGGCCTTGAGGGCCTTGAGGGCCTTGCCTGGGTTGCCGGTGTCCAGGAAGCCTTCCACGGCGCCGTAGCGAAGGGCGGGGGACTGAGGTTTGCGGTTCGCGGTCTTTTCGAGGACGTCGATGCCTTCCTCGTCGTGCCCCAGGTGGACCAGGGTCTTTCCCAGGAAGAAGGCCCCGGCGATGTTGGCGCGACACTCCTGCAGGATGTCCAGCGCCTCCTTGGCGCGGCCCAGCATCCACAGCGCCGCCCCCTGGCGCACCAGGCGATCCAGGTCCTTGCTCCGGCTTTTCGAGGCATTTTCGACGACGTCCTCGATGAACCGCCGGATTTTCGGCGTGAACCGCGAGGTCTGATAGAGGTCCCACAGCCGGTCGGGGTCGGGGGTTTCCTGGGTGAGGATGCTTCCCGCTTCCTCGGCGGAGATTTCCCGGGCGTCCTCGATCTGGATGGACACGTCGTTGGTCGCTTCAACTGTCATGATTCCCGCTCCTGTATTCTCGTTCTCCGTTTCCGTCGTCTCGAAGTCCAGGGTCCAGGGTCGATCCTCAGACCTTGATGATCCGGATCTTCCTCTCCTGGTAAAGCTTGCACAGCGCCTCCGCCATCCCGGGGTCGAACTGTCCCCCGGCGTTGCGCCGGATTTCCCGGACGGCTTCCTCCATCGAGAAGGGCAGCCGGTAGGGGCGCCTCGACGTCATGGCGTCCAACGCGTCGGCCACGGCGATGATGCGGGAGACCACGGGAATTTCCTCCCCTTTGAGCCCCGCCGGATAGCCCGTTCCGTCGTACCGCTCGTGATGGGCGAGGATCTTGTCGGAGATCCTCGGACTGATCTTGGCGGTGATGTTCGACCCGATGCTGGGGTGCATGCGAATGGTCTGCATCTCCTGGCGCGTCAAGGTCTCGGCTTTGGACAGGATCGAATCCTTGATGATGACCTTCCCGATGTCGTGCAGCAGGGCGCAGAGCCTCAAGTCGCGACGCGACCGGGCGTCCAGGCCGATCTCGTCCGCGATCGAGAGAGCGTACCGCATCACCCGCAACGAGTGGCCGTGCGTGTACTGGTCCTTCTCTTCCAGAAACCGGATGCAGATCTCCGCCAGCTTCGCGAACCCCTCCATCTCCCCGCGGGGAATCGCCAGCGCCACGATGTTCGCGATGGGCAGCAGCGACTCGACCTCCTCCCTGTCGAACGGCGCGCCGCGACGAACCACGACGAGCGCGCCGATGATCGACTCGAACGCCCTCAACGGGAGCACCGCCGTCCGCTCCGGCGGCTCCTCCCCGCGATCCTCCGGCGAACGCCAGGACGTCCGCGTGAGCCAGCGGCTCGAGACCAGCACCTCGGAAGCCAGGGATCGGCCGTTCGCCAGCGTCATCCGGATCGGAGGACGCGCCTCCCCCCGCGCTTCCGTAACCTCCCGCATCCCCTCCTTCTCGTCGACGAGAAAGATGAAACACGCCCCGCTCCGCGTGACCGCCAGCAGATTGGTGCAGATATTCGTCAGACACCGATCCGCATCGTACCGGTCGAGCGTGGAAACGATCTCGTTGATCAGGTCGAATATCGGTCGCACTGCGGGGCTCGATCGAGGCGGAAGGAACGACCGAAACGGAACACCACGGTCTCGAAAACGGTGACTATAGGGGTCCGGACCCGGCGTGTCAACATCCAAGACGCGCGGAGGCTTTCGCGGTGTCAGCAAGTCGTGGCCCTCCCCTTCCTTCCGTAGCCCGGGTGGCTGTGCTTTGCCAAGCGTTGTCGCAACCCACAGCATCAAACAGGTTACAGATGCAATCCAACACCGTCAGACGTTCCTGCGGTCTGGGCGGCCGCAAGGGCCGCCCCTACACGTTGCTCCAATCCACAATCTCCAATCCCTACCTATGCGATCTCCAATCCCACTCCCTACGCGACGGCCATCCAAAAACAGCTACAGCGCGAATGGCTCGAAACCCCATCGTTTCCCGCTCCCCCCGCGTCCGGTACAATGATTCTCATCCGTCGTGTCCAGGAGCGTCGAGGAACGATGCCTTCCCAACCCGCCGAAAACGAAACCGGCCCCCCCAAGAACGGCGAAGAGGAACGGGCCGGGCTGGCCGAGGTGGCCGAGCGCTTTCGACTTTCCGAGGACCAGCTGCACCGCTGGATCGCCTCGGGGAATCTGAGGGCGTTCCGGGACCGGGGGGAGGTCTTCTTGAGGATCCGCGACGTCCTCCGCTTTCTCGACCGTCCCGGCGTCCCTTCTTCCCCGGAAACGGAACCGCAATCGGTCGCCGGCGACGCCGCGGAAGACGCTTGGATCACCCTGCCCGAACTCTCCCTCTTTCTCGGCGTGCCCACCGCGGAGATCGAGGCCCTTCTCCAGGAGGGCCCTTTCGCCCTCCACGAGGGAGCGGACGGCGAGAAACGGCTGCCCCGGCGGGAAGTGGCGCGCCTGTTCCTCGGCTCGGCCACAAGACGCTCGATCCTGGAAGCGGCGGAGGACGTGTGGGGACCCGGCGGGGAGCCGCCCCAGGCCGAGAGCGGAGAGGGCGTCGAAGACCAGGACGAGGAGGCCACCGAAGAGACGTGCGAAGGCGCGCCCGAGGAGGAGGACGTCCTTCGGGGAGCCGTCTCCATCCGTTTCTACGACCGCATGGTCCAAAACCGGAGTTTCCCCTTCGTCGTCCAGGGAGCCCGGCTGCAGGCCCCCGTCCGCGCCGTGCCCCGCCTCCCCGGCTGCATCGTCATGCCCCAGGGCGTCGACTTGACGCCGGAGAATCCCCGCGGGGAATTCTGGGTGACCCCCCATGCCCTGGGACCGGTGCCCAAGGCCGGGGTCGATTTCTTCTTCCGGAACGGGAAGATCGGTCAGGCGCGCACGCCCGTGGCGGTCCGGAACCTGTTCGGCGTGTGGGTGACGGGCCTCCTGGCCGGGGCGTTTCTGGTCCTGAGCCCTTTTCTGGAGGCCCTGGAGGGCGCCCTGGCCGAGGAAAGCGCCGTGGGCGCCGTGCTGGAGACGGCGGGCGGGGGCGCCGCCCTCGCCTTGTTCGCGAGCCTCGCCTGTTTCGCCGGGGCCACCCTGTGGTTCTTCCTCGCCTCGCCCCGGGAAGGGCGCCCGGTCACCGTCTCCCTCTCGGGAGGCGAGGATTGATTCTTTCGCAAAGGAGGACCCATGAAGATCGAAAAGACCCCGGAGGGGGCGTACCGGATCTCGGGAGGCGGAAAGGCCGTCGGCTTCGACAAGGAACAGTATGAAGATCTCTTCTATGCGGTGCCCCTGGATTCCACGTCGTTCTACCGCCTGCTGACCGAAGCCGTGTGCCGCACCGAGGACGAACGCCGGGAGATGGTCGACATGATCAACGGCCTCGAAGACCAGGAAAAGGGGCTTTCGGACCTGCAGAAGCAGATACAGGATCTCGGCATCTGACCCGAAACCCGCAGATCAAGGACGTGTTGGATGAGGAGGATGGACAAGGTTCGCTCGACCACGGCCGCCCCCCCGCGGCCCTCCCCCTCGCGCCTCCTTCTCGTCCTTCTTCTCGCGCCGGCCGTCCTCGGGACCGCGTGCGCCGCGCCGGGAAAAACGGACGACCGGGCGCCTTCCCCCGCCGCGCGGGCACTCTTCCACCGGGGCCAGGCGATGGCGCGGCGGGGGGAGATCGGGCGCGCCGGGAAGGCCTTCCGGCGCGCGCTCGAATCGTCCCCCCTCTACGTGGAGGCGGGACGCGCCTGGCAGGACCTCCTCGAATCCGACTTCCGCGGCCACGAGGCGTATGCCCGCGCCCGCGCCCTGGTGCAACAATGGCCGGGCCGCGCGGAAGCCCTCTACCTTCTGGGCCGCATCACCCCTGACCCCGAGGTCCAGGCGCGGCTCTTCCGCCGCGCCGTGGAGGCCGACCCCGACGGGTTCTGGCCGAACCTGGCGATGGGCTACGCGCTTCTCAAGGACCGGTCGTTCCAGAGCGCCGAGATCTTCTTCGAGAGGGCGCGCAAGGCGCGCCCCCGGGACACCCGCGTCCTGTGTTTCCTCGCCTCCGCCCGGAGCGCGCGCCGGCGGTACGGCGAAGCCGTCCGCGCCCTCCGCAGGGCTTCCCGCCTCGAGCCGGGGAACCTCGCCGTTCCCCTTTGCGCCGCCCGGCTGTTCGCCGTGACGGGAAAGCGCGAGGAAGCCATCGCCGTCCTTCTCGAACTCCTCGACGCGCCTCGGCGCCCCTCGGGCGAAGTGCGCTCCGCCTTGCGGGATCTCCTGCGGGACGAGACGGGGACCGCCGGGGCCGGGAAGGCCTGGAAGCGGGAGCAGAAGGTCCTGGAGATCCATCCGCGTTCCGCGGAAGCCCTCGCCTTCGCAGGGTACCTGGGGTTGCGGCTTGGGAGGTTCCGGGAGGCGGAGGGGCTTCTTGTACGGGCGCTCGAGGCGGGCGCGGAGCCTTCGCGCGTGATCCTGGACCTCAGGCTTGCCCGGTTCGCGCTGGGCCAATACCGGGCGGGCGTGGACGCCTGGCGCAGGAAGGTCCCGCCGGATCTCTGGAAGGCGCGGGACAACGAGGCGGCGCCGGCGTACGAGCGCCTGCTGAAGGCGGTGGAGGAGGCCGAGGCCTCACCCGGCGAGGGGGCGGTCCTGGTCCGGCTCGGCCGGGCGTCGATGGAGGCGGGCTGGGTGGCGGAAGCGGCCGAGGTTCTCCGGAAGGCGTCGAAAGCGGGCGTGCCGGAGGCGGCGGCTCTCCTCGCGCGCGCCCGCGATCACCTCGAGTTCGTCCGTCGGCTTCGCCTGTTTCTCCAGGGGCGGTACACGCGGTTTCTGGCCGAGCGGGACGCGGGGGACCTCTCGTCCCTCCTCGAGGGCGTTTCGGCGCTGTCCAGGGAGGTTCTCGGCGAGGACCTGGGAAGCGGCAACGAGGTGAGGTCCTTCTTCCTGATCGGCGAGGTTCTGGGAGGAACGGGGGAGGGCTCGCCGCTGGCGGCGTATTTTGCGCGGTTCAACCAGTACCTGGTGCTGGGACGGCGGCGGGGGGGGACGCCGGAGGCCGTATTGATGACGGTGGTGTACCGGAACCGGGCGAAGGCGTTTCCGGTGGTGGGCGGCGAGATCGCGTGTGATTTCGCGGCGGGGGAGGATTTCGCGCTGAAGAGCTTCAGCGAATACCTGGGGGGGGCGCTTCTCGGGCTCACGCTGTTCGGCCGCTTCCACGCGAACGTGGACGAGGCCTTCGACCGGGATTTCCGCGACTGGAACGCGTACCGCGCGGCCCGGGCGTGTCGGGACCGGCTGTCGCGTTTCGGGTCCTGGGGGGTTTCCAGGCCCCGGGAGGCGATCTGGCTGGACGCGGGCCGGGGCCTGTCCGATCGGCTGCTGCTCAAGGGCTTCGAGGACCGGGAAAGGGAGGCGAAGGGGGGCATCCTGCCCCCGCCGGAGGCGAGGACGGCCCTGCAGGGCGTGGTGGACCATGAGCTGATGCACGTGAAGGACGCCGCGAGGTACCTGCCGGTGTGGGACCATCTGTTGCCGGCGCTGGGGCTCGCGCTTCGCCACGGGTTTTCGTCGACGTCCATCGAAGCGGAGATGGAAAAGCGGGCGGCGCTGGCGGCGCTTCTGAGGAGTGAACGGCCTCACGTGGAACTGAGGCACATCCTGTCATTCGCGCCGTATCCAGAGGCCCGTCTTCCCCACTCGCGGGGATACTGCGAGCTTCTCCGCGACCTCCTGGACCACCTCTACGACCACGCCGGGGACTTTCCGGCCCTGGATCCGGGGAAGAACCTCTGCCGGCAGCTGCACCTGCTTTCCGCGGAAGAGCTGCACCGCGTCGCGAAGGCGCTGGCCGAGGCGGAGGGGCTTTGAAGCAGGGAATGGACCTCTGGTTTCAGATTTCAGCCCTCAGATGGCAGCGGTAGAGCGGGGCCCGGGCAGCCCGCAGCGCCTCGGTGTTCATCGGAGCCGGCTTGGAGGGCGAGGGTCCTCCCGAGCCAAAAAGGATTCGGCTCGCCAGGAGGCTCGCCCTCCAATTCATGTGATCCCTCCGTGGCTTTCTTCGGCAACCCGCCCCTGCACCGCTTTCGACTGAAATCTGAGGGCTGAAATCTCCAATCTGAAATCCCTGCATCCCTCCATTCCCTTCGTGACTCCGCGCCTCTGTGGCTTCCTGCTGTCTGTGCTGTTGCAGTCGCTTGGGCGGCGGGAATGCCCCTGGCAGGCCGTCACTTGCCCTTGGGCACGAAGACGCCGTCCCAGGTCTCGGGAGGGGAGGCCTCGAATTCGCGGCTCATGCCGAGGAAGACCCGGGAGGGGCCGTCCTCGAACCGCTGGACGGCGTCCTCGAAATGCCGGGCCGCTTCGGTGAAGCGGCCGTTTTCCCAGTGGTCCAGCCCCGTCTCGAAGATCTTCTTGGCCTCGAGCCTCTCCTCGGAGACGTCGCCTTTCTTGCCGAGAAGCTCGTAGATCTCCACGGGCTTCGATCGCCCCACGACGGTGACCTTGCCGAGGCGCCTGCACGTGAAGTCGGAAGCGATGTCGGCGTAGGTGCTCTCGCAGAGGATCACCTGCGTCTCGTAGGCCTTGTTCAGGCCTTCCAGGCGGGACCCCAGGTTCACGTTGTCGCCGATGACGGTGTAGTCGAAGTACTCGTCGGAACCGAGGTTCCCGACGGTGACGACGCCCGTGTTGAGCCCGATCCCGATGTTGAAATCCTTGATGGTCGGGATCTCGGACGTCCGCTTGAACTCCTCCAGCGCCTCCAGCATGGCCAGGGAGGCCTCGGCGGCCTTGCGGCGGTGGTCGGGCATGTCCTCGGGATCGCCGAAGAAGGCCATGATGGCGTCGCCCATGAGCTTGTCCAGCGTGCCGCCGTGGTCGAAGATCTCGCGGATCATCCGCGTGAAGTAGTCGTGGAGGATCCCGCTCACGGTCTCGGGGTCCAGCCCTTCCGAGAGGCGCGTGAAGCCCCGGATATCGGAGAAGAGCACCGTGAGCTCCTTCTCCCGGCCCTTCAGATCCACCTGCAGCTCGCCGGAGACCATCTTGCGGACCAGGTTGTCGGAGACGTACTTGCCGAACATGGAGGTCACGGCCTGCTTCTTCATCTGCTGGAGGATCCCCTGGTAGGCCACCCCCCCGACGAAGTTGAATCCGATCACGGCGAGGACGGGCACGAGGGGGAAGATCGTGCAGGCCTCCAGGAAGGAGACGTAGG
>CAZDSO010000083.1:0-20729 GCA_964508045.1 uncultured Planctomycetia bacterium | reverse complement strand
ATGTGGAAAAATCCGCTCGCGCAGGGATACAGGGATTTTTTCACAGCCTCTCAGTGGGCCGCTGAGGGTTCGCGCAAGAATACCTTCGCCTAGGGGGCGGGGGCCCCCCATGTCATCGTTGCGATCTGAAAAGGGGAAGTGATTCTTGCGCGGGCCCTACGAAGCCGGCGTGGACGGCTCGAAGTCCCCCCGCTCCTGGAACCCCACCATGCGCTGGTACGCCACCACCGTCATGATGACGGTCAGGGGGAAGGTCAGATAGATGCCGACGCCGCACAGCAGGAAGCCGACGAACAAGAGAAGCCCCTCCAGGATGTAGAGGAGCGTGAGGGAGCCGAAGTTGGCGAAGTAGACCTTCCGGCTCGCCTCCATCGCCTGCCAGAAATCCATCTTCCGGTCGACGATGAAGAGGTAGGCCATCTTGTACATCATCAGGACGATCACCCCGGGGAAGAAGCACAGCACGAAACCCACCCCCGCGAACACGCTGATGAGAAGGTAGGCCACCAGCGCGGGAACGAAGACGTTGAAACCCTTGAAGAGGTCGCCGATGTCCGGGGAACCCGTGTTGAGGCCGCGCTGCACGCCGAAGTAGAGACCCGCCATCAGCGGTCCCACCAGGACGATCCCCACCCCCGTGCCGCCCGCGAAACCGTTCACCAGCATGAAGACCAGGCCCAGCAGGAAATACCCCCCGAGCTGGGACCGGAAGATCTCCCACGACGCTCCCAGGACGCTTCCCGCGGAGACGAAACCCTTCGGAGCCTTCCAGCCCGATACGTTCCGCGGCACCTCCACGAAAACGTCCTCTCCCCCTGTCTCGGTTTCAGCCATGATGCCTCCTGCGATGCTCCTCTAGTACATTGCCACACCGAAACGGATCGGTTCCATGGATCTGTTTTGGAGGGGCGAGGTTCCTCCCGAGCCACGAGTTTCCCGGCTCGCCGGGAGTGGTTCGACAGGACTTCGGCGAGGACTTCGGGTGAGCCTCAGTCGAACACCCTCAGTCGAGCCGCTCACCACAACCCTGAGCGAAGTCGAAGGGGCTCGCCCTCCAATCCTCACCGATGAATTCAGGTGTGGTGCGCCCCTAGCCTTTGCTGGACGACTCTTCCGGTTCCTCCTCGATCATCGAGACGTTGTCGAACCAGATCACCGGGTCGTCCCAGTGCCGCGGAGGCGTCAGGCGAATGGCGACCTGCGGCTCCACGCTGGGCTGGCTGGGACGGGCCGGCTTCATCGACAACGAACGCGGATCGTCCGGGAAGGGCTTCTCCTTCTCCGTGATCGACGGCGGAGGCGCGTGGAAAAGCAGATCCTGGTTGTAGTCCTTCGCCTTCAGGAAGTGGGAATGCATGTTGAACTTGGCGGCCAGCTCGTTGATCTTGGCGGAAAAGCCATGGACCTGGCTCTTCATCTCCGCAGCCTCCCGCCCGAGCTCCGCCATCTGCTTCTCCACCTCCGGAAAACGCTCGATCAAGGGGCCCGCGTTGCACAGCTGCGTGTCCCGGCTCAGGTCCGCCACCGCCTCCTCGAGCCCCTTCACGTGCCGCTCCATCTTCTCCAGACGGGAGACCGAAACGCCACCGCCCGAAGACGGGGCCTGCCCCTGCATCGCGTCCACCTGGTCCAGAATCTGCTCCCCCGCCTTGCGCACCTCCTGGATCTTGCGCGCCAGCGCGTTCTCGTTCTTGCGCACCAGCTCGAACCCCTTGTCCATGTCCCGGCGAAGCGCCTCGAACTCCTCCAGGAGTTCCCTGGCCGCGACGGCTTTCTTCCCGGCGGTCTTCTTCTTCGGCGCTTTTTTCTTGGCGACTTTCTTCTTCGGCGTCTTCTTCTTGGCGGTCTTCTTCTTGGCGGTCTTCTTCTTGGAAGCCTTCTTCTTCGACGCCTTCTTCCTGGAGGCCTTCTTCTTGGCGGCCTTCTTCTTCGGCGCCTTCTTCCTGGAGGCCTTCTTCTTGGCGGCCTTCTTCTTCGGCGCCTTCTTCCTGGCGGTTTTCTTCTTCACGCCCTTCTTCTTCGAGGCTTTCTTCCTGGCGGGTTTCTTCTTCGACGCCTTCTTTCCCGCCTTCCTGGATGGGCTCTTTTTCGCCATGATGGGACCTCCAACCCGTTTCGACTGCAAGTTCGCCGAAATTCTACCCCTCGGCACGAAGACGGGTCAAACGGAATCCCGGAAGATCGGAAAAACGCGTTGCCGGTAGGGGGTGGGCTCGGGACCTCCATTCCGTATAATCGGGGCATGCGGTATCCTCCTCTCTACCGGGTCGTGGCGGGGGCGATCGTCTGGGTCCTCCTCGCCGCGGGGCTCGTCGGGGGCGTCCGGCATTTCGGGCCCCGGGACGGGTTCCCGACCACCTCCGCCCGCCGCGTGGCCGCGTACCTGACGTCCGAACCCGCGCGTTGCGTCGTCGTCTTTCCCCCCGGCACCGCGTCCCGGGCCGGCGACCGGGTCTTCGCCCGTTCCAGGGAATCCGTCGTCACGGTGGGGCAGATCCGCCGGGTCCGCCGGGAAACCGCCGGCACGGTGGTCGAACTGGAGTTTTTCGGCGATCCCCCCTTTCCCCTCACGCTTTCCACGCGATTCATCGCCGTCCCCAATCCGCGCACCCCCGCCTGGGTCTTCAAGGTCCTCCTGCCCCCCGAGAAGCGGGAGAACATCCTCGCAAGCCTGCGAGGGTTCGCCGAGGATCACCGGGAAGAGATCATCGAGACGTTCTGGCCGCCCTTCGAGCTCTTTCTGCGGGACGCCTTCCGGATCCTGTACGAGGACCTGCCCGGCGTCTTGAGGGACCGGAAGGAGGAGATGCGCGCGCTTCTCGACCGCCACGAGGAGACGACCTTCCGGGACCAGCTCCTGCCCGTTCTCGAGGAAGAGGTCTGGCCCTGCGTCCAGGAGCGTTCCGCCCCGGTGGTGGAGGAGGTGGGGAAGGAGATCTGGGAACGCCTGCCCCTGTGGGGGCTGGGATGGCGGTACGTCTACCAGAAGGTTCCCTTCACGGACAAGGAGATCCTGTCGCGCCGGTGGAAGGCGTTCGTGAAGAAGGAGGCGATGCCCGTTCTGGAAGCGCACATGGAGGATTTTCTGGAGGTGGTGGGCGAGGTGCTGTCGGAGACGGCCGGGAATCCCCGGGTCTCCGCGGCGGTGCGCGAGAGCCTGGTCACGCTCATGGACGATCCCGCCTTCACGGCGCTGATGCGGGACGTCTTTCTCGATCTCATCGCGCCGGAGGGGCGGGTCTTCCGCGCCCTGCGCTCGCGATTCTCCTCGCCGGACTTCGTGGACCGGCTGAACCGTCTTCTCGAAGCGCTGGGACCGCTTCTCAACCGGACGGCGAACCGGCTCATGCTGGACGCGACCGGCGAGGCGATCAATCCGGACCTCGCGCGCGTGTTGAGGACCCAGATCCTCTGGAAGGACGCGTGCTGGATCCTGGTCGAACCGGGAAACGGGGACGCCACGCAGGCGCCGCTGGCCTTCCCGGGGGAGACCTACGACTGGAAGGCGGTGGACCAGCGGTGAGGACGAGCGGCGTCGCGAGACGGAGAGGAGGCATGCGCTGACGACCCCCTTCCAGGAACCCGCCGGTCCGCTCCCCCCCGAGACGCCGGAGGAAAGACGCACGCCTTCGTCGATCGACGCGAGCGCGCCCGCCATGGTCGAGGTGGACGACCTCACCGTGAGCGCCGGGGGCCGCGTGCTCGTCCGCGAGGCATCGTTCAGGGTCCGGCCGGGGGAAGTCTATCTGATCGTGGGCCCCAGCGGGGCGGGGAAATCGGTGCTGCTCCGCGTGCTGGCGGGCCTGATCGACCGGCGGACGCACGGGTTCGAGATCCAGGGGAAGGCGCGGATCGGGGACGAGGAACTCCTTTCGGCCGGGTCGTTCCGGCGCGTCCGGGGCAAGGTGGGCATCGTCTTCCAGGAGTTCGCGCTTTTCGACGAGCTCTCCGCCCGGGCGAATCTCGCGTTCGCCTACGACCACGCGCGCCAGAAACCGGGCCCCAGGAAGGAGGCCCTCGAACAGCTCATGACGGATTTCGACATCGAGGCGAACCTTCCCCTGCGACACGCCTCCCCCGGCCAGCGCCAAAGGGTCGCCGTCGCCAGGACCCTCGCCTTCAACCCGGACGTCCTCCTCTACGACGAACCCACCTCGGGCCTGGACCCGGCGAACAGCCTGCGCCTCTCCGAGCGCATCAAGAAGACCGCCCGGACGCGGGCCAAGGCCACCATCGTCGTCACCCACGACTACACCTTCCTCGCCCCCGTGGCCGACAAGATCCTCTGGCTCGATCCTGCCACCTGCGCCCTGACCGAGTACCACTCGCTGGAGCTGCAGGAAAAGGCCCTCGCCGCTCCCCCGCCCCCCGTTCCCAAGCCTCCCCGGCGATTCCTCTCCCTCGCGCCCCTGTTCCACGCCGTCGCCTTCGCGGCGGCGCTTCCCGAGGCCGCGATCGACCTGCTCCGCTTCGTCTGGCCCCTCTTCCCGAAGCTCCGGTGGGGGATCCGGTACCTGAAGCATTACTTCATGCTCGTCGCCTCGCCGTCCGCCTTCCTCTACATCGGCGTGGCCGGCGCCATCACCGGGTTCGTCGCCACCTACTTCACCTTCCAGTACTTCCCCTACCGCGCCTACACCGAACCGCTGCTCATCGACGACGTCCTCGGGTCGCTGGGCTTCCTCCTCTACCGCGTCCTCGTGCCCGTGCTGGCCACCATCCTCATCGCGGCCCGGTGCGGCTCCGCCGTCGCGGCCGACGTGGGCAACCGCAGCTGGTCCGGAGGCCTAGAAGCCCTCCGCTCCTTCGGCATCGATCCCCGCCGGTACCTCTACACCTCCGTGATCTGGGCCTTCCTCATCGGCGTCCCCCTCATGACCGCCGCCGGCTTCCTCCTCGCCGAACTGGCCAGCCTCTCCGCCTTCATGATCCACCACCCCGACCGCTTCCCCCTCTTCTGGGACCTCCATTTCCACCGGTTCCTCGTCCTCGAGGACGCTTCCCTCCCCTACGTCGGCTCGGAATGGCTCCTGCTCAAACTCCTCGCCTGCGCCGTCTCCACCGCGCTCATCACCTACCGATCCGCCGCCTCCCCCAAGATCTCCGTCGTCTCGGTCAACCGGGGCATCACGGTCACCGTGATCTGGGCCACCCTCGCCGTGCTGCTGGTCCACCTGGTCTTCGCCTTCCTCGAATTCTGACAAGGGGATGTCGACGGGGCGCGGGCTGACGTTCGTCGTGAGCCACGTAGCGCGAGCGGAGTGGCGCAGCAGCGCGGGCAAGTCGGCTTGCTTGCTTCTTTTTCACCGCGGAAATACCATGGTGGACAGGGCTGAAATCCGGTTTCCTGAAAGCGGATAGCTGGAATCCAACAATCTCGCAAGGAGGCTCCCATGCCCACCGGACTCGTCTACCACGACATCTACCTCGAGCACCGGACCGATCCCCATCCCGAAACCCCCCTGCGCCTCGTCGCCGCCATGAAGCACCTCCGGGAAACCGGGCTTCTCGATGAGCTCGTGCTCGTCGAGCCGCGCCCCGCCGGCAAGGACGAGCTGCTCTGGGTCCACCACAAGGACCTCGTGGACCGCGTCTTCGAGACCTGCGAGCGGGGAGGCGGCGCGATGGACCCCGACACCCCCGTGAGCACCACCTCCTGCGAGGCTGCCCTCATGGCCGCCGGCGGCCTCTTCGAGGCGGCCGACCGCATCATGAAAGGCGAGATCGACAACGCGTGCGGTCTCGTGCGCCCCCCGGGCCACCACGCCACCCCCACGCGGTCCATGGGCTTCTGCCTCTTCAACAACATCGCGCTCTGCGCGAAGCACCTCCAGAAGAATCACGGCCTCGAAAGGATCCTCATCGTCGACTGGGACGTCCACCATGGAAACGGGACCCAGGACATCTTCTACGACGACCCCTCCGTCTTCTACTTCTCCCTCCACCGGACCCCCTTCTACCCGGGCTCGGGCTACGAGTCCGAAACCGGCTCGGGACCCGGCCAGGGCTTCACCCTCAACGTCCCCTTTCGCTACGGCGTCGACGCCGGGACCTACATGGAGAAGTTCCGCGAGGTGATGGAAGGGCCCGCGTCCGACTTCGAACCCGAGTTCATCCTGATCTCCGCCGGCTACGACGGCTACGACCGCGACACCCTGGCGGGACTCTGCCTCGAAGCGGAACACTTCGCCGACATGACCCGGCAGATCATGGACCTCGCCGCGAAGACCGCCGAGGGGCGCGTCCTGTCCACCCTCGAGGGCGGCTACAACGTCGCCGAGATGCCGTCCCTCATCGAGGCCCACATCCGCGCGCTCATGGGCGCGTGAGGATGTAGAGGCGAGCCCTGGATTGTTTGAAACCGGTTTTTGGGAATCCGGGTCGTCTGTCACCGGTAACCTGTAACCGGTTTTATGCTGTGGGTTGCTACTGATCTTGGTAAACCACAGACCCACGGGGTACGGGTCACAGGTTACAGACAACGCCACGGAGACGAAGTGGTTCGATGGTTCGGCCTGGCTCACCATCGCCCTGAGCGAAGTCGAAGGGCCGTCGGATTTCAGCCGTGGGATGTGGGCGGGCGCGGGGCGACGTTCGTCGCGAGCCAGGAAGCGCGAAGCGCTTTTCACCCACAGGGTGCAAATGACCCTTTCGATTTTGCATCATGGGGGCTCATGCACATCGTCCACGCGCTGGCCCCGATCGTCCTGTTGATCTCGCTCGGCGCGGTCCTGCGCCGCGCCGGCTTCCTCGGACCCACCTTCTTCAAGGACATCAATCCCCTCATCTACTGGGTCGCCCTGCCCTGCCTGCTCTTCCACAAGACCGCCACCACCGACGTCGAGCTCGGCGCGTCCATGAAGATCACCCTCCTGCTCCTCGCCGGCACCGCCTCGTCTTTGGGGATCGGATACGCGACGGCGCTCCTCCTCCGGCTTCCCCGCCCCTCCCTCGGCGCCTTCGTCCAGGGAACGTTCCGCGGAAACTACGTCTACGTGGGCCTGCCCGTCATCCTCTACGGACTCGCCGGCGCCTCCGCCCTCGGAACGGACGGGTACGAAGCCCTCGTCTTCCTGGCCATCGCCCCCCTCGTGCCCCTCAACAACCTGACCGCCGTCGTCGTCCTGCTGGCCGGCCGAGAAAAGAAACCGGGCCGGAAAGGGGGCGCCGGCCGGCTCGCGCTCGATGTCGCCACCAATCCCCTGATCCTCTCCCTCGTCGCCGGCGTGGGATGGTCCTTCCTGGGATGGCCCGTCCCGAAAGCCCTGGACCGGGCCATGGCCCTCATGGGACAGACCGCACTGCCCCTCGCCCTGTTCAGCACCGGCGCGGCCCTCTCCCTTGCGGACGTGCGCGGACAGCTCGTCCCCGCCACCGTCTCCTCGCTGATCAAGGTGGGCGTCACGCCGGCCGTCGGTTTCGCCTTCGCCTGCCTCGTCGGGTACGCGGGTCCCGGCATGAAGGTCGCTCTCCTCCTGCTCGCCTGCCCCACCGCCGTCATCTCCTTCGTCATGGCCGAACAGCTCGGCGCCGACCACCGACTCGCCGGCTCCATCGTCGTCCTCTCCACCGTCCTCAGCATGGTCTCGCTCGCGATCGTGCTCGCCTGCGTGTAGGAACTCGAAAAAGAATCCAACGCACCGCCCCCCCAAACACCCCAATCGAGCAGCCGGGGTCGCGGTTCCGCGGCTCGCTCTTCCTCGCCCGAGGCGTTACCAAACGGTAACGACCATTACAGGACCGTAACCTCCTCCGGCGAACCGTGTGGCGCAGAAAAGGCAACTGCGGGGGCTCCCTGCCTGGGCGTTTCATATCTCCTTGTACATGAACGAATTGCGTCGACACACAAAAGGACGCTCGCCGGTGCTCGAATCGGAGGCTATGGAACGGGAATTGCGCAAGGAAAACCGTCTTTTCTTTGCGCAAGGAGAACCCGATGACGAAAGCCAGCGCGTCCACGGCCGTGGTTGCCGCGTCCCTCCTCCTGGTCCTTCTCGCCGGCTGTCCCGTCCAGGAAGAGCTTCCCCCCACGCACGCCGATTTTTCGGCCGATCCCGTGGTGGGAACGCATCCGCTCACCGTCGCCTTCGAGAACCTGTCGACGGGGGACTATTCCAGCCTCTGCTGGGATTTCGGGGACGGATGCGAGAGCCTCTACAGCGACCCCCGGCACGCGTACCAGAACCCGGGCGTCTTCACCGTCACGCTCACCCTCTACGACGCCGAGGGCGGGATCCTGGACGCCAGGACCCGGCAGAACCTGATCACCGTCAACCACGGGGGGCCGGTGGCCCAGTTCCACGCTGCGCCGACGGTCGCCCATCCGGGGGACGTGATCTCGTTCACCGACGAATCGCTGGGCCTCGTCGATACGTGGTCCTGGGATTTCGGAGACGGCGCCACGAGCGCGGACCCGCACCCGGTCCACGACTACGCCTCGCCCGGCATCTATACCGTGGCGCTGACGGTCTCGGGGTCGGGGGGCGAGGACACGCTGGTCCTCGCGGATTACATCACGGTCTATCCTCTCGGGACGCCGATTCCCGACTTCACCGCGTCCCCGGTCTCCGTGACCACCGGCGCCTTGGTGAACTTCACGGACCTCTCCTCGGGCACCGTCACCTCCTGGTCCTGGGATTTCGGCGACGGGGGAACGTCGACGGCGCAGCATCCCGTCCACACGTACAGCGCGTCCGGCCTGTACACGGTGGCGCTCACGGCCACGGGCCCGAGCGGGTCCAACACCGAGACCAAGATCGATTTCATCACGGTCAGCGACCCGGCCGTGCCCGTGGCGGATTTTTCCGCGTCCTCGACCCTCGTCTACCTGGGCAACGGCGTGGCTTTCACGGATCTCTCGACGGGGTCCGTCACCGGTTGGTCGTGGACGTTCGGGGACGGGGGGACGTCGGCGATCCAGCATCCTTCGCACACGTACGCGGCCACCGGCCGGTACACGGTCACCCTCACCGTCACCGGTCCCGGCGGGTCGGACGTCGAGGCGAAGCTCAACTATGTCACCGTGGTGCAGGCGGGGGGACCGCAGGCGGCCTTTTCCGGCACGCCGACGTCCGTGGCGGTGGGATCGCCCGTCGCCTTCACCGACGCCTCCACGGGTCTCGTGGACACCTGGTCGTGGAGCTTCGGGGACGGCTCGACCTCGTCCCAGCAGCACCCCTCGCACGCCTACAGCGCGGCGGGCTACTACACGGTGACGCTCACCGTGAGCGGGCCCAACGGATCGGACACGGAGACGAAGGTCAACTACATCACGGCCGGCCAGCCCGCGCCGGTCGCCAGTTTCTACGGCACGCCCCAGTACGGCGCCTCCCCCCTCACCGTGACCTTCACCGACACCTCCACGGGAGCCGTCACCTCGTGGTCGTGGAACTTCGGCGACGGCTCGACCTCGACAGCGCAGCACCCCACGCACACCTACACGTTCTCCCCGGGGACCTACTTCACCGTCTCCCTCACCGCCACCGGACCGGGGGGCTCCCACACCTGCACGAAGACGAACTACATCGGCTCCAACCCCATCCCCACGCCGCCCCCCAAGCCCGTCATCTACCTCTACCGTCCCCGGCCCGCCTTCGACACCGTGACCGTGAAGATCGACGGCACGGCCACCGTGACCATCCCCGAGATCCCGCTCGGGCCCGTCATCACCTGGGAGAACGTCTGGATCGAGGACGGTCGGATCACCTACCAGGGCGAGACCTACCCCTACCTCTTCTACGAGTCCGAGACCTGGAGGCCCATCCACGCCCATCGCGGCTGGATCCTGAGCCGCGACGCGGCCGGGAACCTCTTTCTGGACGGCGAGCCGATCACGTTCGAGGGCGTGAAGAACCACTTCGTACGCGAGCTCGAAAAAGCGGGCTTCTACGCCAACGAGATCGACGACTTCACCGACTTCTGGTTCGGGCCGGACGCGCTGGCCTTCTTCGGGCTCGACACGTTCACCCTCGCCGTGAAGTACTTCCCCCTCGACCAGCTCGAGGCGCTTCACGAGATCGTCACGGACAGGGAATACAAGTCCCAGGTCCGCGTGAGCTACCTCGTCGAGTTCGCCGAACCGGGGACCACGCTCCAGAAACCCGTCTACCCCGTCCCGCAGCCCGGCAACACCGTGCTGCACGAGTGGGCCTGGATCCCCTACGGGGAACTCGCACGGATCTACCTGCAGAACCAGGGCAAATAGGAGAGGAGCGCGCCATGATCTTCACGCGGGAAGAGCAGGAAGAGAACCTGGCCAGACAACGGAAGGCGAGCACGATCGCGCTGTTCTGCCTTCGCGAGGACGGCGTGGGGCCCGCGGATCAGAGGCATCTGGTCTTCCGGTTCGAATCCCTCAGCCGGGAAGCGCTGTTGAAACTCAAATCCTTCCTCGAGAAGGAGACGGACTATCGCATGCGCGTCCACGAGACGAAGGGCGAGTACGCCCTCACGGGAAGGACGCCGTCGACGCTTCTGTCGCTCAAGGTCCTGGACGACTGGGTCTTGTGGATGTGCATGGCTGGCGCGGCGTGCGACGCGCTGTTCGAGGGCTGGAGCGCCTCGAAGGTCTCCACGCGCCGGCCCCTGCGCCGCCGCGCCACCCCGAGGCCCACGACCGCGGTCCGCGTCCGCCACGGCGCGTGATTGTGGAAAAATCCGCTCGTGCAGGGATGCAGGGATTTTTTCACAGCCTCTCAGAAGTAGTACCAGAGGCTCTTGTACTCTTCGGGATCCTCGCCCCGGGCCTTCAGCCGTTCCAGGTATTCGTGGATGGAGACATCGGTGTAGAAGTAGGGGGAGACGAGCGTGATGTTCTTCTCCCACGGATGAAACTCGTAGATGCGCCGGCCGTCGGAGCGGATCATCACGACGCGGTGATCCTGCAGGGCGCGCAGGTGGTTCTTGCCGAGCCGGGGCACGTTGAAGACGGGTTCGTCCGTCCTGTCGATCCCGGGGAGGAGGCGGGCTTCCTCCTTTCGTTCCTGCAACAGCCGGGAGATGGGGACCATGTAATCGTGGGTCTCCTCCTTGCCCTTCATGTTGAACGTGTAGTAGGGGTCCACGCCGATGGAGCGGAGATCCAGCCGGAGTTTCACCGTCTCGAAGCGGCGTGAGTTTTCGAGCGTGAAGACCTGCTGGTTGTAGACGCCCATGCCGGCCCGCCGGATCTTGCGCACGGCCTCGAGGGCCTCGGGGGTGATCTCGTAGGAATGGGAGAAGTGGGTGACCACGCAGACCTCCCGGCGGCCGGGAGCGTGGTTGCGGGCCAGGATGTCCACGAGGTCGTCGGTCCACCGGAACGGAAGCACCACGGGCGTGCGCGTCCCGATGCGGATCCGGTAGATCTGGTCCTTGGACGCGAGGGCATCGATCACGCGCGCGAAGTCCTCGTCGTGCATGACGCAGGGATCGCCGCCCGTGACGAGGACCTCCCCCACGGCTGGATGCCGGTCCAGCCAGTCGAGGGCCTTGTCCAGGACCTCGTCACTGGCCAGGGCGTCCGGCGCCATGCATTCCTCGATCTCCCAGTTGCGCTGGCAGTAGACGCAGATCTGGGAGCAGGTGTTGAACGGTTTGAGGATGGCGATGCGCGGATAGCGGCGCGTGACGAGGCCCACCGGCGAGGTGTCGTGCTCGCCCATGAAGTCGAAATGGGTGGATCGATCCTGCTTGTGGGCCGCCATCTTGTCCACGTAATCCGGCGGGGGGATCACCTGGGCCCGGACGGCGTGATCGTCGCGGTCCTCGATCTCGGGGTCCATCAGGCTCAGGTAGAAGGGGGTGATGCCGAACGGGATGCGGTTCTCGACCGCCTTGTCGATGGCCCGCGTCTGTGCGGGGGTCAGCTCGATCAGGTCGGCCACCGGCTTGGAGGTCTTGATGACGTGGTCGAGGTGCCAGCGGTAGTCGTTCCAGTCCTCCTCCGTGCCTTTGAAATACGCGAGGACCCGCTCGCGGTTGGCCTTGCGCTTCTCGAGGACCTTCTGTTCGAGCCCGGAGGGGTACCGCGCGGTCTTTTCCGTCAGCGTCCGGCCGATCTCGTCGAGGACCCGGGTGCGGTTCTCCGCGGCCTCGCGCCCGTGCATACGCAAAAACTGGGGCCCCTTCTTCTTCCCCGCTTCCTCGTCTGCGTAGATGTGTGCCTTCCCCATCGTCCCCAGAAAGAGGTGGATGAACTCCTCGAAGAAACCCGGCGAGGTCTTCTCCGGGAGTTCCCCGCCGGCGCCCCGAACGTGCTTCCAGAGGATGTCCAGGGAACTCAAGCCGGTGTACTTCTCGTTGATGGGCCCGAAGATGGATTTCAAGGCGAAAATGCATTCGCGGATGGTGGCGTTTTCCAGCGGGTGATGATGATCGCCGAGGCCGAACAGCGAGCGTTCCCGCGTCTCCAGGTAGCCGAACGCCTTTTCCCGGGCCTTGTCCAGGGTGTCGGCCGTCTCGAGGTTGCGGTAGAGATCGGCGTTGGCGGCCTTCAAGCGCGCCAGCGCCTCCCGGATGTACGCCTCCTCGCCGGCCGCCGGACCCTGCTGCTTTTCGCCCTCCGCGGGAAGGGCGGTTTCCGTCGTCTTGTCCAGGGGCGTCGTCGTTTCGTCCGTCATGGTGTCACCTCGTTTGTTCCTTTTCGTTCGCGGCCATAGCTCCTTTTTACAGTATACGCCCTTGCAGGCGCAAAAACCAACCCGCAAGGGCCGTTCGCGGTATCGGCAAGTCATGGGCGTCCCCTTCTTTCCGTAGCGCCTCTCTCCCCTTTCTCTCCCGGCACTCGTTTCCATGCTGCGGGCTGGAAGCCCGCGATCCGCGCTGCTGCGCCACACCATCCCGAACCCTGCCGCCATTTGCGGTTCGGGATCCCGTGGCTCACGACGATCGTCAGCCCGCTCTCGTAAAAAATTGAAAACGTTTCGGGCTTTCGGGTACAGTATGCGACAGGAGGTCGGACGGCATCGACGATCTTCTCGAGACGCGAAGACCTGCTTCATGAGGTCCGGGCATGGCCATTCATTCGACCGCCCAGGTTCATCCCGATGCGAACATCGCCGAGGACGTGGACATCGGCTCGAACGTCGTCATCGGCGAACACGTGTCCGTCGGCCCTCGCACCCGCATCATGGCCAACGCCTACATCACCGGCTGGACGCGGATCGGCGAGGGGAACGTGATCCACATCGGCGCCGTGCTCGGTCACGAACCCCAGGATGTCGCCTACGACGGATCGCCCACCCGCCTCGAGATCGGGAACCACAACGTCTTCCGGGAATACACGCTGATCCACCGGGGCACCGCGCCGGGATCCGCCACCGTCATCGGCGACCATAACATGTTCATGGGGTATTCCCATGCCGCCCACAACTGCCGGATCGGACATCATGTCACCGTGGCCAACGGCACCCAGCTCGCCGGCTACGTCGAGGTGGATGACAACGCCTTCATCTCCGGCGGGGTCATGATCCACCAGTTCTGCCGGATCGGACGGCTCGCCATGATCAGCGGCCTGTCCGCCATCAACCAGGACGTCCCTCCCTACATGACCGCTGGCGGGAGGCCCTGCGCCGTCACCGGCATCAACGTGGTCGGCCTGCGCCGCGCGGACTTCCCCTCGGACGTCCGCGAGAGGATCAAGGGAGCGTACAAGATCCTCTACCGGTCGGAGCGCCTCATCGGGGAGGCGTTGGAACGGCTGGAAGCGGAAACCGAGAAAGGACCCGAGATCGATCATCTCGTGAACTTCATCAAGGCTTCCAAGAAGGGCATCATTTTCCACCAGAAGGCAGTCGAGGCCCGCGCCCGCGGCTCCATCTGACGGCGCCCTGCACGCCTTCGGCGAACCCCTCTTCTTCCGACGCGGAAAACGTTGAGGGTCATTCCCGTTCGGACTCGTACTCCTTCAACTTCCTGTACAGCGTACGCACGCCGATGCCCAGCATCCGGGCCGCCTGCGTCTTGTTCCCGTCCGTCGCTTTCAGCGTCGCCAGGATGGCCCGTTTTTCCAGGTCCGCGAGCGTCATGCCGGGCACGAACTGCACGGTATCCGCGTTCGTCCGGGCGCGGGGGAGGGGGGCTTCCTGGTCGACCAGGTCGGCGGTGATCACGCGGTCCCGCGCCATGACCACGGCGCTCTCCAGGACGTTTTCCAGCTGCCGCACGTTTCCCGGCCAATCGTAGGCGGTGAGGAGGGCCATGGCGGCCGGCTCGATCTCCAGGGGGGGCTTGCCATTCTGCTCGGCGAACTTGGAGACGAAATGGCGGGCGAGAGGGGGGATGTCTCCGGGGCGTTCCCGCAAGGGAGGCAGCTGGATGCTCACCACCTTCAGGCGGTAGTAGAGGTCCTCCCGCACGCGCCCCTCCCGCACGGCCTTCTCGAGGTCGGCGTTGGTGGCCGTGATGATCCTCACGTCCACGTGGATGGTCTCGTTGCCCCCGACGCGCTCGAAGGCGTGCTCCTGCAGCACGCGCAGCAGCTTCACCTGGGTGGGATGGGGGATCTCGGCGACCTCGTCGAGGAACAGCGAGCCGCCGTCGGCGATCTCGAAGCGTCCCTTCCTCCGCTGCAGGGCTCCCGTGAACGCCCCTTTCTCGTGTCCGAAGAGTTCGCTTTCCAGAAGCGTCTCCGTGAGCGCCGCGCAGTTCACCTTCACAAGCGGGCCCCGGGCCCGTTTCGAATTGAAGTGGATGGCGTTGGCGATCAGCTCCTTCCCCGTCCCGCTTTCCCCCAGAAGCAGCACCGTCGCCTGCGTGGGGGCCACTTGCTCCACCACCTGGAAGACCTCCTGCATGGCCGGGGAGTCGCCGATGATGCTGTCGAACCGGTAGCGCTTCTTCAAGGCCTCGCGCAGGCGGACGTTCTCCTCCAGAAGGCGCCGGTGCCCCAGCGCCCGGTCGATCACGACGCGGAGCTTGTCCAGGTGGATGGGTTTTTCGAGAAAATCCTGCGCTCCCTCCTTCATCGCCCGCACCGCCCGGTCCACCGTGCCGAAGGCCGTCATCACGATCACCTGCGCCCCGCTTTTCCGCGCGCGGCCGATCAGATCCAGGCCGTCCCCGTCGGGAAGAACCACGTCGCACAGGACCAGGTCGAAGGAGGCTTCCTCGAGCGCCTTCGATCCCTCCGCGAAGGACGCGGCCGTCCGGGTCTTGTGACCGTCGTTCCGCAAGGCCTTCTTCAACGCCTCCCGGGCGTTCCGGTCGTCTTCCACCACGAGGATCTCCGTCATGCTTCCTCCTCGCCTTCGCGCGTCGCCCAGGGAAGGTGGATCTGGAAGACCGCGCCTCCCCCCGAGGCGTTTTCCACGGAAATGTACCCGCCGTGAGCCTCCACGACGCGGTGGGCCAGCGGCAGGCCCAGCCCCGTCCCCCCGCGTCGCCGGCTGTAGAACAGGGCGAAGATCTTCTCCCGGTCCCCCGGATCCACCCCCGGCCCCGTGTCGGCGATTTCGATCAGGGCCGAGTGCGGCCGTGCTTCCGTTCGGATCGTGAGGGTTCCCCCTTCCGGCATGGCCTGGATCGCGTTGAGCCCGATGTTGTAGACCGCGCGCGAGAGCATGTCCTCGTCGAGCCGAACCCCGTCGAGGGGATCGAGGTCCCGCGCGAGGCGCACGCCGTTCTTCCTGGCTTCCCCGCTCAGCAGCTTGAGGGCCCGGACGACCGCCTCGGAAGCGTTCCCCCGCGAGAGCGACGGCGCCGGGTTCCGCGCGAACCGCAACACATCCCCCACCAGGCGGTTCAGGGTCTCGATCTCCTCCAGGACCGCCGCGGACTCCTCCAGGAGCTCTTCCTTTTGTTCCCCCGGGATCTTCTGGATGCCCTCCTGGAGAAGCTGCAGGTTCAGGGCGATGGAGTTCAGCGGATTGCGGATCTCGTGCGCGATGCTGGCCCCGAAGGAGGCCAGCGCCGACGTCCGCGCGTTGCGAAGCGCCCGTTCCGCGTGCCGCCGCGATGCCGTCACGTCCCACCACACAACCGCGGCGCCGCGCCGGCCCGTGCCGGACGCGCGAAGGGGCGTCACGGAGATGTCGAACAGCCGCACGACGCCGTCCGGGCCCTTGCGCGGGTAGGCGTCCACCCGGGCCGTCGCGCCCCGGCCGATCGCCCCCTCGACGATGAGCGAGCGGAAATCCGTGGCCCGCATGGGATCGGTGAACCGCGGAAGGGCTTGGGCGAGCGTGCGACCCAGCACCGCTTGCGCGGGCGCCACCCGGTCGTTCAGCAGGCGGTTCCACAAGACCACGCGCCCCGCTTCGTCCACGACGAAGATCCCCACCGGGAGGGCGTCCGCGAGATCGTCCAGCCATTCGCCGGGGGCGGCCTTGCCGGCCGGATCACCCTGGGAGGAAGACGGGTTGCGTTCCATGGCCTCGCTGGATCGCTGAATCGAACGGATGTACAAAGGGACGCCTGTCGCGTCCCTGCGGTCTACCGGGCCCGGTCGACGACGAAATCGGCCAGGATCTCCATCTCCCCCCGGACCGACATCCCGTCCAGCGCGGCCAGGCTGGCCTTCGCGGATTCGGTGAAATCCCGCGCCCGGTCCCGCGCGTACGCGACCGCTTCCGCCTCCTCGATGAAGGCAGGCACGCCGCGCCGGGCGTCTCCCTCCTGGAACGCTTCGACCAGGGAAGCGCGGCGGCCGGAAGGGAGGACGGAAAGCGCCCGGATCAGGGGAAGCGTCATCTTCCCCTTGGCGACGTCCGTGCCCAGCGACTTGCCGACCACCTCCTCCTTTCCCGTGATGTCCAGGCAGTCGTCGATGATCTGGAAGGCCACCCCGAGGTTTTCCCCGTAGCGGCGGCAGGCGTCGGTCTTCTCCGCGTCCGAACCCGAGAGAAACGCCCCCATCTCGCAGCAGAAGCCGAAAAGAGACCCCGTCTTCATGCGCACCAGATCCATGTACCGCCCCTCGTCCATGCCGAAGTCGTGGCGGTGGGATATCTGGAGCATTTCGCCCAGGCAGACCTCGCGGGACGTGTGGATCAGACGCGCCACCACGGGGAGATCGCCGTGCCGGGCGACGATCTCGAACGACTTGGCGAACACCCAGTCCCCCAGCAACACGGACCGCTCGTTCCCCCAGAGCCGGTTCGCCGTCCGGGCCTTGCGACGCACCGACGCCTCGTCGAGGATGTCGTCGTGGATCAAGGTCGCCACGTGAAGCAGCTCGGCCGCGGCGCCCACACGCACGTGGCCGGCCTCCACGCCCCCCAGCGCCCGCCCGAACAGAAACAGCAGGGCCGGACGGACCCGTTTCCCCCGGTACGTCGAAAAATGACGGAGAAACGTCTGGAGAAAAGGCTCGTCCGAACGCATTTCGTCCTCGAGGAGCCGTTCCATCTCCTCCAGGCGCGACGCGATGGGCCGGTAGGCCTGTTCGAGCTCCTGTTGCATGTCGCCTCATGAAAACCAGGAAAACCACATCATACAGGGTTTCGGGACGGGCTGGAAGTCCGCGTCCACGCCCCAATCGATTCGGCCTTCCGAACGGGACGACGCGACGTTCTACAAGCGCCTCCGACGTCCGGCCTCCCAGCGCGCCAGCGCCCGCGTGTACTCCTCGGGCGTATTGATGTTGACGAAACTCCTCCCCTCCGGATCCGCCCTCGACCAGTCCCCCGGGGCCACCTGGCGGAGTCGGATCTCGTGGAAGAACGCGGCCACCCGCCGCTTGTTCGCTTGCAAGGCCCGCGCCGCGGGATCGAGACAGCAGCGGGCGTAGAAGGCGCACAGCGGCTCCAGCCCTTCCGGCTTCGAGGCCACCACCGCGTCGAAGCCTTCATGGAGCGACCACAAGCGCCGCACCAGATCCTCCACGATGAACGGCATATCGCAAGCGACCAGGAACATCCAGTCCCGCCGCACGGCCGAAAGCGCCCCGTGCAGACCCCCCAGCGCCCCCTTCCCCGGAAACGCGTCGGCCACCACGCGAAACGGCCCACCCCGAAACGGCATCTCCCGGTTCGACGCGATGATCACCTCCTCGAACCACGCCGAAAGCCGGTCCGCCACGAACAGCCCGAGCGGAACCTCCCCCCACGGAAGGGAAGCCTTGTCACGTCCCATGCGGAGCGATCCGCCGCCCGCGAGCACCGCCGCGGCGGCCGGTATCTTCTCGGCGCCGGCGTTCAAGATTCCTTGCGTTCCAGGAGGATCTCCACCCTCGAAGGGCTCTCGGGGACCCCCTTCAGGGCGTCCACCATGCCGAGAACGCTGCCCGAAAGGAAATCCATCACGAATCCCTTGATGGGAACCCGCTTCCCGTCGACGTACAGGACCGCCTTCCAGAGACGTCGTTCTTCCTCGGTCATGATCGTGCTCTCCAAGAAGTCCGCGAGGGAAGCGGGATCGTCGAACGAGAAACGGGGCACGGCGTGCGGAGGATCGAAATCGGCCACCACGCCGACCAATCCCTCGCTGGGCCCGGCGATCAGGTCCCGGGATACCGATGCCCGCGCCACCTCGATCTTCAAAAAGGGCCCCCGCTTGAACCCTTCCGTGATGAGCAGGTCGAATCCCTCGAAGAAACGGCGTACCGCCTTCTCCGGCGCGATCTCCTCCTCGCGACGCTCGAACAGCGCCACCTCCCCCGGCCCCGAAAGCACCGACCGCTCGGCCCCCGCCGAAACGTGCCGGAACGTGTCCTTGTCCGGACGGTCCGCGCTTCCCGCGTGGCCGCTGTGCTTCAGCGTCCCCACCCGGTGTCCCCGCTTTCGAAGCTCCGGGATCAACGTCTCGATCAGCGTCGTCTTCCCGGCGCCGGAGCGACCGATCACCGACACCACGGCGGGAAGCCTCCGCCGGTGAAACGACGTGTCCGCATCCACCACGGCACCGCCTCCATTAGGGAACAAGCAGGGCGTCCCGACGCGCACGGCGGGATCTTCCGGGATCCGGGGATTCGATGCAACCTGGCGCTGCGGATTTCGAGGATGGGAGAGGTCCGGCGGGCGGGACCGCTCAGCGCCGGTGGAAGGATGCGCCGGGTTCCTTATCGCTAGACTGGATGTACTGGATGTAGAGGATGTGGAAAAATCCCCTCGCGCAGGGATGCAGGGATTTTTTCACAGCCTCTCAGAACCCCTCCGTCTCGCGGTCGATCTCTTCGAGCAGGATGACCCGGACCTCGTAGCCCGCGGTGAGAAAATCCACGTCGGGGGGGATGTAGAGAAGTCCGTTGACCTCGGGGGAGGGGAAATAGAGCTCCCGCAGGTTCCCGGTGGCCGGCCGCACCCGGTACCCCTCGGCATGCTGGGTGACGCGGGCGGGCAAGAAGCGCGTGAAGCCGCGGCCGGTGGTGATGTCATCCGTCAGGACGGCGGCCAGATCCCTCGTCTCCACCGAACGCCGTCCCGAGGCGAGATGGATGGCGGGACACAGGAAGAGCCAGGCCAGGGTCCGGGAAGCGCCGGGAGATCCGGGAAAGCAGAAGACGGCCCGCCCGTCCAGCGTGGCGAAGAAGAAGGACCGGCCGGGAAGCATGGTGACGCTGTCGAAGTGGATCTTCGCCCCCAGACTCGCCAGCACCTCCCGCATGAAGTCCTTGCGCCCCTTCGAGGTCCCTCCCGTGGTCACCACGATGTCCGATTCGGTCTCCCGAAGGGCGTTCTCGATCGCCGCCGGCTGGTCGGGCACGATGTTCATCTCGGGGGAACGTCCCGAGGCCAGGCGGACGTAGGACGCGATGAAGTAGAGGTTGGAAGCCCGCACCTGCCCCGCGCCGACGGATTCCCCCGCGTCCACGAGTTCGGATCCCGTGGAGATCACGGCCACCGAGGGGAAGGCCACGGTTTTCACGCGGGAAAGGCCGGAGGAGGCCAGGGCCTGGATCTCCTCGGGGCGGACCACCCGCCCCGCCGGCGCCAGCACGTCGCCCCGCCGGAAATGCTCTCCCCGGCGGCGGACGTGGGTTCCCCCTCCCACGGGCGCGGACAGGAGGAGGCGGTCGCCTTCGATGCGGGCTTCCTCCAGGGGGACGACGGTGTCCGTGCCTTCGGGAAGCGGGGCGCCGGTGGCGATGGAAACGCATTCCATCTCGTCGAGCGTGAAATCGGGGACGTCGCCGGCGGAGACGCTGTGGCGGATCGAGAAGGCGGCGGGCTCGGCGGGCCGCGCGGTGTTGGAAGCGCGGCTGATCAGGGCGTAGCCGTCGCGAAGCGACCGGTCCTCGCCGGGGTCGTCCTGGTCGGCGACCACGTCGGAGGCGAGCACGCGCCCGAGCGCGTCGAGCAGGTCGACGGTTTCTTCCCGGGGAGGAGGAAGATGGGAAAAGACGGTGTCCCGGGCCGTCTCGAAGGTGACCGCGCCGGGGCCCGGATCGCCGGGAAGCGAGGTTTCGTCGCGTCCCATCTCCTCGTTCATGCCATCCCCCGCATGCTCATGGCCGAAAGCGGAATTCCTGACATTGCAGGGCGCCGGGCGACGCGTTCCCTTCGACCCGCCCCAAGCCATGGTAGCTCCGGCCGAAGACGCCGTCAACCAGCGATCCCGGCGAGGACGCCGGCCGACAGGGCGATCTTGTACAGGATGTCCACGATGTCCTTGGTCAGGTCGTGGCCCTTCACGACCAGCGACCGGGGGGGGACGATGACGAGGTCGCCGGCCTCGACGACCCGCCCGAGGCGGTTGCGAACCCAGCGGAGGTTTTCCGCGTCCCACCGCACCGAGAAGGCCCCCTGGGCGGAGCGGGAAAGCGCGCGACCGTCGGCCTTGATGAGGTAGATGCGGTCCTCGTCCGCATCCTC
>CAZDSO010000082.1:0-20789 GCA_964508045.1 uncultured Planctomycetia bacterium | reverse complement strand
CAGACGGAAGTGGAGTGGGTCGAGGGCATGCAGTTCGATCGCGGATACAGCAGCCCCTATTTCGTCACGAATCCCCAGGCCATGGAATGCGAACTCGAAGATCCGTACGTCCTGATCCACGAGAAGAAGATCTCCACGATCAAGGACCTCGTGCCCGTGCTCGAGAAGGTCGCCCAGAGCGGCAAACCGATCCTCATCATCGCCGAGGACGTGGACGGCGAGGCCCTCGCCACGCTCGTGGTCAACAAGCTGCGCGGCACCATCAAGTGCGCCGCGGTGAAGGCCCCGGGCTACGGCGACCGACGCAAGGCCATGCTGGAGGACATCGCCGTCCTGACGGGAGGCAAGGCGATCTTCAAGGACCTGGGCATCGACCTGGAGACGGTGTCGGTGGACGATCTCGGGCGCGCGAAGAAGGTGGAGATCACCTCGGACAAGACGACGATCGTGAAGGGGGGAGGCAGCGCCGCGGACCTCAGCGGCCGGGCGAAGCAGATCCGCCGCGCGATCGAGGAGACGGATTCGGACTACGACCGGGAGAAGCTCCAGGAGCGCCTGGCGAAGTTGACGGGCGGGGTGGCGGAGCTGAACGTGGGGGCGGCCACGGAGGCGGAGATGAAGGAGCGCAAGGCGCGGGTGGAGGACGCGTTGAACGCGACGCGCGCGGCGGTGGAAGAGGGAATCCTTCCGGGAGGGGGCGTGCCCCTTTTGCGTTCGATCAAGAAGCTGGCTTCGTTGAAGATGGAGGGGGACGAGGACCTCGGCGTCCAGGTGATCCGCAAGAGCCTGGAGGCGCCTCTTCGCTGGATCGCGGAAAACGCGGGATGGACGGGGGCCGTGGTCGTGAAGAAGGTGCTGGAAGGGAAGGAGGGCTTCGGCTTCAACGCGGAAAAGGAAACGTACGGGGATCTTTTCGAGATGGGGATCATCGATCCCATGAAGGTGACCCGGACCGCCCTGGAAAACGCCTGCAGCGTTTCGGGACTTCTCCTGACGGCCGACGCCCTGGTGGCGGAGTCTCCCTCGGAAGACGAGGAAGGGGCTCCGCCGGGCATGGGTGACATGGGCGGCATGGGCGGCATGGGGGGCATGGGGGGCATGGGCGGCATGGGAGGCATGGGCGGCATGGGCGGCATGGGCGGCATGCCCCCCATGTGATGAGGTGCGGACCGGGGGGTTCGCGAGGAAAGGTTCACGGTCCGGCGCGGGCCGGACCGGAGTCAAAAGGAGGGAAACGCGATGAAGATCAGACCTCTGGACGACCGGGTGGTGATCAAACCGTTGGACAAGGAGGAGAAGACGCCTGGCGGCATCGTCCTTCCGGATACGGCGCGTGAAAAGCCGCAGAAGGGGACGGTGGAGGCCGTGGGTTCGGGAAAGATGCTGAAGAACGGAAAGCGCGTCGAGCCCACGTTGAAGGTGGGGGACCGCGTGCTGTTCGGGAAATACGCGGGCAACGAAGTGGAAATCGACGGCGTGGAATACAAGATCATGAGGGCGGAGGACATCCTGGCCAAGATCCAGTAGGGGCCGGAAACGCCTGTTTGATAGGAGGGTGCAGATGGCGAAGCAGATGATGTACTCGGTCGAGGCCAGGAAGAAGATCCAGGAAGGTTTGAAGCTTCTGGCCAGCGCGGTGAAAGCGACCATGGGGCCCACGGGAAAGGTCGTGCTTCTGGAAAAGGGCTTCGGCGGCCCGAGCGTGACGAAGGACGGCGTCACCGTTTCGAAGGAGATCGAGCTGCCCGACCCCTTTACCAACATGGGAGCCAAGATGGTCAACCAGGTCGCCTCCAAGACCAGCGATGTGGCCGGAGACGGCACGACGACGGCGACGGTCCTGGCGGAAGCCATCTTCGACGAGGGCCTGAAACAGGTGACCGCCGGCGCGAACCCGATGGCGGTGAAGCGTGGGATCGACAAGGCCGTGGAAGCGGTGGTGGCGCACCTCAAGGAGATGAGCGTACCTGTGAAGGGGAAAAAGGAACTCGCGCAGGTGGCGGCCATTTCGGCGAACAATGACAAGACCATCGGCGATCTCATCGCGAAAGCCATGGAACAGGTGGGGAAGGACGGCGTGGTCACCGTGGAGGAGGGGCAAAGCATGGAGACCACGCTCGATTTCGTCGAGGGTCTCCAGTTCGACAAGGGGTACATCAGCCCCTATTTCATCAACGACACGACCACCCTCAACGCGACGCTCGAGAATCCCGCCATCCTGATCTACGAGAAGAAGATCTCCAATCTGATGGAACTCGTGCCGGTGCTGGAGAAGGTGGCCACGTCGCGGGCCCCCCTGCTCATCATCGCCGAGGACGTGGAAGGGGAAGCCCTGGCCGCCCTGGTCGTGAACAAGCTGAGAGGCACCCTCAACTGCTGCGCCGTCAAGGCCCCCGGTTTCGGCGAACGCCGCAAGGCCATGCTCGAGGACATCGCCGTCCTCACCGGCGGCACCCTGATCTCGGAAGACCTCGGCATCAAGCTGGAGAACGTCGAGATCTCCCATCTCGGGAAGGCCAAGAAGGCGACCGTGGACAAGGAGAACACGACGATCGTGGAAGGCGCCGGCAAGAAGGACGATATCCAGAAGCGGATCACCCAGATCAAGAACCAGATCGAGCAGTCCACGTCCGATTATGACAAGGAGAAGCTGACCGAGCGGCTGGCCAAGATCGCCGGCGGGGTGGCCCTGATCCAGGTGGGCGCCGCCACCGAGACCGAGATGAAGGAGAAGAAGGCCCGCGTGGAGGACGCCTACCACGCCACCAAGGCCGCCGCGGAGGAAGGCATCATCCCGGGCGGCGGCGTCGCGCTTCTTCGGGCCGTCGAGGCCCTCGAGAACGTCAAGGCCCGCGGCAACGAGAAGATAGGCGTGGGGATCATCCGCAAGGCGCTCGAGAAACCCCTCTTCCAGATCGCCGAGAATTCCGGCATGGACGGATCGGTCGTCGTGGACGAGGTCCGGGAAAAGGGCGGCAACCAGGGATTCGACGCCGCCAGGGGCAAATACACCGACATGATCAAGGCCGGCATCATCGATCCCACCAAGGTCACCCGGGCCGCGCTCCAGAATGCCTCCAGCATCGCCTCCCTTCTCCTCACCACCGAGGTGATGGTCACCGACATCAAGGACAAGGAAAAGAAACTGGAGGCCGTCGTCACGTAGTCCCGCTGTCCGAGAAACGGCGCGGATACGCGATCTCGGGATGCCTGTCCCCCCCCTCGCCGGGCCGGAGCCCGGCGGGGGCAGAGCCTTGCCCCGTCGCGCCCCATGGCGGGTTCGGACGGCACGAAAGGATGCATGGGCCGGTCCCCCGCGGCGTTTTTCCGATGCCCAAGCGCGATTGACATCCCGCCCGGCGACGCCTACCCTGCAACGCAATGAAGCGCGACTACTACGAAATCCTCGAGGTGGACCGGAGCGCCGACGACGAAACCCTCAAGCGGGCCTACCGGCGGTTGGCGATGAAGTACCACCCCGACCGCAACCCGGGCGACGTGGAGGCGGAGGAGAGATTCAAGGAGGCCGCCGAAGCCTACGAGGTTCTGCGAAATCCGGAGATGCGGGACCGGTACGACCGGTACGGTCACGCCGGATTGAAGGGAGCCCCGGTCGGGGGATTCTCCTCCTTCAACGACATCTTCGACGCCTTCCAGGACATCTTCTCCGGAGGGTCCCTGTTCGGCGAGCTGTTCGGCGGCATGCGCCGGGGCGGACGACACGGCCGGCATTTGAAGTGCGACATCCGCGTCGGATTCCTGGAAATGGCCCGGGGCGCCACCAAGAGCGTCACCCTCCGGCGACAGGAAATCTGCGCCACGTGCCGGGGCGAAGGGGCGAGACCGGGAAGCCGCCCCGCCCCCTGTGCGACGTGCGGCGGGCGGGGCGCCGTGGTTCAGAACCAGGGCCTGTTCAGCATCCAGTCCGTCTGCCCGCGGTGCGGGGGGCGGGGTGAGATCATCGAGGACCCCTGTCCGGACTGCAAGGGCGAGGGTCGGCAGACGATCAAACGCGAGATCCAGGTGCGGATTCCGCCGGGCATCGAGGACGGGCTCACGCTGCGCGTGCCCGGCGAGGGGGAGCCGGGGGAGGGGGGCGGCCCGCGGGGCGATTTGCTCTGCACGATCCGCGTGAAACCGCATTCCGTGTTCCGTCGCGAAGGGCCCGTGTTGATGGTGGAGGTCCCCCTTCCCTACACGACCGCCGCCCTCGGGGGCACCATCGAGGTGCCCACGTTGAACGGAAAGGAATCGTTGAAGATCCCGAAAGGCACCCAGCCCGGCCGCCTCTTCACCATCAAGGGGAAAGGGCTCCCGTTTCTCGAGGAACCGGACAAGGCGGGGGACCTGGTCGTCATGGTGCAGGTGGAGGTCCCTTCCAAGCTCACGAAGCGCCAGCGGGAGCTTTTACGCGAGCTGGCGGAGATCGAATCCAGGAACGTGACGCCGAAACGGCGGCGTTTTTTCGAAAAGATCCGTGACCTGTTCCAGGAGAACTGATCCCTCGAGAGGCAAGAACCTGTCTGCTCCCTGGAGACCGTCATGAATGCCGACAACGATCCCTCCAAGGCCGATGCGGAACCGCGCTCCGGCGACGAGAACGCCGGGGCCAAGGAAGAGGCGTTTGCCATCGATCTGGACGCCCTCACGGAGGACGAGGTGCGGGAGCTGCTCGAGAAGGCCCGCAAGGGAGAAGAGCATCTCGAACGACTCCAGCGGCTCCAGGCGGAACACGAGAACTACCGCAAGCGGATGGTGAAGGAATCGGCCATGGCGCGAACCTGGGCCGTGAAGGACTTCGCCCTGGACATCCTTCCCGTCGTGGACAACCTCGAGCGGGCCCTCGTGGGGCCCGAGGAGGAGGCGCCCTCCGACGAAGTGCCGATCCGGGAAGGCATCCGCATGGTCCTTTCCATGCTGCAGGAGGCGCTGAAACACCACGGCATCGAGAAGATCGAGGCGAAAGGGCGCCCCTTCGATCCGGCCTGGCACGAGGCCGCCGGCCGGATCCCCACGGACGAGGCGGAGCCGGGAACGGTGGTCGAGGAGCTCGAGACCGGCTACGCCCTTTCCGACATCGTGGTCCGCCCCGCGCGCGTGCTGGTGTCCCAGGCGCCGCCGGCCCCGGAGCCGGAGAAGGACGAGGAGGTCGAATAGGAGGGTCCTCGGGCGACACGGGCTCGCGGACGGGCCTCTCCCCTTTGGGAAAGTTTTCGGATCGTCGAGGGGAATTCTTGACGGGCCGGGGGGATCGGGTAGTATTCTTGCTTTTCTGGCCGCGAGAAAACGGCGGTCGCCGCGAATCCACACGAGAGGGAAAGGAGTTGCCATGAGGGAGTTCAAGGGGGACTGGCGCGACCTGTTTTTCGGATTTCGGATCGCCCTCGACCTGCGGAAGATATTCCTGTCCTTCATCGGACTCATCTTCACGGCGGCGGGATTGGCCGCCATCCTCTTTCTCGGGGTGGGATTCGAGAAGGGGGAGGACTTTACCAGCCTCCTTTCCGAAGGAGAATTCCTCGACGCCACGCGGACCATGAGCGCGTGGGCTTCGGAACACTACGTCACGCCCCTCAAGGCCGTCCTCCTCGATCCCCTGTCCGCCCACGACTTCTTCCTGCCCACCGTGAAACAAGGATCGGAAGGCACCGGGTGGCCGTTTCTCGTCCTTCTCGCCAGCGGACTCTGGTCGATCTTCATCTGGTCCAAGTTCGGCGGCGCCATCACCCGGATCTCGGCCGTCGAAATCGCCAAGGACGAAAGGATCACCACCAACGAGGCCCTCCTCTACGCCAAGAAGAAGTACTCCTCCTACTTCTGGGCGCCCCTCTCCGTCCTCGTCGCTTTCTTCTTCTTCTACCTTCTCAACGCCGTCGTCGGCCTGATCGTCTGGATCCCCTACGTCGGCCCCCCGCTCGCCGGCCTGCTGTCCATCCTGGCCTTCCTCGGCGGTTTCGTGATGCTCCTCATCGCCATCGGCGGCCTGTTCGGGTTGCCCCTCATGACGCCCGCCGTGAGCGCCGAGGGCACCGACGCCTTCGACGCCGTCTCGCGCGCCTTCTCCTACGTCTACAGCCGCCCCTGGCAGTACGCCTTCTACTGGGCGGTCTCGGGCGTCTACGGACTCTTTTCCGTCGGTTTCATCTGGGTCTTCACCTTCCTCATGGTGAAAATCACCTTTCTCTCCATCCAGCTCGGCGCCGGGGGCAAGCTGGACCCCTCCATCCGAACCCTCTTCACCTTCGGCGATACCCGGGAGCCCTACGCCGGCCTTTCCGTTCCCAACGGCATCCTGACCGTCATTCTGGCCGCCATCGTCATCCTCCTCTACGGACTGGGAGCCTCCTACCTCTATTCCTTCCTGTGCTCCATGCGCACCCTCATGTATTTCATCCTCCGGAAAAGCGTGGACAACACCGACATGACCGAGGTCTACCTGGAAGAGGATGAGGAAGACCTTTTCGACGGAGATCTGGACTTCGATGCCGAGGAGGGGGAGAAACCGGAAGAGAAACCTTCCTCCCCTGCAGAGGAGACCCCCGAAGGGGAGGAGCCGCCGTCTTCCGGAAAGACACCGTCCCCGGACGAACCCCCGGCGGAGGAGAAGGAGGCGGAGACGACCGGATCGGGCGACAAGGAGGAAGAAGGCGGAGAGGACGCTGACAAGAAGGAGGGGCAGGCCGGCGGGACCTCGTCCGGATCCGACGAAGAAGACAATCAGCCACAAGGCTAGATTCCATGTCAGGTCAGGAACAGATCGCCGTCGTTTCCGACGTGCACGCCAACATCGAAGCCTTCCGGGCGGTGCTGAAGGACATCCGGGACAAGGGAATCGAGGACATCATCTCCTGCGGCGATCTCGTGGGGTACGGCCCCAATCCCGTGGAATGCATCCTGCTCGCCGCCAAGTTCCACGTCCGGTGCGTCAAGGGAAACCACGAAGTGGCCCTCTTCAAGAAGAACACCCGCTTCAATCCCCGCGCCCAGAAGGCTCTCGAGTTCACGCGCAAGGCCATCAAGAAGTACGCCAAGGAAAAAGCCGTCAAGTGGTACTTCAACAAGATCCAGGACGAGATCCGGGAAGGCAGCGTCGTCTACATCCACGGCTCCCCACGGGGTTCCGTCGAGGAATACATGATCAAGCAGGCCGACCTCTTCGGGCTCACCCCCAAGGCCAAGGACGGTCTCAAGGCGAATTTCGAGCTCGTCGAGGATGTGGGATTTACCGGGCACACACACATCCCCTGCATCTGCACCACCGACTTCTACCTCGTCCATCCCTCCTGGTCGAACTACGAACCGTACCCCATCCTCTGGGGAACCAAGACCCTCGTCAACGTCGGAGCGGTGGGGCAGCCGCGCGACGAGGACTGGAGAGCCTGCTACGCCACCTTCGACGGGCACAACATCACCCACCACCGCGTCCCCTACGACATGGACACCACCGTCGAGAAGATCCACAAGAACCCCCTCCTCGACGACTTCCTCGGCGACCGCCTCCGCACCGGCTACTGAGAGGCTGGGAAAATATCCCTGCTTGCCTGGGCGTTCTCCGCGACCTCTGCGGTGGGATCCCGGGCTACTCCCGTTGCTGCTCCGTCTCGTCGATGATGTCCGAGAGCGAGAACGGGACGATCCGCGTCACGCGCTTGCGCGAGGCCGAAGGCGCTTCCGCCCCCGGCCGCGACGACTCCCGCGCCGCGGACGCGCCCGTGCGCCGGACCGCCTGCAGCGCGTCCCGGGCCCGGCGGGCCAGATCCGCCGCCTTCCGGGGACGATCCTGCGGGTGCGCCGACGTGGAGGCGCTCACCAGGGAAGCGGCTTCCGGCGGAACGTCGTCGAATTCCTTCGACAGGTCGGGAAACGACCCGGCGCGAGCCCGGTCCCGAAGCGACTCCATGTCGTCGATCTCCGCGAACGGATGGCGGCCCGAAAGCCAGGCCCAGGCAGCCGCGCCCAGCGCATAGATGTCCATCGAGGGCTCGGCCTTCGCGGGGCCCCACGCCTCGGGGGCCACGTAGCCGGGCGTCCCCAGCATGAACGAGAGAGGCTTGCCGGACCGGACGGGACAGGGCGGAGGGAAGATCTGCAGGCCGGAGACGTCCGCGGTGCGGAAAAAGGACCGGGCGTTGAGGGTCCTCAGGACCCAGTGCTCTTCATGGTAGGCCCCCACGAGACGGCAGGCTTCCACGAGGAGATCCAGCGCGGCGTCCGGGGCGAGACGGCGCCCCGGCTGGAACAGCGGTTCGGCGGGCGAGGCGTCGAAGACGTCCACCAGCACGGGACGTCCGTCCTCCCCCGTGAAGATCCGCTCGGGGACGCCGGCGTTTTCCGGACGCGGATGGGGCAGGGGCCAGCCGGGCAGACCCTCGCCGATCCACGTGCGCTCGACCGCGCGAAGGAGGCAGACCGGCGCGGGATCGGGGGCGTCCGGCCCCGTCGGCGAGGCCGCATGGTAGGCCGCCAGCCCGTCATCCATGAGGAGCCGCCCGATCCGCCACGTCCCCTCGACGATGTTCCCGTCCTGCAGCATCCTCGACCTCCGCAACCTCTTTCAGGAGTCCTCGTCCTCGTCCGGGGAATCCGCGTCCTCGTCTCCGGGTTCCGCTCCGGTCCGTTTCTTCTTCATCGGGAACCAGACCTCCTCTCCCAGGCGGAGGAAGGGCGTCGTGTCCCGGCCGAGGGCCGAGGCGAATCCCGAGGTCTGGGAGACAAGATAGCGGGATGCCTCGTCCCGGGAAATCTCGCCGTCCCCGTCGGCATCGGCGGCTCCCTTCATCGCCCGCAGGAGCACGCTGGTGAAGACGCCCCCGCCCGACACGGGGTCCACGAATCCCTCCTGCCCGGGCGGCACGGCCAGCACCACGGAGGCGGGCGTCTCGGAGAGGAGCCTCTCCAGGGCTTTCCCGTCCGGGGAACCGGAGGCCGGAAAGGACCGGATTCCGCCACCGGCTCTGAAGCCGGCGTCGAGGACGACGGTGGAGGCGATGAGCCCGTCGAGGGGGGCGAGAAGGCGTGCGAGAGGAAGGCGGCCCTCCTCGCCGCTCGAGGAGACCAGCGCCGGCATCCCGTCTTGAAGGACCGCGCCTTCGCCGGCGAAATAGAAGAGGATGCGGTTCCTCTCCGGGAAGGGGATCCTCTTCCATTGCCGTATCGTCTCGAAGACCTTCTCGAACGGGTCGACTGCCAGTTCCCCGGGACGCACGGGGACGGGTTCCCCGCGGCGCCCCTTGACGAGAAGGACGTCGGCGGGGTCGAATCCCGCCGTCTCGACGAGAAAGGACGCCACGGCGTCGGCGTCGGCGAGGGCGGCGTCGTCCCCGATGCCCACCACCACCGCGCGGTCGGTGAAGCGCGGTTTCCACCGGGCCTGCTCGAGGGCCTCGGGGAGTTCCTCCGAGAGGGCGTGGAACATTTTTTCGTGCACCGTTTTCCAGAGGTCCCGGTCGAGTCGCCGTGCCGCCTGGCGGAAATTCTCCTCGTCGAAGGCGTCGTTGAAGACGGCCAGCGGCGTCCACCCCCTCTCGAGGTCGTTGAGATGCCGCGTGGTGGAGGCGTGCACCGACGTCCGGTACACCTCCTTGCCCGTGAGGCAGTCCTTGACGGCGATCTCCACGTCCATCTCCGCGTCGAAGGTCTCGTCGGGGACCCACCAGGCGGGCACCCAGACGAGGAACCACACGCCGATGGCGACGGGAAACCACTGGTTGTGTCCCCGGTAGGTGACGGTGTGCGAGGGGAGGGAGAGGGTGACGATGAAATCGGCGTCCTCGCATGCCGGGCTGGCGACGACCTCGGTCTTGCGGAACACGTTCATGCGGGCGAGCGGATATCCCAGGCGGTCGAGGGCTTCCCGGTGGTCGACGGGAAGGACGCAGGTTCCCCTGTCCCGGTCGTAGTAGAGGGCGAGGTCGGAATCGATGTAGACCGCGGCCTTGGCTTCGAGGATCCGGGGTGCCTGGGGGAAGGGGCCGAACCGGGCTTCCAGGTCCGCGCACCCGGCGAGGGCGAGAAGGCAGGCGAGGGCGGCCAGGACGCTCGCATGCGCGTTCGGGGTCGGAGCCTCGACATCACGGTCGGGGCTCCCGCGTTCACGGCAAGCCTTCATCGCGCCTCCTCGGCCCCGGGGGCCGAAGCGAAGGGGGTGGAATCGGCGTATTTCCTCCGCTGGGCGTGGGCCGCGATCTCGCCGGCGGTCAGCGCCCGGCTGTAGATCCGGACCTCGTCGAGGGCGCCTTCGAGACGGGGCCCTCGCTGGAAGGCGCCGAGCATCACGTCCAGCGCGGACGCCGGCAGGGAGCCGGTCAGCGTCGTGGATCCGTCGAGGCAGCCGTCGACGTAGAGATCGAGGGACGCGCCGTCGTAGGTCATGGCGAGATGATGCCAGTCGGCGAAGGGGGAAAGGAGGTTGGCCGAGACAGAGGCCGTCCCGCCGGTCGTGACGAGCCGCGCCGTCGGGCCGAAGGGCCCGCCGGAAAACCCGCCGGCGCGGTCCGCCGCCGAGGCTTCGAGAAGGAAGGTCGATCCGGGAGCCGTCGTGTCGAGGCGTACGATCCGCTTGTTCGTGTCGCCCGGCGAAAACAGGTCCGGAACCAGGATGAGGTGCCGTCCGTCGAACACGGCGCCGCGATAGCCGATCGCCCAGGGGTGGAGGGTCGTCGCCAGATCCAGCCGTCCCCACGAGGAGGCCGCCATGAAATCGCCGTGGGTGTCGTAGCGCAAGACCTCCCCGTGATGGGCTCCGTTGTGGAACAGGGGGACGTAATAGACGTACCGGCCGTCGAAACAGGCCCCCTGGTAGCCGGTCGGATCGCCCCCGATCCCCGCCGTTGAAGCGTCGAAGGCCGACCAGGAGGAGAGGGATTTGAAATCCCTGCGCGTATCGTACCGAAGCGCCTTGCCGTGGTATTCGGCATCGTTCGCGTAGGGAGCGAAGTAGACGTACCGACCGTCGAAACATCCCCCCAGGTAACCCTGGAGGCCGGTCACCCCGGACGTCGCGCCCGGGATGAACGCGTCCCAGGAACTCTTCGTGGTGAAATTCCCGAAGGTGTCGTAGCGAAGGACCTCTCCGTTGTAGCCCGTACTGTTCTTGTAGGGGGAGAAGTAGACGTACCGCCCGTCGAACACCGCGCCGTAGTATCCCCGGGTATCCGTCCCCACGTTGCGGTACACCGTGTTGTAGGAGACCCAGGCGTCCTCGTGATCGAAATCGCCGTGCGTGTCGTACCGGAGGACGACACCGTGGTAGGAGGTGTGGTCGCGAAGAGGCACGAAGTAGACGTACCGCCCGTCGAACACCGCTCCCTTGAATCCCACCGCCAGGGGACTCACCGCGGACGCCGTGACCGCGTCGTAGTCCTGCCAGGATCCGGCATCCGAAAACGCACCCTGCGTATCGTACCGCAGGATGTTGGCATGGTAGGCCGCGCTGTTGTGATAGGGGGCGAAGTAGACGTACCGCCCGTCGAAACAGCCTCCCGCATACCCCTTCAGTTCGGCCTGGCCGGGCTGCCCGCTCGGATCGAACGAGATCCAGGACGCGACGTCATGGAATCCCCCCCGCGTGTCGTAGCGAACCACCTCGCCGATGTACTGGGAACCATCATGGTCGTACGAGGGAACGAAGTAGACGTAGCGCCCGTCGAAGACGGCGCCCTCGAATCCGCCGGGATTCGAGGACCGGTTGAACATCTCCCAGCCGGTCGAGAGATCCACGTTCGAGGCCCAGCGCCCCGCCGCCGGGCTTCCACGACCCAGTCCCGCGGAAACGTCGTCGCGCACCCACGCTTCCACGCTGATCTCGCTCCACCCCGACGTGTCCACGCCCATCCCGGCGTTCACCTCCGAGGCGATGCCGTCCAGGACCAGGTGGGAGCCCGTGGAAAACCGGACGTCTTCCCTCGTCCCCCACCGGCCTCCGTCGTCGCCCTGCCAGCCGAAGGGGCTGGAGAACCCGGACAGCCAGGCCGCGGCGCCGTGTCCCGAGTCGTCCTTCGCCACGCTCCCCGCACCCTCGTCCAGGTGCCAGAGGCCTTCCAGCCCGCCCTCCCCGAAATCCCTCGTGAACACCGCGTCGAAAGAGGGCCCGCCCGCCGCGGCGGGGTCGCCGTAGTACAAGAAGACGGTCGCCTCCCCCGGTGCTTGCGGAATCGACGGCACGCGCAGCCATACCTGGGCCTCGACGGACGCCGTCACCGTCTCGAACCAGTGGGACACGGCCTGCTCGCCCGAGGCCGTCCGCAGCGTGAAGCGGAGATCCGCGAAATCGGCCTCCATGTCGTCGTCGTACGGCACCGTCAGGGAAACCTGGTAGGACGTCTGCGGCCCCGCCGTGGAACCGGCGATCGTGACGGCCCGCCGGAAGGGGGCGCCGGCGTGGAACCAGGGACGGTCGATGTAGGTGAACCCGCCGGCCATCCGGCCGGTTTCCCCCTCCCGGTTCCTCACCTCGACGTCCACCGCGCCCAGCGCCGCGCCGGGAGGACTCAGGCACGTCAGGGTGTTCTCGTCGAGGACGTTCGCTTCCGGGGAATAGCGCTCACCGATCCGGACGACCACCCCGGGCACGAACCCCTCCCCGTCGAGCGTGAGGAGGGTCCCGCCTTCCAGCGCGCCCTCGGGAGGCGTGACGGCGAACACCTTGGGCGCGGGAAGGTCCTCGATGGGCGCGTCGTCGTCGCCCGAACAGGAGACGAGGGCCGCGAGCAGGGCCAGGCCGAAGGAGCATCGAGCCATTCGCCTCATCGTTTTCTCCTGATTTCTCGTCCGGAAACTCTGCGATCTCCGGGCTGGGATCCCAGGGGTCCAAGCCCCCTCTCGTGATCCCGCCCTGCTTCGTTGCCCGTCGTCCGAGGCTTCATCGCTTCTGCACGGCCCCCACCGGTCCGACCGTCGGGGGCGAGGACGCGGCGCGTCTCCGCTCCACGTGGGCCCGCACCTCCTCCGCCGAGAGGGCCTTCGACCAGATCGCCGTCTCGTCGATTCCGCCCGCGAATCGCACCGCCCCGTAGTACATGTTCCCGAACTTCAGGGGCGCGCCGACATCCGGTACGTCCCCGTACGCCGGACGGGTATCGGCCACCGCCCCGTCCAGATACAGGACCAGGGAGGAGCCGTCGTAGACGAAGGCCAGGTGGTGCCACGCGCCCGGGGCCACGGCGCGGTTCGCCGCGACGGAGAAGGTGCCCTCCGTGGTCCCGAGAACCGCCGAGCACCCGAACGGTCCGCCGCCGAGGCCCCCCTCGCTCCCCGTTCGCGAGGCGCAGAGTTTGAAGCCGGACTCGACCCCTCCCGCGTCGTACCGGACGAACTCATTGTGCTCGGCCGGAGAGAGGTAGACGTACCGGCCGTCGTACACGGCCCCCCGGAAGCCGTCCAGGGAGAAGGAGGGATAGGATCCCTCCGGATCGATGACGCTCCAGGCGCCGGGCGCGTCGAAGTCGTTGAAGGTGTTGTACCGCATCATCTTGCTGTGCGGCATCGCGCCGTTGAAGTTGGGGATGAACAGGACATAATGCCCGTCGAACGCCGCGCCGAAGTAGCCGAAGGCCTCCGCCCCCTGCGGCGGCTCGAAGGTCGACCAGGCCGACGCTTCCCGGAACGATCCATGGGTATCGTACCGCAGGACTTCCCGGTGGAAGGAATCGCCATTGAAGTAGGGCGTGAAGTAGAGGTAGCGGCCGTCGAACGACCCGCCCGCGTATCCGTCCGGATCGAAGCCCACGCCCTGGGAGCCGGGGTCGAAGCAGGACCAGGAGGCAATCGAATCGAACGCCCGGTGCGTGTCGTACCGGAGCACCGTGCCGTGGAACGCGCCGAGAGAGGAAAGCGTGTAGGGAATGAAGTAGACGTACCGGCCGTCGAACAGCGCTCCGGCGAACCCCCGGGCGGCTTCGCCCGCGGCCGCCGCCACGCCCATCCTGTCGGGGTTGAAGGCGCGCCAGGAGGCGTCCGTCGAGAAAGCGCCTTCCGTGTCGTAGCGGAGCACCTCGCCGTGGTATCCCGTGAGGTTCTCGTTGGGCGCGAAGTAGAGGAACCGCCCGTCGAAGACCGCCCCCATGTAGCCGAAGGGGTACGCGCCGATCCCCCGGTCCGCCGGCGTGAAGACGGTCCACGAGGAGCCGGACGTGAAGGGGGCCGACGGATCGTACCGGAGCATCCTGGTTTTCGCCAGCGGGAGAAAATAGACGTACGAACCGTCGAAGGTGGCGCCCCCGAATCCCACCAGGTCCGCATCCAGGGACGTTGCGTCGAAGACGGCCCAGGAAGCGTCGTCCTCGAAGGGGCCGTGCGTGTCGTAGCGGGCCACCTCTCCGCTGTATCCCACCGCGTCCCGGTAGGGCGCGTAATAGACGTAGCGGCCGTCGAAGACGCCCCCGATACACCCCCCCCTCGCCGAGGCGGGGGCGTGGACCTCCCACCCCGCGCTCGGATCGGCGCGCGTCTGCCAGCGTGAAACGGGATAGCGCCCGGCGCCTCCCGCCGAAGGCGTATCGGGGCGCACCCAGGCCTCCACGGAAAACGTCCCGAGCAAGCCGGGCGCGTAGTTCGGTATCGCCGCCCGGTCGTCCACGCCGTCCATTTCCAGGTAGGACCCGGTGGAAAAGCCGATGCCCGGCCGCGTTCCCCACCGGCCCCCGTCCGCGGCCTGCCAGCCCCAGGGGGAAATCATGTTGTAGAGGTCGGCGTCGTTTCCGTTGCTCGTGGCGTCCAGCGCCGTCGAACCCGCGCCCTCGTCCAGGTGCCACAAGGCGAGACAATCGGGGTCCGGTTCGAGCTTGGAGAACGTCGCGTCGAAATCCGGCGTTCCCGGCGCCGCGGCGTTTCCGAAATACGCGTAGAGCGTGGCCCCGCCCGGCGCCGCGGGAATCGAAGGGACCCGGACCCAGAACACCGCCTCCTCGTTCGGCGACGCCGTCTCCAGCCAGAACGGGACCGCGTTCTCGTCCCCCCCCGCCTCCGCCGAAAACCGCACGCCGGAGAAATCGGGCGCCATGCCTTCGCGATAGGGAAGGACGACCCGCACCGTGTATTCCGCCACGCTCTCCCCGGCGATCCCGGACACGGGCACGGGCATCCTCCGCGGGCACGCGGGTTCCGCCCAGGAAAGGTACGTGAAGACCGTCCTCTCCGACGGGCCCCCCGGCAAGACGACTTCCAGCCGAACCTCGCCCGGTTGCGCCCCCGGCGGGGACACGCAGACGATCCGGTTCGCGCTCTCGACCGTCGCCACCGGGGCGAGACGGTCCCCGAAATAGACCACGGCGCCCTTCTCGAAGGCGAATCCGTGGATCGTGACCGCCGTCCCTCCCTGGATCGCCCCGCAGGCGGGCGTCGCGCCCGACACGATGAAGCCGGGCGTCCACCGCACCTTGCGGACTTCCACGCAGGCGCACACCGCCGCCAGCACGCCCGCCGCCAGAAGCAGCCTTCCTCTCGCGCTTCCCTTCGTTCCTCGCATCCCCGTCATCCGCAATCCGCAATCCATGCGTTTCTACCTCTCCTCCCTCGGTCCCTGGGGGGAAGCCTGCGGGGGCGTCTCGATGTACAAACGCCGCTCGCACCGCGCCTCGATCTCCGCCTCCGTCAAGGCCCGGGCATACACGCCGACCTCGTCCAGAACGCCGTGGAAGAAGGTCCGGCCCTCGCGCGTCCGCCCCAGCAAGAGGGGCGTGACCGTGTCGGTGAAAAAGCCCTGCGCGGCGCGCGAGGCCTCCTGCACCCCGTCCAGGTAGAGGTTCAGCACCGCGCTGTCGTACGTGAGCGCCACGTGGTGCCACGCCGTCGACCCCGCCTCGATCGACCCCGATACCGTATAGGTCCCCTGGTCGGTCTGGATGCGCCCCGCGAGTCCGAGAGGGCCTCCGGCGAACCCCCCGGCCTGGTCGGCCAGCGACGCGCTCAGCGCGAACGACGCCCCCCCCCCGACGGCGTCATAGCGCAGCACCTCCCCGTGGCACGACGTCATGTCGCTGCTCGGAACGAAGTAGACGTGCCGGCCGTCGAACACCGCGCCCGTGTACCCTCCCCGCGCCGAGGTGGGGACCGCGGCCGCGTCGAAGGTCGACCAGGCCGCGTCGGAGACGAACGCCCGGCGGACGTCCAGGACGAGGATTTCCGCATGGTGCGTCGTCCCCTCCGCGCCCGGCACGAAGTAGACGAACGTGCCGTCGAAGAACGCCCCCGCATACCCGCCCGAGGCGGACACCGGGGACGCCTGGGCGTCGAAGACCGACCACGACGCCGCATCCTCGAAGGGGGCCCGCGTGTCGTAGCGAAGGACCCGCGCGTGCGATCCCGTGGAGGAAACGAAAGGCGCGAAATAGACGTACCGGCCGTCGAAGGTCCCGCCCGCGTATCCCCCCGGCCCGCCAGCCGAAAAGGCCGTCCACGCGTCCGCGCTCGAGAAGGACGCGCGCGTATCGTACCGAAGCACCTCGTCGTGGATCCCCAGGGCGTCCTCGCCGGGCACGCAGTAGAGATACCGGCCGTCGAACACGCCGCCTTCGTACCGTCCCACGCGGGCGCCCACGCCCGAGGACGCGGCGTCGAAAACATCCCAGGACGCGGGGGAAGCGAACCCGGACTGCGTGTCGTATCGAAGCATCCTGCCGTGAAAATCCCCTTCGGGAAGAAAAAAAACGTACCGGCCGTCGAAAAAGCCTCCCGCGTACCCGTCGCCGGCGCCCTCCGAGGAGGCGTCGAACGTCTCCCAGGAGGACGACTGGGTGAAGAGGGCGTCCGTGTCGTAGCGAAGCACCTCGGCATGGAAACCCGAGCCGTTCTCGCAGGGGACGAAGGTGACGTGTCGGCCGTCGAACACGGCCCCGAAATATCCCCCGGCCGCGCCGACGCCTCCCGCGAGCGTCACGTCGAACGAGGTCCAGGCGCCGGACGTCGAAAACGAGCCCGTCGTGTCGTACCGCAGCACCTTTCCGTTCCCCGGCCCCGCATCCGTCTCGCAGGGGCAGAAGTAGACGTACCGGCCGTCGAACGCCCCCCCTCGGTAGCCCACCAGATCGGTCCCCACCCCCTGGGCGCCCGGATCGAAGACCGACCATCCCGTGCCCGCCAGGCTCGCCCGCGCCGTCCACGTCGAGACCAGCGCCTTCTCGCTTCCGCCGAACGAGGAGCCGGCGCTCCGGAACCAGCCTTCCACCGTCATCTCGTTGATGCCGAGGAGCCCGGACGCCGGTCCGCAATCCACGAAATCGTCCTCGCCGTCGAAACTCAGCGAGGAGCCGGAGGAGAACCCCTCGGACGGACGGGAATCCCAGTGCCCGCCGTCTTCGCCATACCAACCCTCCGGGGCCGTCATGTTCTCCAGCCAGCCCGTGCGGCCCGAACCCGACGCGTCTTCCGCCGTGGGCCCGCTTCCCTCGTCCAGGTGCCAGAGACCGGTCACGTCCGCCGTGAGGACGTCCCGGGTGAACGTGCGGTCGAAATCGGAGACGTCCGGGGCGTCCGAATTCCCGAAGTAGGCGTAGAGGGTCGTCGTGTCGGGCAGGGCGGGAATGCGCGGGACCTTCACCCAGAAGGCGGCGTCCACGCCCGCGTTCACCGCGCTTTTCCAGAAGGGCAGGGGGACTTCCTCCCCGCCGTCCACCTGGGTGAAACGAACGTCGTGGAAATCGTCCGCCATGTCCGGATCGTGCGTCAGCGTGACCCCGACCTGATACGAGCGCACTTCGCCGGCGTCGGATCCCGTCACCGTCACGGGAAAGCGCCAGGGCCAGTCGCCGTGCCACCAGTAGTGATAGGCCGCCGCGCATTCCCCCCGCTTCCCGTCGGGATTCCGCACCGCCACCGCCACCTTCGCCGAGGACGCGCCGGCCGGCGTGACGCAGGTGAGGCGCTTCAGGTTGAGGACCTTCACGTCCGTCGCCGGGATCCCGTCGAACGTCACCGAGCAGCCCGATTTGAACCAGTGGCCGTAGACCGTCACGGTCGCTCCCCCGCGCAAAGGGCCGTACGCCGGGGACACGTCGGTCACGACGGGAATCTCCCGGACCTCCTCCTCGGTGCGCGAAAAGGCGAAAAAGAGGCCCAGGTTCGTCAGGACGACCCCGCACCCCGGCAGGAACATCGACGCGGCGACGAGCGCCGCCGCCGGCCCCAACCGACGAATCATGCTCCGCTTCCCCGGCTTGCGGAAAGAAGGCATGCTCACTTCTCCTTCGGGACCACCACGACCCTGAATCCCAGCCAGGCCATGCGGCACCTCGGATCGAGGCCGGTTCTCGCCGTCACCCGGCACGCCTCGGGAGGACTCACGAAGCCCCCGCCGCGAATCGAACGGGACGTGGAAGGGGCCGTCTCCAGCGGCTCCTTGGACAGGGCTTGCCGGCGGGCGTACGCGTCGCGCCGAAACGTGTCCTGGCACCATTCCGCGGCGTTGCCCGCCATGTCCAGGCAGCCGAACGGCGAGGCGCCCGGCGTCCGGGAACCCGCCGGCACCGGCCGGCCGGGCCCGACGCCCGCGCAATTGCACCGGCTCTCGTCCGGCGGGCCCGCCCCCCAGGGAAACGGGTCGCTTCCGTTGCCCCGCGCGGCCGCTTCCCACTGGGCCTCCGAGGGGAGGCTTCCCCCCGCCCAGGCGGCGTACATGGTGGCCTCTTCCCAGGTGACCCCGGTCACGGGCTCGTCGCCTTGCCCCTCCACCGGCGCCCATCCGTCTTCCGTGCGCCTCAGCCCCTCGCCCGGCCAGTCGAGGCCCGCTTGTTCGAGAAACGACGCGAACATCTCGAGCGTGACCTCCTTGGTATAGAGGTAAAAGCCATCGAGAAAGACCTCGTGAGCGGGACCTTCCTCCGGCGGGCCTTCCCCGCGTCCCTGGGGATAGAACCCGGGAGGCACCCACACCATCCCGGCGCCGTCCCGGTCGTTCTGAAAGACGCCTTCCCCCTCGCGGCGGACGCCGCGCACGGGAACGGGATCCGTCGCCACCCGCATCGTCCGGCCCGAACCGGACCCCGCCTCCCTCCCGAGGGCGCCGGCGATCTTCCCCGGGGATCCCGATCGGGCCCTGTCCTTCGCGCCGTGAAGAATGGGTGACGCGGCGCCGGCCGCGGCCGCCGCGGCGCCCGTTCCCTTCCCGGATCCCTTTTTCCCGCAGGCGGCGAGAAGAAGCGGAGCGATCACGATGAGGGCGATCACGGGATTGCGCGTCCCGATCATGGGGGCCTCTCGGTTCTTGTCCGGACCCTTCCGAAAACAGACGGAGAAGTTTGCCTCTCTGATCGGGGCCTGTCAAACCGGATCCCGGGACCGGCGCCTCCGGCGCGCGGCGCCGACACGACGGAGGGTGCAAAGAAACCAGGCGAGGGCGAAAAGAACCCAGGCCGCCGCGCTCCCGGGCCCCGCGCCGCCTCCGCATCCGCCCTCGGAGCGGGACGGGCTCCCGGACCCGGCGGAGACGAAAAGCAGGGGGCCCGCCACGGGCGTGCCGACGGCGCTGATGCCGACGTTCGATTCCTTTCCCACACTCTCCACGTCGGCCTTGAACAGGAGCGTCGCCGAGAAAGAGCCCGCGTTGCCGGGGAAATCGTACGCCAGGAGGAAGGCCTTCCGCCCGCCGGCGGCCAGGGGGACGGACAGGCCCTCGAACACGAGGGCGCCGTTGTCCCTTGAAAAGACGGCCGGCGAAGCGATCTCGGCATCGGCCGCGGTCACGGTCCCGCTCGCATCCTCGTCGATGTAGAGCGCGGCCTCCACGCCCCGGCTCTCGTCGCCGCCGCCCCACGTGGAGAACCGTACGGCCTGGACGAGCACGTCCTCCCGGGAAGACGCCTCGAGAAGGAAACGAAGGGCCGGGACGCCGGCGGCGGGGGAGGCGACGGCGCGCGTGGACGGTCCCGACACGGGGATCACGCGCACGTTGCCTCTTCCGGAGAACGCCATCGTCTTGGCCCCCCCCTGGACGGAGACGCCGGTGATCGTGGGGGGAATGGTCGAAGCGACGCCCAGGGCGGTCACGTCGGTCGCCGGGTCGAGGCCGAGGGAAAAATCCGTTCCGTCGGCGGCGTTCGCGTCGAGATCGCACGTCACCAGGTAGAAGACGCGGGTGCCGGCGGCCAGGGGGGGCTCGGCGGTGAGATCGAAGGCCAGCGACCCGTCATCGGCCGTGAAGAGACCGGATTCCACGAGAACGTCGGCCGGGCCGCATGCGCCGTCCCCGTCCGCGTCGCGCCAGAGCGAGACGTCCGCGAGGTCGACATCGTCGCTTCCCGAGCCGGACGCGTGGACGGTCATCGACTGGAGCTGGATCGCGTCGAGCGATCCCGCCGCGAGTTCCACATGAAGCATGGGAAGGGCCCGCGTCCCCGGTGTCTCCCATGTGGGGACAGGATTGGCGTGGGCGGCCCGAACGCTCAGCAGGGCCTGGGTGAGGACGACGACGCAGCCGTTCGTGGCTTCCTTCCAGTCGCTTTCGCCGACCGGGTTGAGGGCCTTGACCCGGTAGAAGTAGGCCCCGTCGGTCTTGCCGCGGACGACCAGCGCGTTCTCCGGGCAGTGGAACAAGGCCTGGCGGGCGGTGAACTGCTCGTCGAGGGCCTCTTCCACGAGATAGCCGGTCGCGCCCATCGAGGCGGCCCAGGTCACCTCGAACTCTCCCGTGATCGAGGATCCGGGCACGGTCACGGTGGAGGGGGCCAGGGGAATCATGCGCGTCACCGTGCAGCCGGTGGTCTCCTGCGTCCATACGCTGACGCCCGCGTCGTTCACCGCGCGGACCTGGAAGTAGTACTTCGCGTCGGAGAAGAGGCGCGCGGAAAAGGCGGTCAGGG
>CAZDSO010000081.1:0-20925 GCA_964508045.1 uncultured Planctomycetia bacterium | reverse complement strand
GCCGGAAACTTCGCGGTTCTCTGCCCCCACCGGTCGCGCACCACCGTCGCGGGAGGATGCAGACGGACGGGACCCAGCACCCTCTGGCGGTTGAGGTGCACGGGCAGCGCGAGGTAGGTGGTCCCGAACCCCTCGACCCGTCCCCGGATCGTCGCGGTCCGTTTCGTGGAGAGCGTGAAGCGGCACGACCGGTCCACGTCGAACCGGACGATCCGCCCCCCCTCCCCGTCGAGCAGAAAGATGCGGCCTCCCGAGGCCGCGATGCCCGTTGGAGGAAAACCGGGACGTCCCGTGACGAGAACCCGTCCCTCCCCGTCGAGGAGGTAGACGGCCTCCCGTTTCGGATCCGCGGCCCAGAGCGAGGTCCCGTCGAAGGCGAGATCGGCCGTCGAGGCGGAAGGGGCCGGCAGGGAGCCTTCGGCCCTCCCCTCGCGGAACCGCACGATCGTCCCGCTTCCCGCATCCAGCACGAACAGATCGTCCCCCCCCGCGGCGGCGACGGGTTTTGCCAGGGAAAGCCCCATCTTCCGCCGAGGTTCCGGGACCGCCTCCGCGCCCGCGGCATCGACGCAGGCGTAGCCCTCGAGCGTCTTCGCGCCGGCGTCCAGGACCCAGAGAAGACCGCCCGCTTCCGCCACGGCGTCCGCGCATCCCCGGGCGTCGGCGCTCTTGCCGCGCGCGTCGTAGAGGCGGAGGGGCCGCCTTCGGGAGACCATGAAGAATCCGTTTTTCCAGAAGGCCAGCGTCTTCGCACCCGCGGGGGCCTTTGCTTCTTCCTTCCCGGCGAGGAAGGAGGACGTCGTCGCGCCGCTGGCATCGATGTATCCGTCGGCCTTTTCCGCCTCGGCCGTCGCGACCTTTGCCTCCCCGGCCGACGCCGCGCTGCAGGCGAGAAACAGGCCCAGGCACGCTGGCGCGAAAAGCAACGTTGGAGATGCGTTCCGCTTCATCTTGAAACCTCTTCGTGGGGACTCCTTTTCGTGGAAGGGATTGTATCACGGAAGGGGTTGCAGGAGGTTTTGCGACCCGTTTCTTCCCGCGGCACGACGTTTGCTTCTTGACCGGGGGATGAGGAAGGTCCAAGCTCGGGACGATGGTTTCTTTGCGAAACGCCCCCGGGTCCGTATCGAAAAGGAGGTCCCATGGACCGGAACGACAGGCGCCCGCCGGACAGGAACATCGGGGACATCACCGACCCCGGTGAGCTGGTCCGCGTGGTGGTCAAGCGCTACTGGAAGTTCACGCCGCTTCTCCTGATCCCGGTGATCCTCATCTACGTGGTGATGGGGATCCTGAGCGTGCCGCCGGGGAAGGTGGCGATCATGATCCGCAAGACGGGCGACCCCCCGCCGAACGGCTCGATCGTCGCGCAAAAGGAAGGGCAGAAGGGGATCGTGCTCGAGCCCCTACCCGAGGGTCTCTACTGGAAGAACCCCTACACGTGGGACTGGAAGCTGGTGGACGCGGTGACGATCCCGGAAGGCAAGTACGGTGTGGTCATCCGCCAGCACGGCGAGGATCTTCCCCGCGGCAACGTGGTGGCCACGGGGGAGGAAAAGGGCATCCAGGAGGACGTGCTGCGCGCCGCGACGCACCGGATCAACACGCTGGTGAACACGGTGGAGATCCACGAGGCGGTTCAGGTCCCCCCCGGCCATCTGGGGGTGGTCACGCTGCTGGCGGGCCGTCCTCCGGAAAATCCCAACCGCTTCGTGGTGAAGGAAGGGGAGAAGGGCGTGCAGCCTGTGGCGCTGTCCCCCGGCACGTACATCTTCAACCCGTACGTGCGCCGCGTGAGCAGCGTGGACATGCGTGCGCACCGTTTCGACATGGAGGGGACCGACGTGATCCAGTTTCCCTCCAGCGACGGCTTCCCCATCACGCTGGTGGGGACGATCGAGTGGTACATCGACCGGGAGCGCGCGGCGGAGGTCTTCGTGAAGTACGTGGACAAGCGGGACGTGATCACGTGCATCGTGGAGAAGGTGATCCTCCCGAACGCGCGCGCCTTCAGCCGCCTCGAGGGCTCGAAGCACCTGGCGCGGGACTTCATCAGCGGGGAGACGCGCCAGGCGTTCCAGGACGCCTTTTTGAAGGGGCTGAAAGAGGCGTGCGCGAGCCAGGGCGTGCTGATCCGCTCGGCGCTGGTTCGGGACACGCTTCCCCCCGAGGAGATCGCCACGCCCATCCGTGCGCGCGAGATCGCCGTGCGGGAGCGTGAGAAGTACGAGCAGGAGAAGGACCGCGAGATCCAGGAGAAGCAGCTTTCCATGGAAATGAAGTTGATGGAGCGCAAGACCCAGGTCAAGGACATGGAGGCCCAGGTTTCCATCGAGGTCACGAAGGCCAGGGAGAACCAGCGCGTGGCGTTGATCGGCGCGAACAAGCAGCTGGAGGTGGCCGAGCTGGAGCTGGAGGCCGCGGAGGACCAGGCGTCCGCGCAGGTGGAGAAGGGGCGGGCCGCCGCGGACGTCGTCCTCTTCGAGAACAAGGCCAAGGCGGCGGGCATCCGCGCGGCGCGCGAGGCCTTCCTGTCCGGGGAGACGTACGTGCGCTACCTCTACTACCGGAAGATCGCGCCGGCCCTGCGCTACGTCCTGTCCAACACGGACGGGCCGTTCGCCGACATCTTCCAGGAGTTCTCGCGCGCGTCGAAGGACGGCGCCGCCGACCGGGACGAATAGACGCCCAGGCCGCAGGCCGGAAAGGACAGCCGACGATGAACGGAATCGAGAACGAACACGAAAACGAGACGGGCCCCGGCGCCGAAGGATCCGGGGCGCCCGGGACGGGGAACGCCGGCGGACGCCGGCGAACGGGAAGAATCCTCAAGATGGCGGGCGCCGTCGTGGGGGCGCTTCTCATCCTCTACATCGTCCTCTACCAGGGCGTGTGGAAATGGGGTCTTTGCCGGGTCTACGTGGGGCCGGGGGAGACGCTCGTCCTCACGGCGAAACTCGGCGAGAAGAACCCCAAGCCCAGCGAGATGGTCGTGGTGCCCGAGCCGTACAAGGGCGTGCGTGAAGGCGTCTTCGGCGAGGGGCGCCACTTCTTCAGCCCGATCACCTTCGACCGGGACACGAGCTTCGAGACGATCGAGATCGGCCCCACCCAGATCGGGCTGGTGGAGTCCAAGAGCGGCAAGCCCCTGCCCAAGGGCGAGTTCCTCGCCAAGAAGGGATACAAGGGGATCCTGCGCGAGGTCCTCACCCCGGGCAAGTGGCGGCTCAACCCCTACGCCTACAAGGTGACGGTCCTGCCCGCCACGATCATCGAGCCCGGCTTCGTCGGTTGCGTCACCTCCCTCTCCGGCAAGCCCTCCCCGGGCGACCAGCTGGCGAAACCGGGACAACGCGGCATCCTCCCCGACGTGCTCCAGCCCGGCATCCACTACCTCAATCCCCGCGAGTTCAAGGTGGACGTCGTCGAGGTCGGCTTCCGCCAGATCAGCCTTCGGGACGTCCAGTTCCCCTCCAAGGACGGCTTCAGCATCCAGCTCGACATCTCCGTCGTCTGGGGGCTCGAGCCCAGGAACGTGCCCCTCACCATCAACAACTTCGGCGGCATCGAGGCGGTCGTGGACAAGGTGATCGACCCCCAGGTCGAGTCGATCTGCCGCATCGAGGGCTCCAAGTACGGCGCCAAGGAATTCATCGGCGGCAAGACCCGCGAGGAGTTCCAGAACGCCTTCACCAGCCAGCTCGAAAAGGTCTGCGAGGAAAAGAACATCACCGTCCTGATCGGGCTGGTGCGCTCGATCAATGTCCCCAAGGAGGTGCGCACCCCGATCCAGAAGGGGAAGATCGCCGTCGAGGAGAAGCTCACCAAGGAGGAGCAGAAGACCACCCAGACCGTGGAGAACGAGCTGGAGGAGCTGAAGGCCGACGTGCGCAAGGGCGTGCGCGAGGTCGAGGCCGAAACCGACAAGATGGTCGCCGAAGTCGAGGCCGACGGCGAGAAGCAGATCGCCTCCATCAACGCCGAGACCGAGGTCCAGGTCGCCGAGATCATGCTCAAGGCCGCGAAATTCGAGGCCCAGAAGGAGCGCAAGCTCGGAAAGGCCAAGGCCGACGTCGAGGAACTCATGAAGAAGGCCGAGGCCGACGAACTCGCCCAGGCCATCCTGGCGCTCGGCAATCCCGAAGACTACGCGCGATACATCTTCGCCGAGAACCTCCCCGACGACATCGAGATCTTCCTGCGCTACGCCGGCGAGGGGACCCTCTGGACCGACCTCCCCAGACAGGCGCGCGATCTCGAAAGCCTCGCGGCCCTGAAGATCCTGCAAGAGAAGCGGAAGAAGGCGGAGCGGGAAAAATGAAGCCCGAAACCGGAGCGAGCTGCGGATCCTACGTCCTCGACCGCAAGATCGGAAGCGGGACCTTCGGCGAGGTCTGGACCGCCCGGCACCGCGAGTGGGACGACCGGGTCGAGGCGATCAAGTTCTCCTCCGATCCCCGCTTCCTGGACAAGATCCGCGCCGAGGGGGACCTGCTCCACACCCTCGAACATCCCAACATCGTCCGCATCCACGACATCGACACCCGCGCCGATCCCCCGTGGCTCCGCATGGAATACGTCCCCGGCGAGTCCCTCGAGGACCGGCTCGCCCGCGAGGGGAAGATCCCCCTCCCCGAGGCCGAGCGCATCCTGGGCGCCGTCCTCGACGGTCTCGCCCACGCCCACGCCCACCGCGTGATCCACCGCGACCTCAAGCCCTCCAACGTGCTGCTGGGCGAGAACGGCGACGTCAAGATCGCGGACTTCGGCCTGGCCGCGCGCGTCGAGGAGGACCCCGAGGCCCTCGCCCTCAGCTTCGAGGCCGAGAAGACCTCCGACGCCCCCCTCGCCGGGACCCTCGACTACCTCGCCCCCGAGCAGAAACGGGGCGCCCCTCCCACCCCCGCCTCCGACGTCTACGCCCTCGGTCTCCTCTTCTACCGCATGGTCGCCGGCCGCCTTCCCGCCGGGTTGAAACCGCCCAGCGCCTGGCGCCCCGACGCCCTCCCGCGGCACGACGCCTTCGCCTCGGGCGCCCTCGACGCCGCCGAGACGCGCTACGCCGACGCAAACGAGGCCCGCGAGGCCTGGAACCGGCTGGCGTCTCCCCCGCCCGGGAAGAAATCCCCGTCCCGCTCGGAGGCGGATCAGGCCGGGACGCGTGCCCGTTCCCCGTGGGCGGAACGCTGGTATCCCCTCGGCGAGGGCGTCTACCTTCTCTTCGTCGTCCTGACCGCGGCGGTGCTCGCCAACGTCCGGGCGGTCGCATCCCCCCTCGGGGTCGCGCTTCTGGCGGTCTCCGCCCTAGGCGCGCTTCTCGGCGCGCGGCTGGCCCGCCGTCCCCTCCTCTCCGCCGGCTTCTGGGGGGGTCTGGTCTTCGCCTTCATGGGCGCGCGCCTCTTTGGGCCTCTGCTCTGGATCGGCATCGCGGCCGCTTCCGCCAGCGCGATCGTCTGGCTGGCGAAGCTGGCCGCGAAGGACGGGTAGGGATTTCAGGTTTTCGAAAGCTTGCCGAAGCTCAAGCCTGGGCAGTGCAAGCGAAGGAGGAAAGGTCGCCCTCCAATCCGAACCGATCCGTTTCGGTGTGGTGCGCTACGGCTTCCATCTTCACGGCGGACAAGGATTTCTTGAACGACGCAAGGCACCTCCGGCTCCGGCTTCATGAACCTCGGTGACGAGAAACCGTGAGTCCGGCAGAGCCTTCGGCTAGGGTCCCGCCGCACGAAGGCAACGGGCGTCCGGGGCGCCTCACGCATTCCCTTGCCCGAAAGGAAGTTGTGGCTCCCCCACTTTTCCGCCCTCCCTGGCACGTCCTTCGCAAGAACCCGGATGGAGACGATGGAGGCCGCGAACATGAACGAACGCCGCGAACGGGACGCGCAAACGGGAAACCGACTCGCCCGCGAAAAGAGCCCCTACCTCCTCCAGCACGCGCGAAACCCCGTCGACTGGTTCCCCTGGGGCGAGGAGGCCTTCGCCACAGCGAGACGGGAGGACAAGCCCGTCTTCCTCTCCATCGGCTACTCCACCTGCCACTGGTGCCACGTCATGGCCCACGAGTCCTTCGAGGACAGGCACGTCGCGTCGCTCCTCAACGAGACGTTCGTCAACGTCAAGGTCGACCGGGAGGAGCGTCCCGACGTCGACGCCCACTACATGACCGCGTGCCAGATGCTCACCGGCTCGGGAGGATGGCCGCTGACCCTGGTCCTGACCCCGGACCGTGAACCCTTCTTCGCCGGCACCTACTTCCCCCGCGACACCCGCATGGGCCGCATCGGCATGACCGACCTCGTGCCGCGGCTCGCCGAAATCTGGCGCACAAGACGGACCGAGGCCGTCCTCTCGGCCTCGAAGATCGTCGGCGCCCTCGAGGAGATCGCCTCGGGCACCCCGGGCGAGGCGCCGGGCGAAGCGGAGATGGAGGAGGCCTTCCGCCAGCTCGCCGGACGGTTCGACGAGACGCACGGCGGTTTCGGCACGGCCCCGAAGTTCCCCACTCCCCACCCGATCCTCTTCCTCCTTCGGTTCTGGAAACGGTTCCGCGAACCGCGCGCCTTGCGGATGGCGACGCGCACCCTCGAGGCCATGCGGGCCGGCGGGATCTGGGACCATCTCGGCTTCGGTTTTCACCGCTATTCCACGGACGCGAGGTGGCTCGTGCCGCACTTCGAGAAGATGCTCTACGACCAGGCCCAGCTCGCGCTGGCGTACACCGAGGCGTTCCAGGCCACCGGGAAGGCCGCCTTCGCGGACACCGCGCGGAACATTTTCACCTACGTGCTTCGCGACCTGACCTCGCCGGCGGGGGGCTTCCACGCGTCCGAAGACGCGGACAGCGAGGGGGAAGAGGGCCGTTTCTACGTCTGGACGCTCGAGGAGATCCGCTCCGTCCTGGGTCCGGAAGCGGCCGATCTCTTTTGCGAAGCGCGCGGCGCGACCGAGGAGGGAAACTTCGCCGCGGAAGCCACCGGGCGCCCCACGGGCGCCAACATCCTGCATGCTCCCCTGACGGCTTCCGCCCTCGCCGCGCGACGGGGCCTGTCCGAGGCCGAGGTGGAAGCACGGCTGGAAGCCGCGCGGGAGGCGCTTTTCCGCGCACGGGAGGGCCGGGTCCGCCCCTTCAAGGACACGAAGATCCTCACCGACTGGAACGGCCTCATGATCGCCTCGCTCGCGAGGGGTGCGCGCATCCTTGGGGAGCCCGCCTTCGAGACCGTTGCACGAAAAGCCGCGGATTTCATCCTCGCCAAGCTCCGGCGGGATCACAGGCGTCTCCTCCATCGCTACCGCGACGGGGACGCCGCCCTCCCGGCCTACCTCGACGACTACGCCTTTTTGGCGTGGGGCCTGATGGAGCTCTACGAGACGGGTTTCGAGGTCCGGTACCTCGAGGAGGCGAAGGCGCTGACGGACGCGATGCTGGAAGATTTCCGGGACGCGAAGCGGGGCGGTTTCTTCTTCACGGCAACGGGGGAGAAGGAGGTGCCCGTGCGCCGCAAGGAGATCCTGGACGGCGCCCTGCCCTCGGGCAATGCGGTGGCGTTGCTGAACCTGTTGAAGCTGGCGCGCATCACCGGCGACCGGCGGTACGAGGACCGCGCCCTGGAAACGGCGGAAGCCTTCGGGGGGACCGTCCGCGCCCTTCCCCTGGGGCACACGCACTTCCTCCTTGCCACGGACTTCTCCCTGGGCCCCGCCTTCGAGGTCGTGGTGGCCGGCGACACGCAGGGGGAGGACACGCGCGCCCTGCTGAAGGCCCTGCGCTCCGTCTTCGTCCCCAACAAGGTCGTCCTGTTCCGCCCGGCGGGATCCGACCCCGGACCCGTCGCCGCGCTCGCCCCGTTCACCGCGAACCAGCCGCCCCGGAACGACGGCGCCGTGGCCTACGTCTGCCGCGAGGGACGATGCGACCTGCCCGCTTCCGACGCCGAAGAGATGCTGGCCCGCCTCGGGGCCGGACCGGGCGCGGGCGCCTGAGGCCGGTCAGAGGAAGCGGAGGCCGAGGGCGATGCGCACGGCGTACTCGCCGAACAGGGAGACCTCCACCGAGGCGTTGAGTTGCTCGCCCGCGGGGATGTCGGCGCCGAGAACGAGCGTCAGGGGCGTGATCGCCTCGAAGTTCGCCTCGTAGCGGCTGTTTCGCCCGTTGTTCTTGAGGATCTCCTGGAACTCACCGCTGGCCGAGTAGAGGAACAGGCCGAAAGAGGCCCGGGGAACGACGAAGCCGAAGTCGTAGGCGGCACGGACGTGGGCCTCGAAGGTCAGGATCGAGATGGAGCCGTCGGTGCGGCTTCCGAACCAGGACTGGTTGTTGTACACGGACGAGTTGGTGCCGAAGGCGACGTCCAGTCCGATGCGGAAGGCGTCCAGGGCATAGGTCGCGCCGGCGCCCGCGCCGAAGTAGACGCTCCCGACGAAGGACACGACGTCCGATTCCGGCTTGTCGCCCCAGTCCAGGAAGAAGGACCCTTCCTTCAGGCTCGATTGGAAGACGTCACGGACCTGCCCGAGCCTGAGAAATCCCTGCAGGGAGAGGTCGCTGACGGGCGCGAAGGCGAAGACGCCCTTCAGCCCCGCGTAGGACCTCTGCGTAGCGTAGTCCGCGTTGTCGTTCGGGTCCGAGGCCACCTTGCCCGTGATGACGTCTCCCTGCCAGTCGACGCCGTCCAGGTCCGAGATCTCCAGGTCGATCTCGGACCGGTAGACCTCGAGTTCGACGCCTGCGTGGAAGGGGGATTCCTCCTTCGGCTTCCCGCCGGGCGCCCCCTCGTCCTTCGCAAAGGACGGCGGAGCGATCAGAAGGACGAGGACCGGCAGGATCACGGAAGAGCGTTTCATGGCGCCTCCTGTCATGCATTCCATCCCAATCTGCCACCAGTATACGTCGAATCCCGCCTGGGGGGGACCGGATTCCGAATCTCCTTTCCCCCGTTTGCGTTCCCGCTCCCTTTGGGGGAGAATGGCCCCGAAAGGAGGTCCCATGCCCGCCGGGATCCGTCTCGAAGAGGTGACCAAGCGGTTCGGGAATCGCGACGCGGTCCAGAACCTCGACCTCGTCGTGGAACCGGGGAAGCGCCTGGCCCTCCTCGGTCCCTCGGGTTGCGGCAAGACGACCACGCTCAGGATGATCGCCGGGGTGGAGGCTCCCGACGCCGGGCGCATCGTCATCGGGGAGACGGTGGTCAACGATCCGCGTTCCCGCGTATCTCCCGCGAAGCGCGGCGTCGGCATGGTGTTCCAGTCCCTGGCGCTGTGGCCCCACATGACCGTGGAGAAAAACCTCCGCTTCGCGGGGGGGGGGGAGAAGGATCCGGGGACGGTCCCGGAAGCACTCGCCCTCGTCGGTCTCAAGGGCCGGGAAAAGGCCTATCCCCACGAGCTGAGCGGGGGGGAACAGCAGCGGGTGGCGCTGGCCCGCGCCCTGGTCACGGAACCCGGCGTGCTGCTTTTGGACGAGCCCATGGCGAACCTCGACGCCGGTCTGAAGCGGGACCTGATCGAGTCGATCCGGGCGATCCAGGAAACGCTCGAGGTCACGATGATCTACGTGACGCACGACCAGTTCGAGGCGCTGTCCATCGGGGAGACGATCGGCGTCATGAAGGACGGGACGCTCCGGCAGATCGGCCCGCCGGCGGAGGTGTACTACGAGCCGTCGGAGGAGTTCGTCGCGATGTTCCTCGGACGCAACAACGTCCTGGAGGGCGTCCTCGAGAACGGGACGCTCCGGTGTCCCGCCGGGACGTTCGCGGTGGCGGATCCGCCCGATGCCGGGACCGTCCGCGTATCCCTTCGTGCCGAGGATCTGAGCGTCCAGGAGGATGACGGCGGTCCCCTCACGGTCAAGGCTTCCGTTTTCGCGGCGGGCCGCTATCTCATGGAGCTCGAGGCGGGCGGCGTGACCGTCACGGCGGAGTCCCGGGAGCCCCTCGAAGCGGGCTCGAAGGTCTCCCTGGAAGCGCTCCGCCCGGCGAGGGTGCTGCGATGAGATGCCCTGCGGAATTCGACAAGGAGGGGTTCCTGATCCGTTTCTCCGATTCGCTGTCCGGTTGCGTCCTCTGCGGTTTCGTCCGCGCCGATCGTCCGCACTCGTGAAGCAGGAGGCGTCATGGAAACGATCCGGGAAGCGGCGGATTTCATCGCATCCAGAACGGGCACGTCCCCCGCGGTCGCCCTCGTGCTGGGCTCCGGGCTTTCCGATCTCGCGGAGGCCGTGGAAGGGGGCGTGGCGATCCCCTACCAGGACATTCCCCATTTCCCCGTCTCGGGGGTGTCCGGGCACGCGGGACGGCTTCGCCTGGGCCGTCTCCGGGGCCGGGAGACAGCGGTCTTCCAGGGCCGCGTCCACGCCTACGAAGGGTTTCCCCTGCCGCAGGTCGTGTTTCCGGTCCGGGTGGCGGCGTGGTTGAAGGCGGAGACGGTCGTCTTGACCAACGCCGCCGGGGGCATCGGCGAGGACCTCTCCCCCGGCGACCTCATGCTCATCACCGACCATTTGAACCTGATCGGGGCGAATCCCCTGGCGGGTCCCAACCTGGACGCATTCGGGCCGAGGTTCCCGGACATGAGCGAGGTCTACGACCGGGGGCTGCGGGAGACGGCGCTCGCGAAAGCGGAGGCGCTCGGCATCCCGCTCGCGCAGGGCGTGTACGCCGCCATGCCGGGACCTTCCTACGAGACGCCGGCGGAGATCCGGATGCTGAAGGCCCTGGGCGCGGACGCGGTCGGCATGTCCACGGTCCCCGAGGCGGTGGCCGCGCGTCACGCGGGCATGAAGGTCCTGGCGTTCTCCATGATCTCCAATCTCGCAGCGGGGCTGTCCGGCTCGCCGCTCTCGCACGAGGAGGTGCTGGCGACGGGGAAGACCGCGGCGGCGTCGCTTGGGAAACTGATCGAAGCGGTCGTGGGAAGCCTTTGAGCGGTTCCTGATGTTGAAAAGACATCCTCTTTCTGCAACAGTAAGGCCGCCGAACGGGCCTCCGGAGCTTTTCAGCCCGTTCGAAACGCCCTGCTTCTGCCGGGACAACCCATGAACGCCGACCTCGATACCTTCAAGCGGATGCCCAAGGCCGACCTGCACGTCCACATCGACGGCGCGGTGCGGACCGCGACCCTGTTGGACCTCGCCCGCGACCAGGGCGTGCGCCTTCCGGCGCAGGACGAGCGCGCGCTGGCCTCCCACGTGACCGCCGGCCCGGGGTGCCGGAGCCTCGCGGATTTCCTGAAGACCTTCGACGTGTTCTATCCGCTTTTGAGGAACCGCGAGGCGGTGGAGCGGATCGCCTACGAGCTGGTTCTGGACGAGGCGGCGGACGGCGTCACGTACGTGGAAGCCCGTTTCGCGCCGGCGCTGCAGGCCTCGGAAGGGTTTCCGGTCCTGGCGGTGGTCCGGGCGGCGCTTCGGGGGCTGGAGGCCGGGGCGTCGGCCGCGGGGATCGACGCGGGTCTGATCCTTTCCTGCTACCGGTCCGCGTCTCCCGCCACGTCCTTCCAGACGGTGGAAGCCGCGCTCGAATGCCGGGACGAGGGGATCGTGGGCATCGATCTGGCGGGGGACGAGCTGCATTTCCCGGCGCTTCCCCACCACGAACCCCTGCTCGAGGCGAAAAAGGCCGGCCTTCCGCTGACCATCCACGCCGGCGAGGTGGGGCCGGTGAAGAACCTCCAGGAAGCGGTCTTCCTCTTCGGGGCCAGCCGCCTCGGCCACGCCGTGCGGCTTTTCGAGGATCCGGAGCTGATGGCCCACGTGGCCGAGGAAGGCATCGCCGTGGAGGCCTGCCTGACGAGCAACCTCCTGACCGGCGCCGTCGCCGCTCTCGAGGACTATCCCCTGCGCGCGTACCTGGACGCGGGCATTCCCGTGATTCTCAACACGGACGACCCGGCCGTGTGCCGGACGGCGCTGTCCAGGGAATTCTCGCTGGCGTCCCGCGTCTTCGACCTGGACGACGACGAGATCCGTGCCGTCGCCGGGAACGCGTTCGCGTGCTCGTTCCAGCCCGAGGGCGTCCGCGCCCGTCTGCTCGAAGATGCCGAGAGGTGGTTCGATGGACAAGACCGATGAAGATCTCAAGGCCCTGGCCGTGGAAGCCCTGAAGACGGCGTGGTCCCCCTATTCGGGGTTCTCGGTGGGCGCGGCGCTTCTCGCGGAGGACGGCGAAGTCTTCACGGGGGCCAACGTGGAGAACGCCTCCTACGGGCTGACCGTCTGCGCGGAGCGTGTCGCGGTGTTCAAGGCCGTCACGGCGGGGCATCGGTCGTTCCGGAAGCTCGCTTTGGTGTGCGACGGCGACCATCCCGTCACGCCCTGCGGGGCCTGCCTGCAGGTGCTCCGCGAGTTCGCCGTGGACCTGCCCATCGTCTACGGGAACGTTCCGGGATCCTTCCGGACGACATCCCTCAAGAAGCTCCTGCCCGACGCGTTCGCCCCGGAGGACCTCGGGACGAAGGGCGCCTAGGGATCGGAGATTTCAGCCAGAGGAGCAGGGACGCGGAGGGATTGTCGATTGGAGATTGGAGCAAAGTGTCGGAGCGGGTTTGATGCCGCAGGATCGGTTCACCGCTGCTCGTTCACCCACGCAACCACGCTTCACATCGCCTGCCCGAGCTGGCATGATCGCGGTCGGTTCCCTTGGGCGGACGATCCATGATCTTGATCACCGTGTCGGGCTATCCCGGAAGCGGGACCACCACCGTGGTGGCGCGCGTCCGGGATCTCATGGGGCTGGCCTCCTACAACGTGGGGGACATCTTCCGGGCCCTGGCCCGGGAGCGTGGTGTCTCGATCGCCGCGCTCCACCGCCTCGCCAAGACCGACCGGTCGATCGACCGCCAGCTGGACGCGAAGCAGGTGGAGGTGGCGAGGAAGGGCGACGTGATCCTCGAGGGGCGTCTGGCGGGTTTCCTCACGCACCAGGCCGGCATTCCCGGATTTCGCGTCTGGCTCCACGCACCCTTTCCCGTGCGCGCGAGCCGGGTGGCGGAACGGGCGTCCATTCCGGTGTCCCGCGCCGAGGAGGAGATCCGGGTTCGCGAGGAGGCGGAACGCACGCGCTACCTCGCCTTCTACGGGTTCGACCTGGACGACGATTCGATCTACGATCTCGTCGTCGACTCGGGCGAGACGCCGGCGGAAACGATCGCCGGGCGGATCGCGGAGGACGTGCGCCGGCAGGAGCGAGATGTTCCATGATCGGTTTCGCTTTCCGACCACAAACGGCAGTCTCAAGAATGTTGCAGAGGAAACGGCCGTGAAAAGGCAGGCGGGGCATTGACCGTAGGAGGGTGCACGAATGGCGGACGGAGACGAAAGGCGGGAGGGCGCCGTCGAGGCGCCGGTGATCCCGGTGGACGAGGCCTCGCTCTGCCCGAGTTGCGGGCGGTTCGTCGGACCCAAGGCCCGTTGCCCCTTTTGCGGCGCGGGGATCCAGACGCGGATCAGCGTGAGGCTCTTCAAGTGGGGCGCGGTGGCGCTGGCCGTCCTCGGTCTGTTCTTCCTCTACCTGTGGGCCGTCCATCGCGACCTCTCCCGCGTGAAGGTCGGGGAGATCGTGGAAACCATGAACATGGCCTACGTGGAGGTCCAGGGAGAGGTGGGCAAGGTCTCCCCCATCCGCGACGAGAAGGGGCGTCTCGAGTACCTGAGCTTCGAGGTGGACGACGGGACGGGCGTCGCCCGCTTCAAGGCGTACCGCCACGCCGCGATGTCCCTGGAATCCCGGGACCTCCTGCCCCGGCGGGGCGACAAGATCACGGCCGCAGGCAGCGTCCGGATCGGCGAGGAAGGTCGCGTCTCTCTCTATCTCCAGACGGCCGAGCACGTGAAGCTGGAGCGGAAGGAAGCCAAACGGGTCTCCCTGAACGCCCTCGACTTCGATCGGATCGGCGAGATCGTGCGCGTCGAAGGGCGCGTCACCCGGATCTACGCCCCGGAAGCGGAAAGCCGCGTCCCCTACAAGGTCCGGCTCGAGGAGGAGGGGGCGACGGGATACCTCGTCGTCTGGCAGCGGATGTGGCCGGGCCTCGAAGCCCGGGGCGTGAAGACGGGGGCGGTCGTGGCCGCGCGCGTCACCGTCGGCGAGTACGGGGGCAAGATTCAACTCCTCCTGGAAAGCGCGGAGGATCTCTCCGTCGAGGGGACGTCTCCCGCCGCGCCGGCGCCGAAACCGCCACAGGACGTGCCGGGTCTCCTCGCCCCGGGCGACGTGGACCCTTCCATGAAAGGAAGCCGCCTCCGCGTCCGGGGCGAGGTGCTCGACGTCGTTCCCCCGCCCCCCGGCTCCGCCCGCCCGGGCGTGGTGAAGCTGGCGGGCACGCGCGCCGAGCTGGTCGCCTGGGGCGAGGCGTTCGAGGGGCTGCTGGAGCGCGGGGTGGAGAAGGGGCGCATCCTCACGGCGCGCGTGAAGGTGGACGTCTACCAGGGCCGGCTCCAGCTCAAGCTGGCGGGCCTTCGCGGCGTCCGCGTCGAGGGAAGCGAAGGGCCGGCGGACGGACCCGGGCCGGGCTTCGAGACGGTGACCCGCGGGCGCGTGGGCGAATCCGCCACGATCCGCGGCGAGGTCGCCGACATGAAGACCTACCGCACGGGCACGCTGCTGGCCGTGAGGTCGGGATCCTCCACGGTGCAATCCTTCCTCCGCGCCGAGATCCTGGACCGGGCGGAAGAAGCCGCGGGGCTGGGGCCCGGCGCGACGGTGGAGATCCGGGGCACGATCGAGACGTACGAGGGGCGCCTCCAGGTCAACCCGGGCGATCCGGCGGGCATCCGGGTCCTGGAAGCCTCCCCCGAGGCGCCCCGGGAACCCGCGGCGCCTGCGAAGCGCCGCGCGTCCTCCTTGAAGAGATCGGACGAGGGGCGATTCGTGATCCTCGTGGGCACCGTCGCTTCGCTGGAGCCGATCCGGAAGAAGGACGAGGTCCTGGGGACGCGGATCGTTCTCGACGACGGGTCGGGGAAGACGGCGGAGGTGGTGGTCTGGGACGCGGTGAAGCAGGGGATGGAAGAGCCGGGCGATCTGGCCGTGGGGCGGACGCTGCAGGTCGTGGGCAAGGTGCAGCTGTACCACAAGAAGATCCAGGTCGTGCCGGAGAACGGCTGGGACGTGCTCGCGGTGGACTGACGCGGTCTTTTGCCCGACAACGCCAAGAGGTCGAAAGCATCGAGGACTTCGGACCTTGGACTGGGGTTTTTCATCGTTGGACGTTTCCCGCTCTGTGACCTCTTTGTTCTCTGCGTCCTCTGTGTTGAAGACGTACCTTTTGTGGTTGCGGATTTGCTGCGATAGGATTTGGGAGAGACGTTGGACGTGGATGTGACGATGATCCATCTGATCCTGGCGTCGTGCACGGGCGCGGTGCTCTCCTCGCTGCTGGCCTGCCTGCCCGCCCTTCACATCTACAACGTCGCGGGGATCTTCCTCATCGTCTCGGCGGGTGCGCGGGAGACGGGGGCGTTTCCCGACGAGATGATCGCCTGCTTCCTGATGGGTTTGGTGGTGGGCTACGCCATCGTGAACACGATCCCGGCGGTGTTCCTCGGCGCCCCGGACGAGAGCGCGATCTTCATGACCCTGCCCGGGCAGAAGTTCCTGATGACCGGGCGCGGCCGCGAGGCGGCGGTGCTGACGGGCATCGGGGGGCTGGGGGGGCTTCTCTTCCTCGCGGTGCTGTCCCCCTTCGCGTCGCCGGTCTTCCAGGCGGTGCGGAAGGTGGTCAGCCCCCATCTCTTCTGGATCCTCTCGCTGATCCTCGTCTTCATCGTGATGTCGGAATGGCCCAAGGGGGGCGGCCGGGGCGCCTCGCCGTGGGCGCGGCTGTGGGACGGGTGGAAGACGCTGCTCGCGGGCATCGCCACGCTGCTGCTCTCGGGGTTCCTGGGCTTCATCCTGCTCTACCGGCCGCTGGTGGCGCTGGAGTCCTCCTTCCAGAACATCATGCCGGCGTTCATCGGGCTGTTCGCCGTTCCGTGGGTGCTGCAGAACGCCTTCTCGCCCTCCGACATCCCCGAGCAGGCCGCACCGCGGACCGTCGACTGCCTGCCGTCCTTGTGGCTGCGGGGCGTCGGGGCGGGTTGCCTGGGGGGCCTGTTCGCAGCGTTTTTCCCCATCGTGACAGGCGGGATGGGAGGGCTGATCGCAGGCCACGCCACGGCCCAGCGGGACGACCGTCTCTTCATCATCTCCCAGGGCGCCTCGAAGCTGGTCTACTACGTGGGGGGCTTCTTGCTGATGTTCGTGCCGGGCCTGCACCTGAAGCGGGGCGGCATGGCCATCATGATGTCGGGCATCTTCACGCCGCGCACGAGCGGCGAGTTCTACATGGTCATCGGCGCCATCCTCGTCGCCGGGGCCCTGGCCTTCTTCCTCCTCCTCCTCTTCACCGGCTGGATCCTCTGGCTCATCAAGAAGGTCGACTACCGGGTCCTGTCCTGGGTGACGCTTTGCATCATCACCGCGCTGGTGCTCGTCATCACGGGCTGGCAGGGACTCATCATCGCCCTCGTTTCCACCGGGATCGGGCTGATCCCGGTCTACTTCAACTCGCGCCGGATGAACTGCATGGGCGTCTTGCTCGTGCCGGTGATCCTCAACATGGCCGGCGTGGGCGACAGGGTGGCGGGGTTTCTGGGGTTGCTCTAGCCCGGATTATTCATGAAAACTACTGCGGTCGCCGCAAGCACATGATCTGCTTCGTCGCTGCGACGATTCCGGCCCTCACGTGGCGCTTTGGCCACGCTCCGGACCGGAATCGTCTTGCTCCTCGCATCTCAGGCACTTGCGGCAACCTCGCTACGTCTTCATGAATAATCCGGGCTAGGTGGGGGGGCAGGCCATTGGATTTCAGATTGCAGCCGTCAGCTTTCGATCAGCGTGATCAGGCTCAAGAAGGCAAGGCAGCACCGGAAAGGCTCTCGGGAAAGCGCCTTCAGGGCACGCGCGTGAAGCCCGCCGCGTCGAAGTGGCGGTCGAAGGTGAAGGCGCGCCTGCACCGGTGCTTTCGCATGAGCACGAAGGAGACGGCGTCGGTGAAGCTGACGGCCTGATCCCCGTACTTCCCGAACAGGGCGAGAGCCTTGATCTCGTCCTCCCTCTCCGGGCGCAGGATGGTCAGAAACCGTGACGCGTACAGGTTCCGCGCCCGATCCACGGCGAAACGAACACCCGCCCAGCGCGCCAGGAGCGTGAAGGTCTCGTCGAGCACGAAATTGCTGGTGAGGCAGGGTTCGGAGCGACGGCGAAGCCGCTTCCAGACCTCCGAGGCTTTTTCGTGGTGCTGGTCCTTCTCGATGAATCGTGCGAGGAAGGCCCCGGTGTCGAGGTAGATCAATCGCCTTCTCCGTACAGGTACCGGTCGTGGTGTTCCGAGAGGTCGCGGGGGTTCTTCCCCGTATGGACGGCCTCGTCCGCGAAGAGGGGATCCTCCGCTCCGCCTCCTTTCCGCGTCCTCTCCAGCAACCTCTCCAGCGCCAGGCGGACGAGCTCTCCGAGGGAGACCCCTTGGTTTCTCGCCCGATTTTCAGCCCGTGCCTTCAGGTCTTCGGGCAGCATGATGGTGGTGCGTTTCATGGCGCCTCCTGGAATTGTATATGCATAATAACATATACATATTATCGAGGTCCATGCCCTGACCGGGAGAACCTCGACCCATTTCCCGTTTTCCATTTCCCCGCGGCATTCGCTACCATGCCCCCATGAAGGGCCTGACCCACTTCATCTCGGGCGTAGCAGCGGCGAGCTTCATCGAGCCGGCGATCACGGGCGCGGCGGAGCACACCTCCTTCGCCATGGTGCTGGCGGGCGTGGGGGGCATCCTCCCCGACACCCTCGACTTCAAGCTCGCCCAGTTCATCGAGCGAAAGCACCTCGAGGGCGATCCCGACCCGAGGACCCCCGACCCGAAGGCGCTGGTCGAGGTCGGCCGCAAGGCCGTGGAGATGGCCTGGGAGGCGGACGGGAAGGAGATCCAGGCGCAGTTCCACACCGCCAAGCTCAGCGGGGACCTCCACCGGCAGTACTTCCTCCGGTTCGACCCGAAGGCGGGGACCTTCACGGTTCGCATCGGCCCGGCCGTGACCATGAGCCAGGTGCCGGTGGAGCTGGACGACGGCCAGGCGGGAAAGGAATGTACGGTCGAGCTCCCCCACCCCATCCGGTACGACTACGAGGAAGAGAGCTCGGTGGACATCTTCAACGGCCCCTCTCTCGGCTTCAAGAAGACGCGGGACGGCCGCGCCGTACAGATCGCCTTCATCCCCTGGCACCGGCGCTGGAGCCACAGCCTGACCGGCGGGGCGGTCTTCGCCGCGCTGGTGTTCGCCCTTCTCGGGCCCGTCTTCGCGGCTTGCGCCGGCGTGGGGTGGCTGACCCACGTCCTGGAGGACCAGCTGGGGCACATGGGCTCCAACCTGTTCTTCCCCTTCACGCGGGAGCGCACGCGCGGCATGAAGCTCATGCGCTCGGGCGACGCGATCCCCAACTTCTTCTTCGTCTGGCTCTCGGTGGCGCTCATCTTCTTCAACCTGAACCGCTTCGCCGAGGAGCCCCCCATCGACCCCTCCTTCGTCTCGGGCTTCTTGCCCTACATCGCGCTCTCCTTCGTCCTCCCCTTCGGGCTGATGTGGCTTGCGGGCAAGCTGCTCACGGGCTTCGAGAAGCGGCGCGAGGCCTCCGCGCTCGGCTGCATGGAAGGCGAGGCGCCGGCGGACGCCGAGGCAAAGCAGGAGATGGACGAGAACTTCGCGGGGTAAGGGGGCGCGGTCGGGGTGCGACGGCGGCGCGCAGGCACGGGCCGTCGTTCGTAGTGAGCCACGCAATTCCGAAATCCCCCGTTCACGAAGGGAATGGGGATCTTGAAACCCTCTAAAAATGCTCGAAGGCCTCTTCGCCGGGGTCGCCGAGGACCTCGAGCCCCTCGCCCTCCAGCACCCGGCCGATGCGCGTCAGGGGGACGCCAAACTTCTTCTCAAAGCGCATCCGGACGCGTTCCACCGCGCCGGGGGAGGCGGTGAAGAGGAGTTCGAAGTCCTCGCCGCCGTCGAGGCCGAGGGAGGCGGGGGGCCGGCCGAGGCGCTTCGCGGCGTCGTCGAGGGGATTCCCGGCGGGAAGGCGCGAGGCGTCCAGCTCCGCATGGACGCCGCTCTCCCCGGCCAGGAGGGAAGCGCAGGCGCGCACGCCGTCGGAGAGATCGATGGCGCAGCGCACGTTAGCGGCGTGGCGGAGGAAACAGGCCTCGTCGAGTCGGGGGACGGGGCGGAGGAATTTTCCGACGACGGCTTCCCCTTCTTCGGCCGGCCGGTCCTCCTCGAGCCAGGCCAGTCCGGCGGCCGCGGATCCGGGGGCGCCGGTGACCCAGATCGCCTCGCCGGGTTTCGCGGTGCTGCGAAGAAGCGCGGCGCCGGGGTAGACGGATCCGGTCAGGGCGGCGGTGGCGGTGACGCCGGCCATGGACCGCGCGAGGTTCCCGCCGGCCAGGGGCGCTTTGTAGGCCTCGGCCGCCCGGAGAAGCCCTTCGAGAAACGCGTCGAACCACGAGACGAGTGTCTCCGCCTCCAGGGAGAGGGCGACGACGGCGCCGAGCGGCCGGGCGCCCATGGAGGCGAGATCGCTGAGGCCCTGGACCATCAGTTTCCAGCCGAGGGCGTCGGGGGAGGTCCAGGGTTTCCTGAAATGGACGTCCTCGGCCAGGGTATCGATGGTGAAGACGATCTGTTCGCCGGGAGGCGGGGCGAGCACGCAGGCGTCGTCGCCCGGTCCGACGACGAGGGGGGCCTTCGCGGGCGGGAGAACGGCCCTGAGCCGGCGGATCAGGCCGGACTCGCCGGCCTCACCGGCGCTCTCTGCCTCGGAAGTCTCTCGCATGCTGGTGCGCGGCGCGACGTTTCAGCGCCGGTCAGTCTTCGCGGTCGATGTCCCTGAGGTAGATCTTCTCGACCTCCACGTAGATGAGGTCGATGGTGTCGAGGATGCGCTCGAACGTCTTGTTGCTGGACTGGCAGGCTCCGCAGATGATGTCCCGCGTGAGTTCCAGGAGACGAAATTTCTCCTCCGGTTTCAGCTTCACGTCGGCCATGACTCCTCCAAGTTTTCCCAAAATCCCCACGACGGTATTCCGACGGAGAGGCTCCACACCCCCCACTTCGGTCCCCCGGCGCTCGCGACGCCGGGGAAGCGCTTCGCCTGGATACCCGCATTTCAAAGCCCTTGTACGCCAACACGAGAAGGATTGTCAACCCCCCAGTCGCATATCCTTTTCGTCCAGGGGCCTTCTTTTCGGACGGGTTTCCGGATGCCTTAAATGACCGCGCAAAGCCGCGGGATTTCCTTGACGGTAGAAACTTCCTTCTGGTATAGATAGCGCACTGAATCCTCATGGAGGGCTTACGGTTGGGAAAGAACATCCTCCTGATCTCCGTCTTGGTTTTTTCCCTGACAGCGGGAACGTCTCTGACGCAGGCGTCTCCGGAGCGGGAATCCGTGGACATCGCAAGCTGGATGGACACCTTCGAGACACCGTTTCATGCGGAGGACGTCAAACCTTGTCGTGAAATCGTTCCCCCCGAACCGGGGAAGACGCCTTACCTGTATGTCCGCGTGCTTCCCGCCCTGGACGCGATCGACGGCGGGCCCAACATCGACCATGCCGACCAGGGGACCGGCACCTACAAGGAGGCGTTCTCGCCGGGTGTGGGCGTGAATTTCGAGTTCTGGACCCGTTTCGAAAGTTGCATCTACATGACCGTTCAGGTCGGCGCGACGAGGTTCGAGGGGGGCCATACGCTGGACACCATGGATCCCGGCCTCAACTACCGTCTCCGCGACATGACGATCTTTTACGCGACGATCGGCGGCGCGTTCACCGGGCCGCTGGCCTTCCTCACGAGGACAACGGGAAAGGTCGACGATCTCCAGGGGCTCGGCGAGCAGG
>CAZDSO010000080.1:0-21075 GCA_964508045.1 uncultured Planctomycetia bacterium | reverse complement strand
CTTTCCATAACCCTATGGCCTGCAATACACTCTAAACAACGTCACTTGTCAAACTTGTCACTGGCCCTCCAGATGGGCTTCGTGAGCAAGGACCCCGGGATCAATGCCAGAACCCGATGGAGAGCGAGATGTTCGAGTAGCGCTGGGCGAAATCCACGGCCGCCGAGAAGTTCAGCGTGTAGTGGCCGAGGAAATGCACCTCGAAAAGGCGGGCTTCCAGGCCGAACGTGACGTGGAGGCGCCCCGGATAGTCCTCAAAACGGCTCGGCTCCCAGTAGGTCCCGCCGCGAAGGCGAAGCTGGTCCGGCCAGACCTCCGTCTCCGCGCCCAGGCGCACCGAGCACGTCGGGACGCGCCCCGACCGCTCCTCGATCTGCTGGAGGAACCCGTCGATGCCCACCGCGTCCCTCACCGCCCCCCAGATGACGATCTCCGCGGAGAGGAGGACGTAGAACGCGTCCAGGTAGGGTTCCGGCTTCGCCTCCTCTTCCGTTTCCTCCGCCTCCGGCCTCGATGGGGCCGCCGGCCGGAACGCCTCGGGCAGGGCGTTCCACGCCCGCTTCCCGAACAGCACGGCTCCGCCGAGGCGCAGCTCCACCGGGATCGCGATGCCCTTCTCCGGAAGGAAGAGGGACGGCAGGGTCCCCGGCTCCTCGTCCAACGACACCTCGGAGGTCAGCGGGACGAGCAGCGAGGCGCCCAGGCGCACGGGCCAGGCCTGGGGGCGAAGAAGCAGGCCGAAATCCGTGCCCACGGTCGTCGCGGAGAAGGCGTTCTCGCCCTCGCCGCTCTCGTGGACGTTGAAATAGCCGATGCGAAGCCCCGTGCCGAAGACCAGCTGGTGATCGAAGAGCCCGTAGCCGCCGGTGAACTGGAAGGTGCCCATGCCGGCCTCGAAGATCCGCGGCGGGGAGACGTCGTCCTGGAACTGGTTGCTCTGGCCGCGGACGCGTAAGCCGAGGCCGAAGGAGCCCCACTGGATCAGGCCGGCCAGCTCCAGAAGGGAGGTGTTCCGCCGGAGGCTCCTCCCGTTGTTGTCGAAGTCGAAGTGGTCCTTCCGGAAGGTGCCGGGAAAGAGGAAGTCGTAGCCCAGCCCCCAGTCGAAGCGGGTGTCGCTGTAGGTGGTGCGGTTCGCGGCCGAGGCCGCGTTGAAGGGCAGGCCCACGGTCTTCTCGGCGAGGGCCGCGTACGCCCCCGCAAGCCCCACCACGCGCGTGCTGCCTAGCACCGGGCCCCCGTAGAGGTCGATCCGGTAGTCCCCGTCCGCAAGCGGCGGGGCCTGGGCCAGGCAGGCCTGCGCGAGAAAAAAGAACGCAAGCCCCGGCAAGAGCAGCGAGATCGCGCGTAAGGGCATCAAGGATGTCCTCCGTTTTCGGCGCCGGCGCGCTGTTGGATGCAGATCCTCTCGCCGGCAATGCAGGCAAGGATACCGCCCGATGCGATGCCGTTGAAGATCGAAGATTCCGGATTTCCGCCGCCAGCGACGAAACCCTTCCTCCGTGGCCGGTGTATACTCTTGACGTGGCTTCGAGGAAACAACCATGCGTCCCGCCGGACGCCTTCGCGTCCCGCTCCTGATGACCGCCTGTTTCGCCCTCGCCGGCGCCGCGTACGCGGGAAGCGTGCCGGTGGGCGTGCAGGGCTCCGCCGAGGACCCGGAGCTCGCCGCTGATTTCGAGCTGGACTTCGTCCACGAGATCACGCGCTGGGTCGAGAAGACGATGGGCGACTACGGGTGGCCGGACTCCCCCGACGAGGATCCCTTCCTCGATTTCCTCCGCGACCACAAGAGGCGAGGCTATACCGTCGCGGTCAGCTACACCAACGTCCACATGGACCAGAAGCACCTGCCGCCCTACCTGAAGGGCAGGGCCTTCGACGACGCCTTCCTCCTGGATCGCTGGGAGAAGCACCTCGAAGCCTTCCTGCACCGCTACGGCGATTTCATCGACTTCTTGAACCTGGGCAACGAGGTGAACCTCTACTTCCGCGCCCACCGGGACGAGTGGAAGGGCTTCCTCGCCTTCCTGCACCGCGGGGCGGCCGTGGTGAAGAAGCGACGGCCCCGCATCCGGGTGGGCTTGGTGCTGGTCGAGAACGGCCGGGAAGACGACTGGCGCGACGTGGCGCGGTGGTGCGATCATCTCGCGATCACCTACTACGCGCCGTGCAGCGCCTTCGGCCCCTCGCCCACGGCCCAGGCGCTGGACCCGCGCCACCCCGACTACTTCGCCAGGACCCTCGACGAGGCGCTGGCCGTCGCCGGGGAGAAGCCGCTGCTCATCACCGAGATCGGGTGCCCCACCTCCACGGAGATCGACGCCTCGCCCGCCCTGCAGGCCCGGCTGATCCGGGCCTTCTTCGCCTGGCTCGCTGGCAAGGAAGACCGCGTCCTCGGCGCTTCCTGGCTGGGCGCGCGGGACTGGCCGTGGGAGGGCACAAAGATCGCCCTGCAGGGGGAGCTGGACGACGATCTCCTGAAACAAGAGCCCTTTCTACGGTTCCTGACCTCGCTGGGGCTCAAGGACGAGAAGGGGCGGAAGAAACCCGGCTACGCGGCCTTCCGGGAAGCGCTGGAAGCCTATCGGGCCCGGGGCCTGCCGCTGCTGCCCCCGGGCAACCACCCGGGCATCATCCGCGGGTTCAACGCGGACAACCCCCCCGCCCTCACGAAGATCCTGGACGACAAGTGGACGGAAGCGCTCCGGCGGGGCCTGCGGGTGGCCCGCATCCCCCTCAACTGGCCCGCCCTGGAGCCCGGCCCGGACCGGGTCCGGGAAGAGGAACTCCTCGAAGCCCTGCTAGCCTGCCAAAGCGAAGGGCTCGCCCCGCTGGTGGAGATCACGGCCATCGACAGCGAAAGCTACGAGCTGCCGCCCGACCTGATGGAGGCGCCCGGCACCTACCGCCTGCGCGGCGGGATGCGGCTCGACGATCCGGCCATCCTCGCGCGATACGCGAAGCTCATGGACCGGACCGTCCCCATGATGAGGGACCATGGAGCCTGGGGGCTCGTCGTGGCCAACGAGCCCGGCAACCGGCTCGACGACGTGCCCGCCGAGAAGGAGGCCATGGTGAACTTCATCACGGCCGCGCGGAAACGCGTCCGCGCCCTGGCGCCGCGACTCGCCGTCCTCGTCGCCATGCGGGCCGCCGAGGTCGACGCGTCCAAGCCCTACCTGCGCGACTTCCTGGCCCTCGGCGACGCCGCTTGCTTCAACTACTACGCAAAACCCCAAAAGCGCGCCGGGATGATGCCCGCCCTCGAGTCCGCCCGCCTCGCCGCCGTGCTCGCGGCCGCAGGCGACAAGCCCGTCGTCTTCCACGAACTCGGTTGCCCCTCGGGGCGGGACGAGGGCAAGAGGGTGACCGAGTACACGCCTGCGCTCCAGGAGGCGTTCTTCCGCTTCTTCTTCGAGCGGATGCGAAAGGTAAAGCGGATCCGCGCAGCGTTCGTGTTCCAGATGGTGGACTGGTCGCCGAAGACCGCGGCGTTGTTCGAGAAGGCGCTCGAGAAGGAAAAGGTCCCCCGCGCCTTCATCGACGCGTTCATGGAATCCCTCCTCACCATGGGCCTCCTGCGCTTTCCCGGCGGCGAGGAGAAACCCGCCTGGAAGGCCTTCCTGGAAGCGCTGGAGAAGGCCTACCCGCGGAACAAGCGGTGAGGAGAAACCGGGGCCGGACTACGCGTCCCCCCCGAACACCTCCCCGGCCTTGCGGCGCAGCTTCTCCCGGGCCGACTCCACCTCGCTCAACGCCTCCCGCAGCTGGTCGAGCTCGGACTGGCGGACCTTCAAGCCCTCGCGGATGAAGACCGCCGCGGCCTCGGAGCGGCTCTTCACGGCGCCCGACTCCACCCAGGCGTCGAGCGCCCTGCGCGTCTGTTCGTCCACTCGCACCATGACCACGTTGTCCCGGGGCGAGGACTCCATCTCCTCCCGCGCCTCCTGCAACCCCGGCCCCATGCACATGAACTTCACCTTCGCCCCCTGGCTGTCCCTGCAGGAAAAGGACGCCCGGCCCTCGTCCACGTCGAACTCGATGCCCGAGGCCTCCAGCTTGTCCCGGACCGTCTTCAGGATGCTCTCCAGCCCCTTGAACTTGCCACCCGCCATGATCATTCCCTTCAAAGGATTTCTTGTTACGCTTTACGTTTCAACTGTAATAATATTACAGAATACATCTTCTCTGATGCAACATCTTTCTCGAAAACATTTCGATTCCATTTCCCGGGAACCCGATCGCCCTGGATCCGGTCTATAAGAAGGAAAACGGCCGACGCGTCCCGGATCGGAGGTCTTCATGAAACGCATGCTCATCGCTTCCCTTTTCGCCTTCGCCTTTTTGTGCCCGGCCGTCGAAGGCCGTCTGTCCGCGCAAGAGACGGAGGATCCCAAAGAATCCGTCCCCTGGGAGGAGATCCGGAACGTTCCCAGGAAGCTGGCGTCCCTGCTCGGACATGACGACTGGAAGGTGCGGAAGAAGGCGGGGACGCTGCTGGTGGCGCTCGAGGATCTCGCCGTGCCGGTGCTGGAGGAGGCGAAAGCCTCCGAGGATCGCGAGGTCGCGCTTCGGTCTGCGCAGCTTCTCCGCGAGATCGAGGAGCGCATCAAGCGCAAGAGCCTGAAGCTGATCATCGAAGCGGAGAAGGATCTCTACAAGCCCGGCGAGCCCATCCGCTTCTCGGCGAAGTTCAGGAACACGTATCGCGAGCCCCTGACCGTGTGCAACTGCGTGGACGGCTCCTCGAGAGCGATGCGCTCGCCCTACTACCTCTTCGAGGTCACGCGGATCGTGCCGGGACCGGCGGGGAAGCCCCCGAGGGAAGAGACGATCCCCACCCGCTTCCCCAAGGGGTGCGGGAACGCGAACGTCCTCACCGACAGGGATCTGAAGGAGCTTCAGCCCGGGGAGGAGCTGCAGGTCTCGGGCTGGCTTCCCGGCGAGGTCTCCCGCTTTCACGACATGCGCGAGCCCGGGACCTACCGGATCCAGCTGGTCTACGTCTTCGAGCGGAGCAAGTCGACGCCCCGCATGCCGTGCGGGATGCCCCCGGAGGGGGAAGCGCTCCACCGCCTGAACGTCCTGTTGAAGAAAGCGCTGGAGGGGGAGATCCGCTCGAACGCGGTGACGGTTCATGTGAAGGGATGAAAAAGCGCGGGGGGCATTGGACCCCTATGGCTTGAATGTCGTTTTCTCGAGACCAGTGCCGGTGCTGCGTAGTCCTTTCGAGCCTGATCACGTGCAATCCAAAATCTACAATCCCCATCCCCATCAACGAACGCCGTGCTTCCTTCACCGATGGCTTTCCGGCGCGGTGCGCCGGCGTTTCCTCGACCCGCTCCGTCCGGCCTCCTCGCCGGAGCCCAGATCGGCGATCACGGCCACGATGAGCAGGACGATCCAGCCACCCGTCAGCTGGTGGTCGTTGTAGATCATCGCGGCCATGTAGGCGAGCGCGGTGTAGGGCATGAAGAAGAAGCCGAGCAGCGGCCAGAGCGCCGAATCGAACGCCCGCGAGAACGCGTCGGTGAAGAGCCAGAGGCAGACCATGGCGACGCGCGGGGTGATCACGGCGAGCAAGGCGAAGAGACAGCCCATCGAGAGCTCAACCTCCAAAGCCTAAAGCAGCAGGCCCGAGCCAAATCGATTACAACACAAAGGCACGAAGACACCAAGGCACAAAGAAAGAAGGATTGGCGGTGCGATTTTTCTCGAACTTCTCGTCCTTCGTCTCTTCGTGTCGGAAGCCAAGTTACGAAGGAGTGTAAAAGAGTGTCGACACCGAGACCTTCTCGACACTGAAATCGCTGAAATGACCTGAAGACGCTGAAGGGGTTTCTATGATTCACAAAGAACTTCGTCAGCGTATTCAGCTTTCATCAGTGTTCTCAGTGTCGAAAGGAAAAAGTGCTTCAGTCCTTCTTCCTCTGCACCCATTTCTATCTATGGGCTGCGGGCGGGACGCCCGCGCTCCCGGCCGCGGCTGCCGGCTGGAAGCCGGCGGTCCCAACAGCGGCTCGCCCTCCAAGGCAACGCTTTCGACTCCAATCTACAATCCCTACCCGGCACATCCAGTGCTACCCCTTCAGCGCTTCGGCGACCGCCGCCTCGGCGTGGAGGGCCGTCGTGTCGAACAGGGGCACGTCCGTGTGGCGCTGCTCGACGAGCATGACAATCTCCGTGCAGCCCTCGATCACGCCCTGAGCGCCCGATGCGTGCAGATCCCGGATGATCCGCAGGAAGGCTTGCCGGGAATCCTCGCGGATCTCGCCCTGGCAGAGCTCCTCGTAGATGACCCGGTGCACGATCTCCCGGTCCTCGCCGGAAGGGATCCGAACCGCCAGCCCGTGCGATTCCAGGCGCCCCCGGTAGAAGTCCTGCTCCATGGTGAAGCGCGTGCCGAGAAGCCCCACTGTCCCCAAGCCCGCCTCCTGGATCCGGCGCGCCGTCGCGTCCGCGATGTGCAGCAGCGGGATGCGCACCGCGTCCTCGATCGCCGAGGCGACCCTGTGCATCGTGTTCGTGCACAGCACCATAAAGTCCGCGCCCGCATCCTCCACGCGGCGCGCCTTGTCCGCGAGGACCTTACCTGCGGCGTCCCAGTCGCCCGCGCGCTGCAGGTCCTCGATTTCCTGGAAATCCACGCTCACCATCGCGATCGGCGCGGAATGCAGGCCTCCCAGCGCCTTCTTGGTCGCCTCGTTGATCAGCCGGTAGTAGAGCCCCGTGCTCTCCCAGCTCATGCCCCCGAGCAGGCCGATGGTCTTCATGGTCACCCTTTTTCCAGGCTTGGATTCCACGCCAAGGACGTCTTGTCGAGGACCCGCCTACTGCCCCGCCCACGGGAATTCCCGGGCGAACAGGTCGTCGGAAACGATCTCGACGTGGCCGTCCAGAAAGAGGACGTGCCGGTAGCCCCGGCTCTCCAGGTCCCGCTCCCAGACGACCGGGACGGAAAGGGGGGAGCCCTGTGTTTCCAGCAGGCTTTCGACGCAGGAGGGAGTCCCCGGCAGGTTGCCGGCGGCGACGAAGCGGCTTTGCAGGGTCGGTTCGTCGAACACGTTTCTCTTCAGGGAGGCGTCCACGTCCCGCGCGTAATCGAGCAGCACCCGCAGGTTCTCCGGTCCGGTCCGCCGGGGAAACAGGGCCTTGCCCTCCAGGCGGTAGCGCAAGAGGCATGCATGGAGAAGCTGCAGGCTCCTGGTGCACTTTCGGTCCTCGGCTTCGTTCCTGAATTCCTTTGCACGATCGGGCTCGACGGATTCCGGTCCGCAATAGGCCACCCAGAGATCGCGGGGCAGCGTGATGGGCAGGAGGGCGAGATCGATCATCACGGGGATGAACGGGGTCAGAACACAGATCGCCAGCCCAATGGCCGCCTCTTCGGCCGTGTCCGCCTTCAATCCCTTCGGCGTAAACATCCAAAGCCCCGTGGTCCGGGTCACGGGGAAGGACCAGTAGGTGTCGGTGGCCTTGCAGCCCGAGAACAGCAGGGCCAGAAGCAGCAGGACCAGAACGATCTTCGCGGTTCTCACGGCCGGAACCTCCAGGAACGACCCTTCATTCTACCAGATTCCGACCTCCCCACCCTGCCTGCAAGGTTCCGGTTCCCACGCCTACCGGCTTGCCATTCTTCCGTGCTGCTTGTGGGAGGCGCCGGGAAGGGGCGTTGCAAAGCAAGGCGGCGACCGGGCGATTGGAGCTGGGACCTTCCCGCACCCACTTCAGGGTTACACCGGAGGATTCGCCTCCCACAAAGGGTTTCCGTTCTTCGTGCCTTCGAAATTCACGACTTGCCTTCACCGCGAATGGCTCGAAAAATGTTTTGGTGCAAACCTCTTCGAGTAGAATGGAACCCGCGTAAAGGAAACGGGTCTGACAGCGACGGAGGCGGACGCGCGAAGGAGAGAGTCCATGCCCATCAAGATCCACTGCCCTTCCTGCGACAAGCTCTACGAGCTCGACATGAAATACGCCGGGAAGCGCTTCCCGTGCAAGGCCTGCGGGAAGACCGTCAAGGTGCCCAGGATCGAGGGCGTCGAGGACTCGACCCCGGAGCCCGAACCCATGGAGCCGGACATCCTGGAGCCGGAGCCCTTGGAACCCCAGCCGCTCGAGGCGGGGATCCTCGAGCCGGAGCCGCTGGAACCCCAGCCGCTCGAGGCCGAGATCCTGGAACCCGAGCCCCTGGAACCCGAACCTCTTCCCGCCGCGGCCGCGAAGAAGCCCCGGAAAAAGGCCGGCCCCGCGAAGAAGAAGGGTCCCGCGAAGAAGAAGGGCCCCGCGAAGAAGCCCGCTTCCAGGACCTCGTCCAGGACCCCGCCCGACGGGGTCAAGGGCAAGACCCCGCCGGCCGGCATCAAGGGCCGGCCGGCGAAGGCCGGATCCGCGGCCGGCGCCCGCGGCGCGCAAGCGGCCCGGCGCGCGAAGGGAGGCAAGGGCAACTACACGACGCTCTACGTCCTCCTGGGTGTGGTGGGGCTCGCGATGCTCGGCATCGTCCTGTTCACCATGGCCTCGGGCCCGTCGGAATCGCCCCGGAAGGGGAAGGAGAAGGACGGGAAGGCGGAGAAGAAGGACGGCGGGAAGAAGGAGTCCGGCAAGACGGTCGAACAAACCGGAACGGGAAAGGGCTCCGCCGAAGCCGTGCCGAAGGCGCCGGCCGAAACACGCATCCCGAAAGACGCCCCGCCCGTCTTCCTGGCCGAGTTCCAGGTGGACGGGAAGACGCACCGCGCCGGCCACGCCTTCGTGGTCTCTCACGGCGAGACGGGCGAGCGCCTCGTGCTCACGGCCCTGCATCTCTTCGGCCCGGCCGCCGGCCTTCCCGAGGACATCCCGGCGCGGGAGCTGCCCCGCCGCGTCTCGGGCTATGCGCTGCACGATCCCGTCACCGACGAGGTCGTGGCCGAGGGCGGGCGCCCCTTTTTGATCGAAGAAGCGTATCCGTTGTTCGACGGGGAGCTGGTCTCCGGGATCGCCATGGGCGACCTGTCTGCCTTCCCGGCCCCGGACAGGCCGTTTCCCGGGGCCTATCGCCTGGCCGGCGCCCCCCCCGAAGCCGGCGATCCCGTGTGGGTGGTCTGCCAGTCTCCGGCAGGATCGAAGGAACCCGCGAAGAAGTTCGAGGGCAAGGTGACCCATGCCGACATGCTCCAGATCCTCTTCCGACACGAGGGCCCCTTCGATCTGCAGGCCACGAGCGGCGCGCCAGTCGTGAACGCGAAGGGCGATCTGGTCGGGATCAACATCGGCGGATCCGAGGTCGAGGAGGGAAACCCGATCGGTCTGGCCAACCCCGCCTCGAGCATCCGTCTCCTTTTGGGCAGGCGTCGCCCTCCGGAGACGGCACCCGAGGGCCCGTTCCCGTCCCGCGATCTCACCGAAGAGGAAAGGATTCCGGCCGCCTATGGGAGGCTTCTGGGCATGCACGTGCAGGCCGGGGACGGGAGAAACCGCACGATGGCCGTCGGGATCCTGAAACGGCTGGGTCCCGCGGCCGCCGTCGCAACGGACGCGCTGTTGAAAGCCTCCGAGGACGAGGATGCGTCTTTCAGGAAAGAAGTCTTCATCGCGCTGGCGGAGTTGGGTCCGGCCCGGCGGGACGTGCTGGAGCGCATGGTTCTCGCGCTGGGAGACGAGGACCAGACCATCCAGATGGTCGCCTCCCTCGCTCTCGCCCAGGCCGGCGAGAAGGCCGTTCCCGTTCTCCGCGGGTTCCTGCATCACGAAAACATCGAGATCCGCAAGGGGGCGCTGGCCTGCTTCGGCCGGCTCGGGGAGGTCGCCCTGCCGGAGCTCCTCGAGGCGCTGAAGGACGGGAACGAGGACATCCGGGGGACCGCCGTCGTCCTGATCTCGCAGATCGGGAAACCGGCCGTGAAGCCCTTGATCGAGCTGATCGGCGGCGACGACGTGGAGACGGCCAAGGTCGCCGCGGCAACCCTGATCTTCATGGAAGCGGAGACGGTCGTCGAAGCCGTTCCTGCACTGAGGAAAGCCCTGAACGCCGAGGACGAGGAACTGAGTGCCATCGCCGCGGGCGCCCTGTGCTCGATCGGCCCGCCCGCTTCCGAGGCCGTTCCCGCGTTGCTCGAGCTCCTGAGGAAAGGGCGCCCCAAGGTCCGCACATCCGTGGCCTCCGGGATCGGGCAGATGGGAGAGAAAGCCAGGGACGCTGTTCCCCTGCTGATCGAGATGTTCAAGGGCAAGGACAAGGATCTGAGAGAGGCCGCCGCGTTCTCGCTCGTCGCGTTCGGACCTCTTGCGAAAGAATCTATCCCCGCCGCGCTGGCGGGACTCGAAGACGACGCCCCCGAAATCCGGCTCCTGGCCGCCCAGATGCTCGGCAACTTCGGCCCGGGTGCAGGCTCCGTCGTCCCGGCTCTTCTGAAATCCCTGGAAGACGACGATCCACGCGTCCGCATCGCCTCCGCGTATTCCCTGGGCGCCGTCGGCAAGGATCAGCGAACGTTCGTGGCGCAGGATCTGGCCAGGCACCTCTGGGAGGGCGACATGGAGGTGCGCATCGCCTGCGCGAGGGCCCTCGGCATGATCCGGGCCCGCTCCTCCGACGTCGTCAAGAAACTCGTCGACCTTTTCGACTTTCCCGAGGAGGAGCTCCGTTCCGCCGCCATCGAAGCGATCCGCGACATCGGCCCTTTCGCCAAGAGCGCCGTGCCCAGGCTGATCGAGATCTTCCGTGACCCGGACCACGACAGCCAGATGGACGCGCAAACCGCCCTGGCGGGCATCGGCAGGCCGGCCGTGGCGCCCCTGCTCGACATCCTGAGAAAGGACGAGGAGGCGGAGATGGACGTCAGCATGGTCCTCGGCGAGATGGACGAGACCGTGATCCCCGAACTCATCGAGGCCCTGAAGGACGACTTCCCCCACGTGCGGCGTGGAGCCGCTCAGGCTTTGGGCTTCATGGGCAAAAAAGCCGAGAAAGGCCTGCCCGCCTTGCGCGAGGCGATCGGCCGGGAAACCGATGCCTTCACGAAGAGCATCATGGACACGGCCCTGGAAAGCATCCTCCATCCCAAGGAGCGGCTGAAACCGTGGGTGGAGGTGGAAGAGGAGGAGTGGGAGGAGGAGGAGAAATGGGAGGAAGAGGACTAGGGGATGTTCATGGGGATATCGGATTGCGGATTTCGGATTAGAGGACAAAGGGATTTCAGATTGCAGGGGGGGCAGATTTCAGCGGGTGCGGCTGACGTTCGTAGTGAGCCACGAAGCCGGAGGCGGAGTGGCGCAGCAGTGCGGTCAACGCGGCCCGGGGTGTTTGCAGCACTCCGCTTCGCTACGTGCCATGCAACCGACGCCGGGGTTTGTTCCGACGGTCCGGGCGGGGGCGAGCCCCGCCCCTACAAATGGCTCCAATTCCTCAATCCCCCCTCCATCCTTCCCTTGATTCCCTTCCCGCGCGGATCTATAGAGGAGGGTTCGGCGCGAGGCCGAGACGGGAATCGACAAGGTCGCGGACCGGGAGAGACTTCCATGCATGGATGGATGGGCCGGGTATTGAAGGTCGACCTGGGCGCGGGAACGGCGGAGGAGGAAGCCTTCGACCCGGCCGTCTGGCGCGCCTTTCTCGGCGGCCGCGGGTTCGGCGCCCGGTATTTGTGGGACGCCTGGATACCCGGCGCCGACCCCCTCGGTCCCGGCGCGCCCCTGGTCCTGGCCGTCGGCCCCCTCACCGGAACCCGGACCCCCGCCTCGCCGCGCTACAGTTTGAGCTTCGTCTCCCCGCTCACCGGCGCGATCTGCGACGCGAACGCCGGCGGACGCTTCGGCGTCCTCTTCAAGAAGTGCGGGCTCGACGCCCTCATCGTCACCGGGCGCGCGAAGACGCCCGTCACCCTGGCCGTGACCGACGATGGCGTTCGGATCGAGGACGCCGCGGATCTCTGGGGAAAAGACACGTCGGAGACGACCGGACTTTTGCTCTCGCGTGAGGACCCGCGTGCCGGCGCGCTCTGCATCGGCCCGGCGGGGGAAAACGGCGTCCTCTTCGCCTCGGTGATCAACGAGAAGGCCCACGCGCTGGGGCGCGGCGGGGCCGGGGCCGTGTTCGGGTCCAAGAACCTGAAGGGCGTGACGGCGAAGGGAAGCCGGAAGATCGCCGTGGCCGACCCGGAGAAGATGAAGTTCTTCACCTACGAGGCGAACAAGCTGGTCCGGGCCCACCCGCTCACGTCCAAGGGCCTGCCGGAGCTCGGCACCTCGGTGGTGATGAACGTGATCCACGAGGCGGGCATCCTGCCCGTGCGGAACTTCCGCGAGAACGACTTCGAGGCCGCCCCGCGATTCGCGGGCGAGACGATCGCCTCCACCCTCCAGCAAAAAACATCGGGCTGCATGGGCTGCGTGATCCGGTGCAAGCGCGAGACGAAAACGGCGCGCGACGCCGGCGAGGGCCCCGAGTACGAGACCGCGTGGGCGCTGGGCCCGGACCTGATGATCGACGACCTGGAGACGGTGGCGGAAGCCGGGTACCTGTGCAACCGCCTGGGGCTGGACACGATCTCCACGGGGGGAACGATCGCGGCGGCGATGGAGCTGGCCGAGCGGGGCGCGGCGGATCTCGGGATCCGGTTCGGGGAAAAGGAGAAGCTGCTGGAGACGGTGGAGGCGATCGCTTCCCGCGCGGGGGCGGGGGACGCGCTCGCGCAGGGGTCGAGGCGCCTGGCCGCGACGTACGGGGCGGACGACGCGGCCATGCAGGTGAAGGGGCTGGAGCTGCCGGGCTACGACCCGCGGGGATCGCAGGGGCAGGGGCTGGGCTACGCGACGTCGAACCGGGGCGGGTGCCACCTCCGCGGGGGGTACCTGATCGCGCCGGAGGTCCTCGGCGTGCCCCGTCTCATCGACCGCTTCTCCGCGGTGGGCAAGGCGGGGTACGCGGTGCGCGCCCAGGACCTGGGAGCGGTGGCGGACGCGCTGTCGGTGTGCCGCTTCTCCACGTTCGCGGTCTCCGAGATCGTGCTGGCGAGGCTGCTCTCGGCGGTGACGGGCGAGGCGTACGATCCCGAGGACCTGATGACGGCGGGGGAGCGCATCCACACGCTCGAGCGGCTGTTCAACCTGAGGGAGGGCTTCACCTCCGCGGACGACACCCTGCCCGCGAGGCTTACAGAAGAGCCCTCGCCCGGAAGCGGATCGAAGCGGAAGGTTGTGGATCTCGACCTGTTGCTGCAGGAGTACTACGCCTTCCGCGGCTGGACGGCGGAGGGCGTGCCGGCGGAGGAGACCCTCGGGCGGCTCGGATTGGAGTTTGCAGACCATGGACGTCGAGCGGTACAGGCCGATCCTCGATGAGTTCAAGCGGATCGGGCACGCGGTGTTTCTCGCGGGGCTCAACAACTCCCACAGCGGGAACATGAGCTTCCGGGTGGGGGACCGGATCCTGATCACGCGCCGGGGCTCGATGCTGGGGTTCCTGCGCGACGGGGACGTGGTGGAGACGGGGCTCGAGAAGAACGACAGCGGCGTCGCCCTGGCCTCGACGGAGGTGGACGTGCACCGGGCCATCTACCGGGGCACGTCGGCCCTGGCGATTTTGCACACGCACCTGCTCTGCGCCACGGCGCTCTCGATCCTGCACGACGAGATCATCCCGATCGACGTGGAGGGGTCCTATTACCTTCGCCGGATCCCGGTGCTGGGTTTCGAGTACGGCACGAGCTCGAAGGAGATGGCCGAGGCCCTGCCGAAGGCGCTGAAGCGCTACAAGATCGTGATGGTGAAGGCGCACGGGGCGTTCGCAGTGGGGGACACGCTGGAGGAGGCGCTGCACTACGCCCACATGACCGAGAACATCGCCGAGATCATCTGGAAGGTACACACCCTGGGCGGCGACCTCGACGCCATCCGCAAGAACCTCTACGCGGACTGGTAGGCGCGGACCTTTATTTCTGCACTTCTGCAACGCTGCTACGCCACTCCGCAACCGCTACGTGGCTCACTACGAACGTCAGCCTGCGCCCCGAAAAACAGCCACAGGTTGATCAGGGGATGCTGAAATCTGACGGCTGAAACCTGAAATCCACCATCGAACATCGGGCCGCTAGCCCCCGCTTTCGTCCGTATCGCGCGCCTTGGCGAGCGCGCGGTTCAAGGCCTCGTTGCCGTCCCCGACGATCTTCCTCGCCGCTTCGAGCGCCTCGAGCGCCTCTTTCCGGCGTTCCAGCGCGAGCAGCGCACGCCCCTTGCAGAGCAACAGATTCCAGTCCGCCGCGTGGAGGCGGACGGCGGTCTCGCAGTCGGCCAGGCACTTCTCGAGAAGCGCGTCCGCCTTTTCCGGCTCGTCTTCCGCTTCGGCCAGGCGCCGGTGGATCGAGGCGCGGATCGCGTACGTCCGGCCCAGCTTCGGCGCCTTCCCGACCACGACATCGCAGTCGGCCAGCGCGCGCTCGAGGTATTCCCGCGCGTCCTCGCCCTTGTCCTCGAGGAGGTTCGCCAGGTGGATCAGCCCGGAAGCCCGGTTCAGGCGCACCCGCCAGTACCCCTTGTCGATCCGCACCGCGCGGTCGAAATGCTTCAACGCCCGGCGCATCGTCTTCTCGACGTCCTCGCCCTTGCGAGCGCGCTCGCCGGCCAGCATCGTGAGCGACATGGCCAGCGTCTCGTGGACGCGGCCGTCGCGCGGGTCCTTCTTCGCGGCCAGCGCCAGGTCCTCGACGGAGGCCCTCAGCACCGCCAGCGCGTCCTCCCCCCGCTGCATCAGGTACTCGGCCAGCGCCCCTCTCGCCATGCCCCGGTTCAGAAGCCACGCCGCCACCCCGGGCTTTTTCTCGAGAAGCCGGTCGTACATCTCCGCGGCCTTCTCGAACATCGGCCGGGCGTCCTCCATCCGCCGGGCGAGAAACTGCGCCTGCCTGAAGTACGCCTGGGATTGCAGCGTGTAGCACCGGCTTGTCCCGGGACGGATCGCCAGCGCCTCCCGGCAGTCGGCCCGCGCCTTCTCGAACCACGCCGAGGGATCCTTCGCGCACGTGCCCAGGCCCATCCTCACCTCCGCCCGGTCGCAGTACGCCTTCACGTTTCCAGGATCCGCCTCCAGGATTCTCGAAAAGTCCTGGTGAGCCTTCTCGAACCAGGGCCGCTTGGGCTCGCCGTACCGCCCGACGTTGTACGCGTACTCCTTGTAGGCGAACCCGCGGTAGCTCCGGTAGTCGAGGTTCTCCGGGTCCCGCTCGAGAAGCCGGTCGAAATCCTCGAAGCAGGCCTTGAAGTTCTCGCGGAAGGGCAGGTTCCGGTGGGCGTGGATGCGCGCGAGCAGCAGGTTCACCAGCGCCCGGTGCGCCACCGCCGGCAGGTTGCCCGGATCCTCCTTCGCCACCCCGTCGAACAGCTGAAGCGCTTCCAGGTACTTGGGGCGCGAGTCCAGGCGCTTGCCCATGATGATCTTCGCTTCCGCCAGGCGGAGCTGGCCGCGCTCGTACCGCGCCTGGATGTGGTCCGGAAAGCGTTTCTGCAGGCGGTCGAGGTCCTTCTCCATCCCCTCGTACGCCCCCAGGATCCGGCGCACCTTGGCCCGGGCCAGCAGAAGGTCGGACTCGATCCAGATCATCTCGGGAATGCCCAGCGCCTTCCCGAGCGCATCTTCCGCCTCCTTCGGATCTCCGCCCCGGATCCCGTCGAGGCCCGCGAGCACCGTCTCGAACTCCTTCGCGGAACTCTGCCCCCACACCCCCGCCTCCCCCACCCTTCCGAGCAGCGACTCGAACCGCTCCCGGTGGCGCCGCACGCGCTCCGACTCCTCCGCCACCTCCCGGATCTGGAAACGCCCTCCCTCCAGCGCCAGCACCGGCATGCGCTGGGCGCCCAGGAACTTCACCGCCGCGACCATCGCCTCGAAGAGCCGCCCGTACGCAACGTCCGCGTCCTTTTGCACCGATTCGCGGAACCGCGCTTGGGCCTCCTCGTCGAAACCGCCCAGATGGCGCAGCCAGCCCTCGAGGGCGAGCCAGGAAGCGCGGGAGGCGTTGTCGCCGGGAACGGTTTCATCGAAAGCCTGCACGTCGGAGGAGACCGTTTTCCACGCCTTTCGCTTTTGATCCAGCGGCTTGACGGAATGGTAGGATGCCTCCAGCGCCCTGAGCACCGGCTCCAGCTCGATCCGGGCCCGCTGCATCACCGCCGAGACCCGCCGACCCTTCTTCAGGAGGCTCTCCGCCGTCTCCGCCTTGTCCACCGCGACCGCCTTCTCCCGCTCCGCCTCCTGCCTTCTCAGATCCGCGAGCCGGGCCTCCTGGACCAGCACCACGCTGAGCGCCGCCCCCGCGGCCAAGAGCAGTCCCCCCACCCCGAGGCCCATCGACGTCGTCGGATGGCGCTGGACCCACCGCGTGACCCGCTCGAGCAACCCGTACCGGTGGGCCGACACGAGACGGCGGTCCAGAAACGCCCGGACGTCCGCGCCCAGCGATTCCACCGAGGCGTACCGGTCCTCCTTGCGCGACGCCATCCCCTTCATGCAGATCCCCTCCAGCTCCCGCGGGATGGCCAGCCAGGGGGAGCGCTTCCGGGGCGGGGGGACCTCGCCCTTCAAAGCACGGGCGAGCACGTTCATCACCGTCTCGCCCGTGTGGGGCGCCTCGTGGCAGAGCAGCGCGTAGAGGATGGCGGACAGCGCCCACACGTCCGACCGCTCGTCGATCTCATCCAGCTTCCCGTCGGCCTGCTCGGGCGGCATGAACGAGGGCGTGCCCATGACCTGCCCGTCCAGCGTCCGGCTCACCTCCCGCCCGCTTCGGATCGTGGCCACCAGCGCCTCGCGGGCCGCGTCCTCCCGCCCGCGCACCTTGGCCAGCCCCCAGTCCATGACCAGCACCTCCCCGAACCGGCCCACCATGACGTTCTCCGGCTTCAGATCCCGGTGCACGATGCCCCGCGAGTGCGCGAAGGCCACCGCGTCGCAGACCTTGAGGAAGATCTGGAGGAGCTGGGAGAGGGGATAGGCCTCGAGCGCTTCCGCCTCCTTCTCGGCGATCCGGTCGATGATCGCCTGGAGGGACTCGCCCTCGACCCGCTTCATGGTGAAGTACGCCCGCCCCCGGCCGTCCACCCCCAGCTCGTGTACCGGCACGATGTTGGGGTGCTCCAGCTGCCCCGTCACCTGGGCTTCCTCGATGAAGCGCTCGATCCGCGCCGGGTCCTCCTCGCCCAGGATCACCTTCATGGCCACCGGCCGGCGGATGTCCCGGTCGAAGATCTCGAGGATCGCCCCCATGCCCCCGCGCCCCAGCTCCCGGCCCCCGGCGTAACGGTCCTCCGCGCCGGGACCCGCCACCTCGTCCAGCGGGTGGCCGCCCTCCGTCTCCACGGGCCGCTTCGAGATCCCGAACCGGCTCCGGACGTAGGCGAGCACGGAGCCCCGGTTCCAGGTGGAGGGCGTCCGCGGTGCGGGGGGCGGGAGGTCGGAGCCTTCGTGGGCCAGCAGCGTCGGACCGCCTTCGGCGTCCAGCGGAGCCGGCGCCGGGGCCTCGGGCTCCTTCCCCGCCTCGAGGGCATCCCCGGCGGGGTCTTCTTTCCGCGGCTCGTCCGGCGTCGGCTCGCGCGGCGGTTTCATGCTGCCTCCAGAGGGGAAGCGGGCGGCGCGCCGGCATTGTATCGTATCTCGCGCCCGGAAGCGCGAGGGCTATTGCAGCCACTTCCTTCCCTCGATCTTCTCGGGGAGGTACGACTCCGTGACGAAGGAGATGCCTTTCTTGCTCAGGGCTTCCAGTTCCAGCTTCACCTTTTCCTTGAGCATGTGCTTGATCTCCCTCTGCCAGGCCTTGCTCTGGAACCAGGGGTAGTTGAGCAACTGCTTGGCGCGGGCGGTGTCCTGCTTGTTGAGCTGGATGGTCACGTTCCCGGGAAGGTCGAAGGTCTTCCGGTCGTAGGCGCTCAAGCCGATGAAACGGGCCTTCGGGACGGCCATGCGCATGCTCTCGAAGGCCAGGTTGATGGACCCCTGCTTGATGACGGAGTAGATGTAGTAGCCCCAGGGGTCGTTGTCCACGAAGACGTAGACGGGCAGGTTCAGCTCGTTGTGCATCCGGTAGAGGAGGCGTCGCACCCCGCGGGGGGTCATGCCCTGACCCGTCATCAGGATGCATTTGTGCTTCTTCCAGAACTTGTCCTCGTTGAGGCGACGCCAGACCGCGTCCTTCTCCACCAGCAGGATGAACTTCGCCTCGCACTTCCTGAACTGGATCACGTCCTCCTCGACGATCGAGGGGATGCTCCATCCGCCCGAGCCCTGGTGGCGCGCGTCGATCACGTCCCCGGAGTCGCGCAACGTCAGCGTCCCCACCAGCGCCCCCCGGTTGCTCGCGAAGAGGTGCAGCTCCTCCCGAAGGCACCCCAGCATCACCTCCAGATCCTCGATGATGGGGTCGGACTCGTTCTGGTCCTCGAACGTCTCCTCCTTCACGCCCTGGATGGTGTGCTTGAGCATGTAGTAGAGGTCGCGGATGGAGGTCGTCTTCCCCTCCTCGAGAAGCGTGCGGCATCCCGAGGCAACGAGGAACGTCTGCATGAACTTCCGGGCGTGGGCCACGTTGAAGAGGTAGCGCTTCTGCTTCTCCTTCCCCAGCTCGATGATGGACCGCTTCTCGTTGAAGTTGACGTTGGAGAGACTCCGCACCGGGATGTCCAGCGAGGGATTCCGCCCCGCCTTCGCCTGCTTCACGAGCGTATCGACCATCGTCCGGAACAGCGCCCTCGGGTCCTTGCCGCCAGCCCCTTTACGCCTGGCCATCCGAGCCTCCCGTCTTCTTCCGCGCGATGTCGCGCAGCTGCTTCTTCAGCCCCCGCCGGTTCACCCGGGACATGGACGCCGCCGCCTCCACCACCTCCTCGAGGTACTTCTCGAAGACGCTCCGACGCTTCGCCTCGTGCGCCCGGTGCGCCTCCCGACGAAGATGCGTCCCCAGACCCCGGCCGCACTCCTGCAGCGCCAGCTTGATCTCCTTGATGATCTCCGGGTACGGCGCGATCGACTCCTTGCTCTCCGAGGTGAACGGCACCCACGCCGAGGCCACGTGCACGAAAATCACCGCCGGACCGTACGGCAGACTCCCCCGAGGCTGCGACATCGCGTAGTTCTTCCAGTCCGTCTCCATCACCGCCTGCGTCACCGCGCACGACCCCGGCTGGTAGAGGAGCGGCACCTTGTTCGCGTACCGGTACACCTTCACCGGACCGTCCGGCTTCATCCCCTTCACCCCGTACGCCACCCCCGCCTCCGCCAGGAAGGGATTCCCCCGGTACACCGAGGGCGTCCGGCTCACCGACGTGTAGTAGTCCGCCTCCACCCGCGACCGGAGGCTCTCCTCGATCTGCTCCTGACCGATGGGCGAGAGGCAGTTCGTCGGCGGGTTCATGATCCTCACCGCCTCCGAGTTGATCGCCCGGTAGAGCTTCTCCACCATCTGCGAGGCGATCCGCTTCGGCGACGTCCGCGGCGGAATCCCCGCCGCCTCCAAGAGCGAGGACGCCACCTTCGGAGAGACGCGGCTGAACTCCGACTTCAGAAACGACGTCACGTTCCTGGATTTCGTCGACTGGAGCATCCGGATCAGAAGACCCAGCTCCACCCCCCGCGGATGCGGGCGGATCTCCTTCGGCTCCACCGGAAGCGCCGTCAGGCTCCTCTCGAACCGCGCCTCCTTGCCCGAGGGAGGGATGAAGCGGATCGTCGCGTGCGGGTTGGCGATGGACGTCTGGGCCAGGTAGTTCTCCACCGAATGCCGGCCCTTCGCGTACTGGGCCTCCAGGTGGATCGCCACACGCGTCCCCGTCCAGTCCTGCTGCCATTCCACGTCCGCCTCGGAGACGATCTTCGGCTCGTTGCGCTTCGTGTCGATCTGGATCTCGTACGCGTGCGCCGGCTTCTTCGGGCTCGGCTTGGAAAGGATCTCCACGGACTTGCCCGTCGTCAGCTGACCGTACATCCCCGCGGCCGAGATCCCGATCCCCTGCTGGCCCCGGGACTGCTTGAGACGGTGGAACTTCGATCCGTAGAGAAGCTTCCCGAAGATCCGCGGAATCTGCTTCCGCACGATCCCCGGCCCGTTGTCCTCGATCGCCACCGTGAAACGGTCCTCCGCCCTCTGACGGATCTCCACCAGGATGTTCGGAAGAATCCCCGCCTCCTCGCACGCGTCCAGGGCGTTGTCCACCGCCTCCTTCACCGTCGTGAGCAGCGACTTCTTCGGGTTGTCGAAACCCAGGAGATGGCGGTTCTTCAGGAAGAACTCCGAGACCGAGATCTCCCGTTGCGCCTTGGCCAGCTCCTTGGCCGTCCGCTTGCGGAAACTGCGCGACGCCGTGCGCTTTTCCGTCTCTTCCGGCACCGGGATCAGGGCTTCCGCCTCCGGCGGAAGGAGGATCTCCGGCTCGGGCCCGGACGGCGTCACCAGATCCAGACGCCCCTGGAAGGGCTTCTTCCCCTGGCCCCCTCCCTTCCCGGCACGCTTGGCGGACGAGCCCTTCTTCCGAGCGCCCCTTTTCTTGCCGCTTTTCTTCTTCGGCTTCTTCTTCGCCTTCTTCTTCTTGGCCATGGGTTTCGGAACCTACTCTTTCAGAACTACCCGACCCGGCGTGAGGACGCATTATGGGAAAAACGCCGTCGGTTCGCTACTGTTTCTCCCGAAAAAAAAGATGATGTTGTAGAAAGCGAGAGAGTATGGCACAACCACTGGGGTTGTCAATTTTATGTTTTATAAATCCCTCCATTCGAAATTCGGAATTCCTCAATCCTTCAATTTCCCATCCCCCATCGCCCATCCCGCATCGACTCGTCGTAAGCCACGGTGCCGAAGGCGGCGTGGCGGGACTCGCGCCGCCGGCGCCGTTTGTGGGAGGCGTGTGTCCCGGGCCGCGCGGGCTTCCGGCCCGGGACCACGGCGATGCCGCGGACGCGGATCGCCGAACCTCCGGCTTCGCCGGAGGATTCGCCTCCCACAAATCTTCTTCCTTCGTGCCTTCGTATCTTGGTGAAATGTTGTCTTCGCGAGAACCTTTTTTCCTGCAAGTGACGCAAGTTCTTGAACACAGAGGGATCAGAGGAATCAGAGG
>CAZDSO010000079.1:0-21349 GCA_964508045.1 uncultured Planctomycetia bacterium | reverse complement strand
GTCCTGGCTTCTTGTCGGGTCCTGGCTTCTTGTCGGGTCCTGGCTTCTTGTCGGGCTTGGGTTTCTTTCCCGGGTGCGGTTTGACGGGGTGTGGTTTTTTATCCGGGTGCGGTTTGACGGGGTGTGGTTTTTTGTCCGGATGCGGTTTGACGGGATGGGGTTTCTTCTCCGGTTTCGGTTTTTTCGCCGGGTTCACGGCGAACCGGTATTCGTGGTTGACGGACTGTCCCGAGTTCAGGTCCTTGTAGATCAGGAGGGCCGTGTAGGTTCCAGGCTGCAGCTCGTTTCCGATCGACAGGGGCCACTTGGTCTCGATCCGCGCGGGCATCGTCCGGTCCCGGGTGTCGTGGAGCGGCAGGGCGTTGCCCCGTCTCACGCCGCAATCGCGATAGAGGCGGTTGCCTCGCATGAGGCGGAGACGGAGCTCGAAAGGGGCCCCGCGCCCTTCGAGATGGCGGGGGTTCGCCACCCGGATGTTGAACTGGATCGAGTCCACGGCCCGGAGGCGGGGCAGGCTTTCCGAAAAGCGCCTCCCGTTGACCAGGGTGTAGCCCTCGACGATTTCGAGATCCTTCCGGACCCGGGGCGGCGTCGTCTCGGGCCGGGGCTTGCGGGGAGGCCGGACATCGGCTGGAAGCGGGCGTGCGGTTTTCGGCGTGACGCGGAGGACCTGGACGGTCAGGGTCCGGACGCCTCCGGTTGTGCGCCCTTGACCGGACGGCCGGGAAACGCCCTGGCGGGTGACGACGCCGGCGATCTCGAGGGAGGCCCGGGTTCGGAAGGCCTGCGCCGTCCCGGCGTCGAAGATCCCGAAGACCAGGCCGTACGAGTCGTTCAGCTCGCGGGCCCGGTCGATGCCGGCATTCGTATTCGAAAAGAGGGAGAGAATCAGGTTTTCGTTGCCCGTGAAGGTCACCCCGGCCTGCACCAGGCCCCTCCCCATGGACTGGAAGCGGACGGGCCCCTGGATCGTGAACACGACCTGGCGTCCCACGTAGGAGGCGGGGGACGCGAACAGCTGGGACGTCGTCGCGCGGACGGGCGTCGCGGCCAGGCGGCGCCTTTCCGCGCGGGCGCGGTCCTTTTGATCGGCTTCGTGCGTGTCCGGGCGGTTCCCCTGCTGGAGGGGGAGTTCGATCCACATCTGGCGTGGTTCGTCCCAGACCCAGTAGTACCCCGGTTGCGCGGGGCGCGGCACGGGGGGGCGGGAGACGAGGACCCTGCAGGCCGGAACCGCCAGGGCCAGGGAGACGAGCAACGCGAGCAGGGCCGCGAGGGAACATCTTCTTCGATCCATGGGGGCTCCTTTCATGCTTGCACCTTTCACTGCAATTATGACCCGAAGAGCGGGCATTGTCGGCCCTTTTTCGCATTTTACGGGATTGTGACATCCCCTTTGGGTTCGCGCATCTTTTCCTTCCGCACCGGCCATTGCGTGAGCACCATGCCCGCCAGCATGAAGGCGCACCCTGCGAGCTGGCGGACCGAGAGCGTTTCCGAAAGGAGCAGCCACCCGCCCAGCGCCGCGAAGACCGCTTCCAGGCTCAGGATGATCGCAGCCGGCGCCGGCTTCGCGCGTCGTTGCCCCACCACCTGGAGCGTGTAGGCCACGGCCGTGGAGAGCAGGCCCGCGTAGAGGATGGGGATCCCGGCGTCCAGGACGGCGCCCGGCGCGGGCGCCTCGAACAGGAGCATCGCAACCGCGCTCAGGAAGGCGCAGACGAGGAATTGCATGCAGGCGAGGGGGATCGCTCCCACGCGGTTCACGAGCCATCCGATGACCTGGACGTGGACCGCCCAGAAGAAGGCGCCGGCCAGCACGAGCCCATCGCCGCGGCCGATGGAGAAATCTCCCCGCACGCTGAGCAGGTAGAGGCCCGCAACCGCGAGCCCCGCCCCCGCCCAGACCGCGGCTCCCGTCTTCTGCCTCCAGCCGAGACCGATCAGCGGCACGATCACCACGTAGAGGCCGGTGATGAACCCTGCCTTGCCGGCGGTCGTGAACACGATCCCCCCCTGCTGGAAGGACGCCCCGAAAAAGAGGATCGCGCCCGCGAGCACCCCTCCCGCCAGCCGCTTCCCCGGCGTCCACGCCTTGCCGGGCTCTCCCCGTACGAGGGAGCGGCCTCCCAGGATCGCGAGAAGGGGAACCAGCACCAGGCCGCCCAGGCAGAACCGAACGGCGTTGAAGGTGAACGGCCCCACGTGTTCCATGCCCGCCCGTTGCGCCACGAAGGCGAAGCCCCAGATGCATGCGGTGAGCAGCAGGATCGCGCTGGCGGAGGTTCTCGACATGCCGCAACCATATACCAAAGCCGCAGGAACCTTTCATGAATTTGTCGAATGGCGAAGCAGAGGCGCAAGGAGAGGCTCGAGAAGGCCCGCGTCCTGCGGGACGACATCCGGGACGCGATCGAGCGCTGGTACGGGGATCTTCCGGAAAAGACAATGCCCTGACCGAGCGAGGCGAGTCGGAGGGTCCGATCCGCCACCCCGCGTGTCGCCCTCTTCCCGGCCTGCTAGGACGTGCGGTCCGCGCGGCGGCAGTCGAAGACGTTCGCTTCCGCGTCGAAGGAGACCAGCGCGACGGTCTCCCCCTTCTCCACGGGCTTTTCCCCCTCCGCCAGGCGGCAGGCGACGACCTGCGTTTCTCCCGAGGCGGTGGCGACGCGGGCGCGCCCGAAGCGCCGGTCCACCCGCCCGCTCACCACGTCCGCCTCCGCGCCGACCAGGTCCTCGCAGGCCACGGTCCTGGAGGCGGGGAACCAGCTCGAGACCAGCGCGAGGGCGACCTTGGTTCCGAGGCCGGAGACGAGCAGGGCGAGCGGCAGGGTGACGGCGAAGTGCATCCAGTCCTCGAAGACGCCCAGTTCCCGGAACACGAAGTAGTTCAGGAGGGGCCCCGAGAGCCCGTACAGCCCCAGCAGGAGCTGGACGATCAGCGCGGAGGAGACGGATCCCGCGTGGAAGAAGGAGAAGAAGGCGCCGAGGCAGCCGGGGGCGGCAACGCTTCCGAGGCCGAGCAGGGACTCGAAGCCCAGGCCGAAGATCTGGAGAAGCAGGTTGAACAGCATCAGGAGGAGGGGAAGCGTGAAGATCAGGTTGTGGGGCTTGAACAGGCTTTCCAGAAAATCCAAGACGCCTCCTGTGCCGGGGCCGACAGGTCCCATCGAAACGGATAAGCAAAGGATCATACCGCGAGAGGGGGCGGAAGACAATCAAGGGAAGCAGAGAGCCCTTCGCGCTGTCACCGCATTTCATCTTTTGAACCACAAGAAGGCAAAGCGTACCGTTTGTGGGAGGCGTGTGTTCCGGGCCACGCGGACACCCGGCCCGGGACCACGGCGATTTGCCTTCTGTTTCGTCTGTTTCATGGTTCGTGACCGGTCACCCGGTTCCCGTCCGTGCGGTGGGTTGCATCAATGCGGTGCCGGCAAAGCACGGCCAACACGGGTCACAGGTGACGGGTACCAGACAACTCGAAATGCCGCAGCCGTCGCCGAACCTCCGGCTTCGCCGGAGGATTCGCCTCCCACAAAGGCTTTCCTTGCAGCGCGAAGGGCTCGTCGAAGGGTCTGCGTGACATCCCCGCTCCGCCCGTGCTATGCTTTTTCCGCCATGGAAGAAGCCGTACGCGTCACCCCCGCCCTTCTCGACGCCCTCGCGGACGCCGGCGTCCCGGAATCCGGCGTCGAGGCCCTGCTGCCCGCCGAAAAGGGCATCCATCGCGGCGTTCTCGCCCTGTGTGCGGACAGGGCCGTCTTCGTGAGCGAGCGCTTCGGCAAGACGGCCCTCGAAGGGGAATACGCGTTCGGGGAGACCGAGCAGGCGTCCGCGGAAAAGAGGATCCTCGGCTGGGAGGTCCGCTTCCGCCTCGGCGGGCGCGAGGAACGCATCGCCCGGCTTTCCGAACAGGACGCCCGCACGCTCGTGGAACACATGTCCAGGACTGCGCCCGCTTCCGAACCCGCCCCGGCCCCCTCCCCGCCTCCCGAAGAACCGGGCGAGGTCATCCCTCTCGCCGGGCGCGAATCCGCTGTGGAGCCGGAGGACGAAGAGGCGCCCCTTTCCGAGCGGCAGGTCCTCATCCGCGCCCTCTCGGATCCGCCGGACCTCTGCCCCGCCGGACGGGAGATCGTCCGCCAGGTCGCGGCCATGGAGGGCCCGCGGCCCGGCCCCGCCGAGGCTTGCGACGTCCTCCTTGCGTTCCAGGCGAAGGTGCGAGCGGGCGAAGAGACCGACCTGTACCGGAACCCCTTCGGCATGAAGCTGCTGGAGCCCCTGGTCGTCCTTCTCGAGGGTCCCGGCGAGGCCTCCGGCTTGCGGCGGCTCGCGGCCCGGGGATTTGCCGACTTCCTTGTGAAAAGGCTCCTGCCCTACCTCGGCTACCACGCCCTTCGCGAACAGGATCCCGAGGTGGCTTCCCTCCTCTGCCGGACGCTCGCCGGGATCGGGGGCGAAGCCGCGTCCCGGACCCTGGTGAAGGCCGCCCTCCTGGACCGCGAACCGCAACGGGGGACGGCGGTCGAGACCCTGGCCGGAACCGCCTGGGTTCCCGCCGTGCCCATCCTGGCCGGGCAGATCGGCGATCTCTCCGCGGGACCCTCCCGCGCCCTGGCCGGGGCCTGCGCGTCCATCCTCGCCCTCCCCCCCTCGGGGGAAGGCGGGGCGTCCCTCGAGCCCGGGCGGCGGGCCGAGGATTTTCTCGGCTTCTGGGAAGGCTTTTCGGACGCCTCCCCCCTGGACCTCGTGAAGGGTTCGATCGAGCTCAACCTCCAGGCGCTGCGATCTTCCGACCCCGTCCGCCGGGAAGAGGCGCGGAAGAACCTCGAGACGCTCACGGGCGCCGATCCGCGAGACGAGGTCCGCATCCGCGAACTGGCGGGGGAGGACGTTTCGCTCGCCTGGACGTTGTGGTGGGCGGAGAACATGGGCCGGTCGCCGGAGACCTGGCTGACGGCGGACTACGCCGAGGGCCTGAAGATCCCGGTCCCCGGCGCCCGGTCCCCGGCCGCGCCTCGAGAGCCCGCCACGGCGCCGGCGAAGGCCCGTTCCGTCTCCTACCCGGAGGTGGCGGTGGGCGCGCTCGCGGCGGGTACGCTCGGGGGTGCCCTTTTCTGGTTTCTCGTGGAAGGCCCCGGCCTGTCGTTTCAGGCGCAACCGGTTCTGGGACCGGTTCTGTTGTGGATGGGGACGGCGGCGGCGGGGGGTCTCTCGATCCGGCGGCCGGCCTGGGCCGCGGGCCTCCTTCCCTGGGGGGTGGTGGCCGGTTTTCTCGCGTTCCTGTTCCAGGGCGTCATCGGGCTCGGTGCCTTCTTCCACCTTTCCCTCCCCTTCGCGGTACTCGGCGCGGGGTTCTTCAAGACGCGGGGAAGCGAATTCGGCGTCCTCCTCGGAGGCCTGACGGGACTGGTCACGGTGGGTGCGGTCGGATCTCTCCTGGGGGAAGTGACGTTGGGTCTCCCGGCGTTCACCCATTTCGGCGTGCTCGCGACCGTGTTCTGGGCGGTGCAGTTCGTTCCTCTCGCGAAAAGCGGGGTGCCGGAAGCTGGCGAAGCGTGAAAAACTGCCGTACCATGAGAGGAGAACCCGGGGCGGAAAGGGAGTCTTCATGCTTGACGTTTGGGACGATATCGGCTAAGTCAGGACCGGGTCCGAGAGACTCGTCGGGTCCCCGAGAGGAGACGCCCATGCGATGCCAGAAATGCCGGTTGCGGGAAGCCGTGACCTTCGATACGGAGGTGAAGGACGGGAAGATCCGGACGCTCTTCGTGTGCCAGGAATGCTCGCTTCCTTTGAAGGAGAAGGCCTTCTCGCGCCTGACCGCGGAGGCGAAGACGGTCCTGGTGCGGGCCGGGCGCGAACAGACCGATCCCTCCTCCTTGCACCGCGTCCGTCCCGCCCTCCTCTATTTCCTTCTCGAAGACGAGGACGCCCCCTACTTCGAGGCCCTGGAGGAGGCCGGCATCGACGTGTTCGAGGTCCGGGAAGAGACGGCATCCTTCCTGGGCGGCGAGGACGACGGCGGAACGCGGTGGGTCTCCGCGCGGGGCTTCACCCCCATCCTCGTCGCGGCGCGGGACGCCGCCCGGCGCATGGGCCATGACTTCATCGGGCCGGAACACCTCTTTCTCGGGCTGATCGAATCGCCGGAGCCGGGGGATCCCCTCATCATGATCCGCCTGGCGGGCATCACCGGGGAGATCGAGAGGAGCCTGATCGCGCTGGCCGCCTTGCAGTCCTGAACCGCCTTCGACGGTTCGGCCTACCACGAGTGGTCCGGCTTCGGACGACGGGAGATCTTCATGCCACGCAGGCGCATCGCGTTTTCGGTTGCTCTTCTCGTTCTGATCGGGGGCGCCGCTTTGTCCGCCGCCGTGGCGGCGCAGGACGGGGCCCTCGTGGAGGGGAAGGGCTGGCTGGAGCGGATCGACGGGTATCCCGTCCTCCACCTGAAGGGATCCCCGCGGGAGATGGGCCGGCAGCACGGGCGGCTTTTGCGATCGGAAATCCGCGCGCTGGTCCAGGGCGTTTTCGAGAAGGCCGGGAAGGACGGCGCCGTCGAGATCGAGGGTCTCCGTCTCCCCCTCGAGGCCGCCTTCGCGTTCCTGTGGAACCTCCAGCGGGAACACGTCCCGCCGGCCTGCATCGAGGAGATGAAGGGGCTCGCCGAGGGAGCGGGCCTGCCCTACCCGAAAATCCTCTACGCCAACCTCATCCCCGAGTTCTTCCACTGCAGCGGATTCGCCGTCTTCGGGAAGGCCACGCGCGACGGCGAACTCTATCACGGCCGGGTTCTCGACTACGGCGTGGACCTGGGCCTCCAGGAGCACGCCGTCCTCATCGTCCAGGAGGGAGAGGGGAAGATCGCCTTTTGCAACGTCTCCTACGCCGGCTTCATCGGCTCCGTGTCGGGCCTCAACGCCGAGGGCGTGGCCGTGGGGGAAATGGGCGGCGGGGGCCTGGGGCACTGGAAGGGATGCCCCATGTCGTTTCTCGTCCGCCGGGCCCTCGAGGAGGGGGCGTCGTTGCGGGAGGCCGTGGACGTCTTCCGCAAGAGCCGGCGCACCTGCGAGTACTACTACGTCGTCTCCGACGCCGAAGGGCCCGCCGCGGCGGGCATCCGGGCCACGTGGAAGGACTTCGATGTCATCGGCCCCGGCGAGGCGCACGCGCTCCTCCCGAAACCCGTCGAGGACGCGGTGATCCTCTCCGCAGGGAAGCGATACGATCTTCTCGTGGAACGCATCCGGGGGGCGTACGGCACCCTCGACGAGGCCTCCTCGATCCGGTTGATGGACGGGCCCGTGGCCATGAAGAGCAACCTCCACGACGTGCTCTTCGTGCCGGGAAGAGGCGTCCTGCACGTCGCCAACGCCGCGCCCGACGGGACCGCGGCATGGAAGCAGACCTACCGCCGCTTCGACTTCAAGGCGCTGCTCGAGAAACCCCGCCCCGAGAACGGGGAGGAGCAGTTCAGCCGCTCCTCCCTTCCCGGTGACCGGTGACCCATGCCCCTGCCCCCCCGTTGACCCTCCTCCTCCACGCGCTCAGGCGAGCGCTTCGAGCGCCTGCTTGTAGACCTGGAGATCCGCGTCCGAGAACAGGACGAAGCGGACCTCCTCGAGTCCCGTCCCTTCGACCGTCTCCTTGACGGTCTCCAGGGCGACGGCCGCGGCCTGATCGATCGGGTAGCCGTAGGCGCCGGTGCTGATGGACGGGAAGGCGACGGTCCTGAGGCCCTCTTCCGAGGCCACCTCGAGGGAGCGGCGGTAGGCGGACGCGAGGGTCGCGGCTTCCCCCGCGCCCCCTCCGCGCCAGATCGGCCCCACCGTGTGGATGACCTTCTTCGCCTTCATGGCGCCTGCGGTGGTGGCCACGGCCTCGCCGGCGGGCAGCTTCCCCCGCTCGGCCCGGATCGCCTTGCAGGCGTCCAGAATGGCCGGTCCCCCGGCCCCGTGGATGGCCCCGTCGACCCCGCCGCCTCCCATGAGCGAGCTGTTGGCGGCGTTGACGACGGCGTCCACCTCCTCTTGCGTGATGTCCCCCTGGACGAGACGGAGGCGCGTGTTTCCGAAGATCTTTTCCATGGCTCGGGCTCCTCAAAGCAAGAAGGCTCACCGCCGGGAATGCGGAGGGCGCAAAGGATCATGTCGTTGTGTGGTTGTGTGGTTGCGTGTGTAAAGGGCTCGAACGGTGACCTTCGACGTTCAACCTGGCGTCCACGCCCGATTCCCCTTCCTCCCTCCCCCCGGCGGCGTCGAATCCCACGTCCGCCACGCAAAGGAACAACGCGCCCTGGAAACGTCCCGCACATGAGCGAAATCCGCGGTCGACTACACGAAGCGCTTCACCATCTCGCGGATCGCCTCGTCGGCGTCTTTCGCGCTCCGGATGTCGAGCGCTTCCAGGATCTTGTCCACGCGAGGGCGAAGGGGGCCGTTCCTATCCTGCAGGGTCCGGTAGGCGCAGGACCGGCGGCCGATGCGGAAATGGACGCGCTCCTCCTCCGGCAGGGCGAGGTAGGCGTCGATCACGCCGAGGATCCGGTCCTTGTCCGCCGGAAGGTCGCCTTGCACCTCCTCGAGCAGGTTGAGGATGTGATCGCTTTCCAGGCGGGTCTCCGTCTCGATCCCCTCCACCAGGGCTCGGATCTCGCGCACGGTGTCGTCCTCGCCCAGCGGCTCCAGGCGGCCTTCGCGGACCTCGCGCTCCAGATCGGCCGTGGGGATCACCGCGAGCGTTCTCAGCCTCACGAAATCCGGCCCGATGCGGTTGACGGCCGCCGCGGATTCCCGCGCGTGCTCCTCCGTCCACCGGACGCCGCCGAGCCCCGGCATGACGTACTCCGAGAGCTCCAGCCCCGCCTCCTTCACCGCCCGTCCTCCCGCGACGTGCTGTTCCGCCGTCACGCCCTTGCGGATGAACGCGAGCACCGCGTCCGATCCGGACTCCATGCCGATGTGCACGCGGTCGAGCCCCGCCTCCTTCAGCGTCCGGAACGCCTCGGGGCCGAGCCGTGCGGCGGTCCGGGAACGGCAATAGGTGGTCACCCGCCGGACGGAGGGGAAGCGCTTCCGGAGATGCCGGAGGACCTCGGCGGATTCCTCGACCGGGCCCGCGAGGGGGTCGGCGTCCTGCAGGAAGGCGGTCCGCCCGCCGTTGAGAAGGAAATTCGCCACCGACACCTCGGCGGGCGTCAGCGCCGGGTTCCTCTGCAAGGCGCTCACGGTCGCCGGGCCCGGCTCGCCCCCCTCGCCCAGGCGGCGGGAGAGGTCCTGCAGCGAACGGGCGGCCTCGGCGGCCCGGTCGATGTCCGCCTTCACCTCCGGAGCGCGGCGCCGGGAGTACGTTTCCCCCCGGTAGGTGTGGCAGAACGCGCAACGGTTCCAGGGGCAGTTCCGGGTCAGCCGGATCAGCAGGCTTCCGGCCTCGCTGGGGGGCCGGATCGGGCCCTGCTCGAAGGAGACGGTCATCGCTCGTCCTTTCCGCGGCGCGGGCTTCCCCGGCGCGGGCGGGGCCCGGCCGCAAGACCTCGATTATAAGGCGCCGGGGGCCGAATGCAGCTGCAGGATGGATTTTTATCGTGAAGCGGCACGCACGAGGGTTGGGCTGCGCAATCGCATAAATAGGTTGATCCCCGCCGGGAAGAGCCCTATCCTGGTCACGATGTCCTTGAGGGTTTACCGGGAAAGGGTTCCCGATGGAGTTCCACCCCACGTTCGAGAAGTTCGCACGGGATCACGCGGTGCTTCCCCGGGAGGACTTCGTCCAGCGGTACAGGAATCCGCTGCTCGTCATCGACCTGGTGGGCGTGGATGTCCTGCCTCCCGACTTCAAGGCCTACGCCGCCACCTCGCAGGGGGACCACCTCACCGCCTTCGTGGACGGCGGCAAGGACCGCACCAAGGTCCTCGTCGTCGAGGTCGTGAAATCCGACCGCAACCGGTTCAACACGATGATCACCCTGGGCCGGGCGTCGAGCAACGACATCGTGGTCCCCCACCAGGCGATCTCCAAGTTCCACGCGTACTTCCAGGAGGACGACAGGACCGGGCAGATCACCTTCACCGACGCCAAATCCAAGTTCGGCAGCACGGTCAACGGCCGGCCCCTGCCCCCCAGCGAGCCCTATCCCCTCGCCAGCGGCGCCGCGATCGTGCTCGGGCGTTCCGTCCACGCCACGTTCTACTCCCCCAAGGACTTCTTCGCCTACATGCAGCTGATGGAACGCATCCGGAAGCGCGGGGATACCCAGAGGCGGTGAAACCGGTCCGAAGGCCGGTCGTCTGCGTTCCAGGCGGGGCGATACGTGTTCGGCGGGCGAGGGCGGCTAGCGCGCCTGCAGCGCTTCAAGCGCCTCGGAGGCCGCCTTCCTCACGCCCGAGGCGTATTCCCGCCCCTCCGCCACGATCTTGAGAAGCGGGGCCGCCTCGACGTCCTTGTGCCGGACGAAGGCGATCATGATCATCTGTTTCAGGTTGTCGTCCACCTGCAGGAAGGCCCTGCGCAAGTAGGGCAGGGCGGGTTCGCCGGCCTTCTTCAACCCCATGAACGCCGTCTGCCGGGCCCGCCAGCCGAAACCGGGGTCGAGCATCACCCGGGCCAGGAGCCGGACGCCGTCCGCGTTCTGCGTGTACCGCCGGGAGACCTCCCGCACGGCCTGCAGCAGCGCGCTGCCGCGCTTCTTCTTGTTCCGGTTGATCGTCTTGGCCAGATCTTCGAGGGTCTTCTTCTCCTCTTTCTCTTCGGGGGCGGAGGCCGTCCGCGTCCGGTAGAGGGGCAGGTAGCGGTAGAAGACCTCCAGGTTGAGGATGTTGAAGACCGTCACGTAGAGGCGGCCGGCGTACCTCCCCAGGAAAGCCCCCTCGGGGTCCCACGACCCCTTGGCCTGGGGCTTGTCGGGGTCGGTGCCGTCGTTCTGGGTGTGCTTGAGCATCTCCACCAGACGCTCCTTCCACATGTTCCAGTACTCGCCCCCCAGGTGGAACATGACCAGCGTCCCGTAGTACCAGTAGTAGACCGTATGGTAGTTGTGGGCCTGCCCGGGAGGGGCGGGCGTCCGGATCCGGGCCGGATCCGGCAGCTCCAGCATGAGCTGGCGGGCCCCGTTCTCGATGTCGCCCCGCTTCAGCGGCGCGCCGAGGTAGAGCTTCGAAAGCAGGCTCGCGGCCGTCACCCCCACCGAGATGCGATCGAGGTGCTCCCGCAGCACCTCCCCGTTCTTCTCGCCCTCCCGGCCCTCGGCGTAGCGGCTGTGCCCGGTGCGCATGAGCGTCATGCGCCGGAAGTAGTCGTCGGCGCGGCGCCAGACCCGCCCGCTCACCTTCAGCCCGGCGTCCAGCGCCGACTTCAGCGCCATGATCTGCCAGCTGGATACGGAGACGTCGGTCCGCGTGTCGCGGCCGTACTCGCACCGGTAGCGGTCGTAGGACACGTAGTCCCAGCCTCCGTTGGGCGCCTGGGCCCGGCAGATGAAATCCACCGCCTGCTGGGCCGTGTCCTCGAGCGAGGGGTCGCGGTCCTGGGTCATCTGGCAGGCCTCGAGGATCGCCAGCGTGCAGATCCCCTGATTGTACATGTAGCCCTCGTGGTTGATGTCCAGGCGGTCCCGGGGCGTGAAACACCCGTCTGGCCCCTGCATCCGCTGGAGGAAACGGACCGCCTTCTCCACCGTCGGCCGGTAGAAGGCGTGCTTCTCGAGATAGACCTTCGAGACCCTCTCTTGGATGTCGCCGGGGACCGGCAGGTGCGTGTAGCCCGAGCCGAGGTAGCACAGAAGCGCCAGCCCCGTCAATCCGATGGAGTAGTTTCTCTTCCGGCTCAGCACGGACGGGTCGCGCTCGGCCACGGCGGGGTCGACGCCGAAGTTCTCCGGGTCGATGCCGCTCGGGCAGTGGCAGAGCCCCGGCCGGCAGTGGCGCGTGTACCCGGCCCAGTCCCACCTGCCGCTCTCGTCCTGGTGGCGCTTCAGCCAGTCGAGGCCGCGCTCCACCGCCTTCCAGCGGCCGCCCCCACCCACCGTGCCGCGCTGGCGGCGGACGATGTCCACGTTGCCCTTCTGCCGGTATTCGGGCGGGGCGTCCTCCTTGTCGATCTGGATCCGTTTCCCCTGGTCCACCCGCTGGTTGTCGGGCACGACATCGTCGGTCTCCTCGGCCGACTCGTCCACGTCGTCCTTGGTGGGGTCGGGCGTGTCCGTCTCCTGTTCCTTCTCCTCCTTGATGAGCCGGTCCTTCTCGATCTCGTCCTTGTCGAGCGTGACCGGAATGGGCTGGGTCTCCCCGCGCTTGAGCGACTTGAACACCACGGCCCCCATCGCCAGGCCCACCACCAGGTGGAGGCCCACCGCGACCAGGACCGGGAAGGACTTCACCCCCGCCGTCCGGGCCTTCCGTTTCCTCTCGCGCTTTTCGTTGTCCTCCAACTTGATCTCGGCCAGCATCCGGGAGGAAAAGCGCTTGGAGGGCGTCTTGGTCCCGCCCGCCGCGGGCAGGATGGTCGTGCCGAAGAGCGTGTCCGCCTCGCTCTTGCTTCCGCCCTTGGGGGGGACCGCTCCCGTGCCGGAAAGGGACAGCCATTCGTCGGTGGACCGGGTCTCCTCCTCGGCCTTCGGGGGCGCTTCCTTCTTCTCCGTCTTCTCCTTGACGCCCTGGACGGGGGGAAGTTCCGATTTGTCGAAGACGGTGGTGCCGCAGAGCTGCTCCCAGTCCTCGTCGCCGGTCCGGATCCTCCGGCTCTTTCGCTTCGCGGCCTGATCGGCCATCTTGGCCATGTCTTCCAGGGCGGGGGATTTTCCGTCCTCCTCTCCGCCTTCCTCCTCCTGGGGCGTGTCCTCGTCGAGCCCCAGTTCCTGGAGTAGTTTTTCCCGGTCGTCCTCGGAGAGTTTCCCGGCCTTCTTCTTCTTTCCGTAGAGATCGGCGCTCGCGAGATCCACGTCCGTGCCCGTGCCGGGCTTCCGTTTCGTCGCCACGAGGTTTTCGAGATCCTGGAGGTCCTTCTCGAGGGATTCCAGCGAGTCGTCCCCGAGAAGATCGCCGATGTCCACCCCCTGGCTCGGCCGGCGGGACGCGACGGAAGCCGGCGGCGCCTCCGGGGAGGCCTCGGGCCCGGGAGCGGGCGCGGTCCGGGAGGAGGCGGCGCGGCGCGCCTGTTCCGCCACGGCGTCGAGGATGTCGGCGGGAGCGGGCTCGTCCTTCCAGGCGCGGAAGCTGGCCAGGTCCGCCTCCAGGGCCTGGAGCGCCTTCCGGCAGGCCGCGCAGTCGCCGACGTGTTTCTCGACGTCCTTCTTCTCTTCGGGCGAGAGGAGCCCGATTTTCAGATGCACGAGTTTTTTCCGGACGTCTTCGCAGCGTTCCACGGCGCAGGTTCCTCAGGCGTCGTCAGTCTTTGGTTTCATGCAGGGCTTTCCGGACGGCGTACACCGCATAGTGCATGCGGGATTTCGCCGTCCCCTCGGAGATGGTGAGGATTTCCCCCACCTGGGCGTAGGTGAAATCCCCGTAGACCTTGAGCAGGAAGACGGCGCGATGGGCGTCGTCGAGGGCCGCAACGGCGGAGGCGATGCGAGCGACCGTTTCCTTCTCGGCCGCGGCGGCGTCGGGTCCGGCGGCATGCGAGGCGGGTCCGCCCAGGCCGTCGTCCGGGGGAATCGGCGGGTGCTTCCGGCGGCGTTTTTCTTCACGGCACCGGTTCACGGCGATCCCCAGGATCCAGGGAAGGAAACGCCGGGAGGTGTCGAAGCGTTCGATGTCCTTGAGGGCGCTCACGAGGGTCTCCTGGAACACGTCGCGGGAAGCCTCGGGGTCTCCCAGAAACCGCCGGATGAAGTTGAAGACCGCTTTCCCGTACTTCTCGAGGAGGGCCTCGAATCCAGCGCTGTCGCCGCCGAGGAATCCGGCCACCAGATCGGCGTCCCGGGCGCTGGAAGACAGGGGCTCCTCCATGGCGGGGGCCTTTCTATTCCTGTATGGACGTTCGGCCGGAAAGCGTTCATTCCGGACGGGAATCTTTTCCGCGGCGCACGGACGGGAGACGGTCCGGCGCCGCGAGGGCTACTGGAAGAGACCCTCGACGAATTCCTCGGCGTTGAAGGCGAGCACGTCCTCCTGTTTCTCGCCCACGCCGATGAATTTGACGGGGGTCTCGATCTGGTTCACGATGGCGAGGACGACGCCGCCCTTGGCCGTTCCGTCGAGCTTCGCCAGAAACAGACCCGAGACGTCGATCACTTCCTTGAACCGGAGGGCCTGGCTGATGGCGTTCTGGCCCGTCGTCGCGTCCAGGACCAGAAGCACCTCGTGCGGGGCGTCCGGGATCTTCGCGGTCAGCACGCGCTTGATCTTCGAGAGCTCCTTCATGAGGTTTTCCCGGGTGTGCAGCCGTCCCGCCGTGTCCACCAGGAGGATGTCCGTGCCCCGGGCCAGCGCCGCGTCCGCCGCGTCGAAAGCCACGGCGGCGGGGTCGGACCCCTGGGCCCCCTTCACGATGTCCGCCCCCACGCGCGTCGCCCACAGCTCCAGCTGCTCGACGGCGGCGGCCCGGAAGGTGTCGCCCGCCGCCAGGAGAACCCGTTTTCCCTGCTCGCGGAAATAATACGCCAGCTTGCCGATGGAGGTCGTCTTCCCCACCCCGTTCACCCCGCCCACCAGAATGACGGTCGGAGGCTTCTCCGCGAAGCGCACGTGGTTGTCCACCACCTTGAGGTTCGCGAGAAGCTTTCCCTTCAAATGAGCGATGAGCTGGTCCGGATCCCGGACCTTCTTCTCCTTGAAGTCCCGCTCGAGATCCTCCACCACCCGCGCCGCAAAGCGCGGGCCCAGATCCGCCGTCACGAGGATTTCCTCCAGATCCTCGAGAAACGCCTCGTCGATCTTCCGCCGAAGCTGGAACAGGTCGCGGATGTCGGTCGTGAGGATCTTCGCGGTCTTCTTCAAACCGCGCTTGAGCAGGCTAAACATCTCGCCTCCCGGGCGGCGCCGGCGCCGCCCCGCCCCCCCTCGTTCTCATGAGATGATCCAGTACGCCGTTGACGAAGGAGCCGGAACGCTCCGATCCGTACCGCTTGGCGAGATCCACCGCCTCGTTGATCGACACCTGGGGCGGTACCTCCCCCGATCTCAGGATCTCCCACGCGCCGATCCTCAATACGTTCCGGTCCACCGCCGCCATGCGCTCCAATCGCCAGTTCTCGGCCGACGCCGAAAGCGCCCCGTTCAAGAAGTCCATCTCCCGGAGAACCCCCTCCATCAAGACCCGGGCGTAGGCGGCCACCTCCTCGGACAGGGTGAAACGGTCGAGATACTCGCCGGGCGTGGGACAACTTTCGCCTCGGTTGACGTCGACCTCAAAGAGGTACTTGAAAGCGGTTTCACGGGCCCGCGTTCGGGAACGCATCGCTAGAGCCCCGCGAAAAGGTTGGCCATCTCGATCGCCCCTGACGCCGCTTCCGCACCCTTGTTGCCCGACTTGGTTCCCGCGCGATCGATGGCCTGCTCCAGCGTGTCCGCCGTCACCACCCCGAACAGAACGGGAACCCCCGTGGCCAAGGAAACCTGGGCCGCGCCCTTGGCCACCTCCGACGCCACGTATTCGAAATGCGGCGTGGCGCCGCGTATCACCGCGCCGAGACAGACCAAAGCGTCGAAACGGCCGCTCTCCGCGAGGCGCTTCGCCACCACCGGAATCTCGAACGACCCCGGCACCCAGTAGACGCCGATGTCCTCTTCCGAGACCTCGTGGCGAACCAGGGAATCCAGCGCGCCTTCCAGGAGCTTCTTGGAGATGAACTCGTTGAATCGGGAGACGATCAGACCGAAACGTTTCCCCTTCCCGATCAGCGTTCCAGCGTGTTCCTCGACCATCCCACTCCCTCGAAAAAATCCCGACGCTCCCCTCTCCCACACGCCGAATGATAGCCCCCCGGAAGAGTTCTTGCAACCGGCCCCTTCGCGATAGAATGGATTCTCCGGTTCCCGGACCCCGGACCCCGGACCCAGGACCCATGAACCATGAACCATGACCCCAAAAGAAGCGGCCTCGTCACCCTCCTGACCGACTTCGGCCTGGACGACCCCTTCGTCGGCATCATGAAGGGCGTCCTTCTCGGACGATGCCCCGACGCCAGGATCGTCGACCTCACCCACGGCATCGCCCCCGGCGACGAGCGCGCCGCTTCCCTCGCCCTCGCTTCCGCGTTTCCCCATTTTCCCCCGGGAACCGTCCATGTCGTCGTCGTGGATCCCGGCGTGGGGACCTCGCGACGCATCCTCGTCGCCGAAGCAAACGGCCAGATCTTCCTCGCCCCCGATTCGGGCATCGTTCCCGGCGCGCTCGATCCCTTCGGCGAGGGCGCCGCAGGCGCCGGAACACGCTTCCGGCGGCTCGACGACCCCCGGCTCTACCGCCGCCCCATCAGCGCCACCTTCCATGGCCGCGACGTCTTCGCCCCCGTCGCGGCCGCGCTCGCCGGCGGATGGCCCCTCGAGGACCTCGGCCCCCCCCTGGACGATCCCCTCACGATGACCCTGCCCGCCCCCCTCCGGGACGGAGACGCCCTGGCGGGAGAAGTGATCCATGTCGACCGGTTCGGGAACCTGGTGACGAATGTCCGGGAACAAGACCTGTTTCCGGGCCCGTTCACGGCGCTCGTCAAGGGACGGGACATCCCGGGGCCGGCCCGAGCCTACGGCGACACGGAACCGGGCCGGCTCCTCGCGATCCCGGGGAGCGCCGGCTTCCTCGAAATCGCCGTTCGAGAGGGCCGCGCCGACCGGCAGCTCGACGCCGGCGTCGGGACCGAGGTGGTGCTGAAGCCGGCAGATGAAAGGAGCCAAACGGCGTGACGCGAATCGCCTATTTCGACTGCTTCGCCGGCGTGGCCGGCGACATGATCCTCGGCGCCCTCGTGGATGCGGGACTCCCGCTCGAGGCGCTCGAGGCCGTCCTCCGGCCCCTCGGCCTCGAAGGCGTCCGCCTGGAAGCGAAGCGCGTCCGGAAGGGCGCCCTGGCCGGCACGAAGGTCGACGTCGTCATCGAGACGGAGGTCCCGCCCTTCCGGGACCCCTCGGCGCTCGAGGAGCGCGTCCGCAACGCGCCCCTGCCGGAGACGGTCCGCAAGAGGGCGCGGGCGGTTCTCGCGCGCCTGCGGGAGGCCGAAGCGGCGGTCCACGGCGTCTCCAGCGACGAGGTCCACTTCCACGAGATCGGGCTCGCCGACACGGCCGTGGACGTGGTCGGAAGCGTGGCCGGGCTGCACGCCCTCGGCGTGGAGGAGGTGCACGCCTCGCCCGTCTCGGTGGGGCGGGGGTTCCTGGAGTGCGACCACGGAACCCTCCCCGTCCCCCCGCCCGCCTCCGTGGAGATCCTGAAGGGGATGCCGACCGTCCAGATCGACGTGGAGGGGGAGATCGCCACCCCCACGGGCTGCGCACTGCTCGCTGCGCTCTCGAAGGGGTTCGGGAACCGGCCTCCCATGACCTACGACCGTGTCGGGTACGGGGCGGGGGACCGTGATCTTCCCGCCGTTCCGAACCTGCTCAGGATCTTCGTGGGGGAGACGGCTTCCCCGGCAACGGGCGAGCGGGCCGTGGTCGTGGAGACCAACCTGGACGACCTCTCTCCCGAACTCCTGCCCCCGCTGACGGAAACCCTGCTGGCCGCGGGCGCGCTGGACGTCTGGATCCTCCCGGCGGGCATGAAGAAGGGGCGGACCGGGTTCCTGGCGGCCTGCCTCTGTCCCCCCGGGACGGAAGGGCGTTTCGAGGAGATCCTCTTCCGGGAAACGACGACGCTGGGCGTTCGCCGGTACGAGGTGGCGCGCACGAGGCTCGAGCGCCGCACGGTCGAGGTGGAGACGGCGTACGGCGCGGTCCGGGTGAAGGCGGGGGTCCTGCCGGGGGGGCGCATGAAGTTCGCCCCGGAATTCGAGGACTGCCGCGAGGCGGCGCAGCGGGCGGGGGTCGCGATCCGCGAGGTCATGGAGGCGGCGCTGTCCGCGGCGCGGGCCAGGGGCGGTGGTCCTGCAACGCCATAGGCCTGGCACAGGCAAAACAGGCGACGGCGGAGAGCGGCTTGCCGGCAGGCTTGCGCGCCGTCGCCCCTCGCGGGGCTAGGATCGGCGTGCATCGGCGGTTGAAACAGCAAACGCATCTTCCTGAGTTCCTGAGTTCCAGATTTCTTCGTGCCTTCGTGCCTTGGTATTCAGAACCGGGTCGCCGCGGTGCGCGGGCTGGAAGCCCGCGGTCCAAAGTAGACGGATCGCCGTGGTCCCGGGCCGGAAGCCCGCGTGGCCCGGGACACACGCCTCCCACAAACAGCGCCGGCGCCGCGAGTCCCGCCACGCCGCCTTCGGCTCCGTGGCTTACGACGAGGTCGCCGCGCAGGTGCGTTTGGCTCTGTCGAACTAGGCCTTGCGGAACACGTACTTCCCGCCTTCGCGGTCCACGCGGATCTCGTCCCCGGGCTGGAAGGTCCCGGCGATCAGTTCCTTGGCGATCTCGTCCTGCAGGCGTTTCTGGAGGACGCGCTTGAGGGGCCGGGCGCCGAAGGCGGGGTCGAACCCCTCCTCGGCCAGGGCTTCCTTGGCGGCCCCGGAGACGTCGAGCGTCAGGTCCTTGTCCTCGAGGATGGACGCGATCCTTCGCAGCTGGATGTCCACGATGCCCTTGATGTCCTCCCGGCCCAGCCGGTTGAAGAGGATCACGTCGTCGAGCCGGTTGATGAACTCGGGGGGGAGGACGTTCCTCAGCTCGTCCATGACGTTTTCGCGGACGCGCTCGTCATCGCCCTCGGCGGTGGAGAGGGCCCGGGTCCCGATGTTGGAGGTCAGGATGACGACGGTGTTCTTGAAGTCGACGGTGCGCCCCTGGCCGTCGGTGAGGCGTCCGTCGTCCATGAGCTGCAGCAGGACGTTGAACACCTCCATGTGGGCCTTTTCGATCTCGTCGAACAGGACCACGGCATAGGGACGCCGGCGGACCGCCTCGGTGAGCTGGCCGCCCTCCTCGTAGCCCACGTAGCCGGGGGGGGCGCCGAGGAGCCGCGCCACCGTGTGCTTCTCCTGGTACTCCGACATGTCGATGCGCACCAGGGCCTTCTCCGTGTCGAAGAGGAATTCGGCGAGCGCCCGGGCCAGCTCGGTCTTGCCCACGCCCGTGGGGCCGAGAAACAGAAAGGTCCCCAGCGGGCGGTTGGGATCCTGCATCCCGGACCGGCCGCGCCGGACGGCATCGGAGACCGTCTGCAGCGCCGCGTCCTGTCCCACGACGCGGGAGCGGAGGTTCTCCTCCATCTGGAGCAGCCTCTCGCGCTCCGACTCCATCATCTTGGACACGGGGATCCCGGTCCACCGCGAGACGACCTGGGCGATCTCCTCCTCGCCCACCTCCTCCTTGAGCATCGAGCCTTCCTGCTGGACCTCGGCCAGCTTCGCCTGCTCGGCCTCGGCTTCCTTCTCCAGATCCGGGATCCGCTGGTAGCGGATCTCCGCCACCCGCTCGAGCTCCCCCTTGCGCGCCAGGAGATCCGATTCGGTCCTCAGCTTCTCGATCTCCTCCTTGATCTCCACCAGGCGCGAGATGATCGCCTTCTCGCGCGACCACCGGGCCTTCATCCCCTCCGCCTCGGCCTTGAGGCCGGCGATCTCCTCGCGGACCTGCCCGAGACGGTCCTTCCCCGCCTCGTCGGTCTCTCGCGACAGGGCGTTCTCCTCGATGGCCAGCTGCGTGATCCGCCGCTCCACCGCGTCCAGCTCCACCGGCATCGAATCGATCTCCATGCGGATGCGCGAGGCGGCCTCGTCCATCAGGTCGATCGCCTTGTCGGGAAGGAAACGACCCGTGATGTAGCGGTGCGAGAGCACCGCGGCCGACACCAGCGCGCTGTCCGTGATCCGCACCCCGTGGTGCACCTCGTAGCGCTCCTTCAGGCCCCGCAGGATGGCGATCGTGTCGGGCACGCTCGGCTCGCTCACGAACACCGTCTGGAACCTCCGCTCCAGCGCCTTGTCCTTCTCGATGAACTTCCTGTACTCGTCCAGCGTCGTCGCACCGATGCACTTCAGATCACCCCGCGCCAGCGCCGGCTTCAGCATGTTCGCCGCGTCCTGCGAGCCCTCCGCCTTGCCCGCGCCCACCACCGTGTGGATCTCGTCGATGAAGAGGACGATCTCCCCTTCCGCCTCCTTGATCGACTTCAGGATCGCCTTCAGACGCTCCTCGAACTCCCCCCGGAATTTCGTCCCCGCCACCAACGAACCCATGTCCAGCGCGAGCACCCGCTTGTCCTTCAACCCCTCGGGGACGTCGCCTTCCACGACCCTGCGCGCCACGCCCTCCGCGATGGCCGTTTTCCCCACGCCCGCCTCCCCGATGAGGACCGGGTTGTTCTTCGTGCGCCTCGAGAGAACCTGCATCACCCGGCGGATCTCCTCGTCGCGGCCGATCACCGGGTCCAGCTTCCCCGTCCGCGCCAGGTCCGTCAGGTCGATCGTGAATCGCTTCAGGGCCTCGTACTTCTCCTCGGCGTACGGATCGTGCGACCCCTCCGTCCCCCGAACGCTGCGCAGCGCCTCCAGCGCGCTGTCCCGGCCCAGACCCGCCTCCCGGAAGGACGCCCCCGCCCCCGTCTTGTCGTCCACCATGGCCAGAAGAAGGTGCTCCCCCCCGATGTACTCGTCCTTCATCGACTCCGCTTCCCGGATCGCCCCGTCGAACGTGCGCCGGAGCTCCGATGAAAGATGCGTCTCGGCGCCCGACGTCTTCGGGAAACCCTGGATCGCCTCCTTCAAGCGGGCCCGGACCTTCTCCGCCGGCACGCCCGCCTTGCCCAGGATGGACGAGACCGTCCCCCCGTCCTGATCGATCAAAGCGAGCGCCACGTGCTCGGGCCTCAGCTCGGGATGCCCCATCCCCTGCGCGATCTCCTGGGCCCGCTGCACGGCTTCCCGCGTCTTCACCGTCAGACGTTCGATATTCATGGATCGCTCCTTTTCGGCCGGGCGCGCGTCCCGCCCACCCCGGGCGAATGCGCGCGGCCCCGGAATTCGTGGCGCCTAACATTTTGCAAAGCCCGTGCCATCGCCGGCCTTCCGGCGTCGGGGATTCGGTCGTCATAAGATCCATTATGGCAATGAGATGCGCGACTCCATCTCCTTTGTGCTCCGCTCCGGAAGGGTTTCGGCGTCCATCGAAGCCTTCGGATCGTGCCATTCTGCCGGGATCATCCAGGAGGCGGCCACTATGGCACGGGCGATGTCCGGAAGCGGAGCCATTCGCGCTGTAGACGATTTCAGGCTGCCATCGCGTAGGGATGGCGATCCGTCGGCGTTGGACCGCGGGCTTCCAGCCCG
>CAZDSO010000078.1:0-21578 GCA_964508045.1 uncultured Planctomycetia bacterium | reverse complement strand
TACATTGCCGGAACTGGGCCGTGGTGATGCCGTATTTCCGGCAGATGCCTTCCAGGTTGGCCTTGGGATCGAAACCCAGGATCACGATCTTCATCTTTTCGTCCACGGAGAAGTGAGACATCCGACCTCCCTTTCGACAAACTTCACTCGTCCTGGGTCGCCTCGGGGTCTGGGGGGCGTTTCCGCCGCGGCGGCAAGGGCACTTCGGGATCCACGCGGGTCTCCGCCTGGGCGTCGACGTTCTCGTCTTCCCCCTTTGGACGTTCGGGTTTTCCCTTCCCTCGGGGTTTGGGGTCGGCGTCGACCGCCGTGTCCGCCAGATCGCCGCTTGCCGCATTCTTTGTCGAATCCCGGGTATCTCTTCCGAGCTGGGTGTCGCCTCCCTCCTCGCAGAAAGCCTTCATCTTCTCGATTTCTTCGCTCTTGCGCTTCTGGACGAAATCCTCGAACGAGACGCGCTCCTTCGAGGATTTCCCGCTCTGTTTTTTCCGGAAGGCCTCGAAGTCGTCCAGCGGCTTGGAAAGGGGTTTCTTTTCCTTCCCGGCGCCTTGCTTCGGGGGGGGCGGGGGGGGAGGTTGATCCTGTCCGGCGGGGGGCAGGAACCATCCCTTCTTGCGCCGGCTCGACTTGCTTTTCAGGTAGGCCTCCCGCATCTCGAGGGTTTTCAGCTCCATGGCGGCCGTCGTGCGCCGGCGTGTTTTCTCGCCCGGTCTCGTCGGCGTCTTGATCGGCTCGTCCAGTCTCGCCAGCTGGCGGGCGACGTCCAGCTGACTCTGCACCTGGGGCTTCTGGGGCTTCGGCGTCGCTTCCAGGCCCTTCGACGCCAGGAAGGTGTAGATTTCACTTTGCGCTTCCATGCACGAGAGCCGCTTGCCCGAGTCCGGCTCCACGAGGCGTCCGATGATGTGCATGAGGAACCGGATCGATCCCTTCGTCGATCGCGACGTGCTCGAGGCCTCCAGCTCCTTGAGCCTTTCCAGTCGCAAGGGCAGCGTTCCGCGCCCGATCTCTTCCAGGATCTGGGAGAGGGATTCGTTGCTCTTCCACGAAAAGGGCCTCTCCCCCGTCAGGAGTTCGTGCAACGTGATGCCCAGCGCCCAGGCGTCCGACCGTTCGTCCTTGGGATTCGTCGCCCCCCCGTACATCTTGTAGCGGGCCAGCTCCGGGGAACAGTACAGAGGCGTGAAGGGCTCGCGGTACTCGTCCGGATCGGGCGGGTGGATCTCGCCCCGCCGGCGGGACCCTTTTCCCGTGAAGAAGGAACTTCCGAAATCCACCAGGATCGCCTCGCCCCGCGTATCGACCATGAAGTTGTCCGGTTTGATGTCGCCGTGGACGATCCCCAGGGAATGCAGGTGCGTCAGGGCGCGCGTGAGCCCGTTGCTGAAGTGCAGCACGATGTCCGGGTCCAGCCGCTTGTCCGGGTACTTCTCACGGACGCTCTGGTACGCCAGCTCCTCCAAGGCCATGAACAGCTTGCCCCGGTCCGGGTCGCTGTTGGCGTCGACGAGAGCGACGATGTTGTGCTGCGCCGGATTCGATACGAACGGAAGGATGCGGATCTCGTTGAAAAAGGAACGAAGGTTCCGCGCGTTCGTGGAGGACGAGGTGCTGGGATGGTAGGGAATCCCCTTGATGATGTACCGGCCGCCCCGCCGGATGTTTCGCCGGGCGTCTTCCACCGTCGCCTCGGCCAGGTAGACCGTGGAGACGTTCCCCTGCCGGTTCAGGATTTGCTTGATCCGAAAGACACCGATCGTCTCGTCCGCCACGATCCGGTGCCTCCGGTAATCCGCCGCGATCCGGCTGAGCGCGTTCATCGACGGCAAGCGGAACGGAACGTCTTTTCGGTCCAGCATGGCCTCTCTCGAATCCTCCGTGTCGCCCACCTTTCCGCCCGGCAGACCTTTCGCGGCGCAGGAAAAGCCGCAGGGGATGCGGGTGCGAAACGCTTTCTGCGTCACTAGAAAATTATACCATGTCCCCTCCCCCCGGGAACGATTCTCACGCCCCCGTCCCCCCGGCCCGGAGAAACCGCAGGATTTCCACCACCCCCTCCTGCGAGTTCTCCATCAGCGCCGCGTGGCCGCCCGACAGGTAGACCGCCTCGCTGTTCGGAAACAGGGCGCGAAGATCCGATACGCCCGTGGGCGGGGTCAGGAAATCCCGCCGGCCCGCAAGGATCAGCGTCCGGTGGGGAAGCGGCTCCACGTCGCGCGTACCCGCTCCCCTCCCGGACGGACGGGGCAAGGACTGCAAGGACCTCAGCTGGGCCAGGATGCAGTCCATCTCCCCCTCCTGCGGAAGCAGGCCGCTCTCCAGGTCTTCCGCAATCCGCGGATTCTGGTCCAGGGAGTCCGGAGACAGGGACATCGCGCTCATCATCCGCACGTATTCCCGGGGCGACAGGCGACGGGCCATGATTTCGAACAAAACCAGCATGTGCCGGGCCCAGGGCGTCATCCGCCCCGGCGTGGACACCAGGATGAGCCTCGAGGTCCTTTCCCCGTGAAGCGACGCGAAACGGCGCGCAAGAATGCCCCCCATCGACACCCCGAACAGGTCCGCCGACGGGATCGACAGACTGTCCAGGAGATCCAGAAGGTCCGAGACCATCGTGTCCAGCGTGATGGAGGACGGGGGCGCCGGCGATCCTGCGAAACCGCGCGGATCGAAAGCGATGGCCCGGCAATGATCGCCCAGCGCGCGGGGGAAGCCGCCCCACGCGCGCGACGAGGCTCCCAGCCCCGGGATCAGCACGAGGGGACGCCCTTCTCCGAACGTCTCGTACGCGATCCGCGTACCGTCTCTGGTTTCGATCGCGGGCATGGGATCACTCCACCGCCACCCACGCGACCCCCGTCGTCGAAGACCCCGCCCCTTCGAGCGGACGAACCCATTGCGGGGCCCCCCCCGGCCGGCCGGCCGCCCGCGGCGCCGGCGCCTTTCCCGGACCGTGGAACGGTGAATCGCCCTGCCGTTTCAGGACGGGCCCCGATGGCCCCGCGAAGTAGAGGCCGTGGCCGCACCCCCGGGCCACGGGCCAGGCGAAGGCGTACCAGAGCGTCTCCCGCGCATCCGTCACCTCGGAAGGCTCCAGCACCCCCGGGTGGTCCTCCACCGCATAGCCTCCCTTCCACGGGAGATAGAGGGTGATCAGATGCGTCTTGTAGAGGACCTTCCCCGAGACCGACACCTCCAGGAAAGCCTCCGGCAACCCCTCCGCCACGTGCGTCGCCTCGCTGCCGCGCGCCGCCACCAGCCCCGCCAGCTCGGTCAGGAACGCGTATTCGCCCTTCCCGTCGCCGTCCCGGTCCACGGCGCAGGACTTCCGGAAGGCCTCCTGCGCCCGTTGCAGCGCGGCCAGGGCGCCCGCGATCCTCTCCGCCTCCCGGCGCTCGAGCGCGGGAAGGGATTCGATCTTCTCGTCTCCGTGGAGGTACCACTTCCGCCGGTTGCGGTGGGGGATCGAGCGAAGGCGGATCAGCCCCCGCAGGCCTTCGGGACCGGACAAGCCGCCGAGGATGACGATGAAATTCCGCCCCAGCGGGTTGAGAAAGGTGTCCGCGAAGAGGAAGCGGGACGGCTTCGCCGCGCTGCGGATGGCCTGGAAGGCTTCCGCGGAAAGCCCGCAACGTCCTCCGGGTTCGCGCAGGTCCTCGTAGAGGGCCATCAGGCGGTTCCGGTAGACCTTCTCGAACTCCAGCGCGTCCCCCCCGGCCTCCTCGAGCCTCTCCTTCCAGGCGTCCTTTCCTTTCGTGGCCTCGATGACGGATTGGAGGTCGCCGACGGACATGTACCCCTGGATGAACCCGTCGGGATCGCCGTACAGAAGGCTGTTCTTCAGCCCTTCGAGGGCCTCTTCGAGGCGCCGTTTCTCGCCGGGCCTGAGGGTGCCGGAAACGTCCTCCTCCCCGCCCTCCGCGGGATCCCCCTCGTCCCCTCCCCCGGTCCCCGCGGGGGGAGGGGTTGCCGTCCGGTTGTCTCCCTCGCCGGAAGAGGCGGGACCCTCTCCCGAAGGGGAAGGCTTGTCGCCATCCCCGCAGGCGAGGGAGAGGACGAGACAGAGGGAAAGAAGAAGGAAGAACGGAAGGCGGAACGGTCGACGGGAAGTTTCGCGTTTCATCGGAGGATCCCTCACCAGTAGCGCGCCGGCAGGAACGCCAGTTTGACGACCCAGGCCGCCAGGAGCGACAAGAGGAAAAGATGCAATCCATGCCGCGCGAGAAACGAGGAGACGCGACCCTGCGGACTGGAGGGCCCGGGGGGCGAACGTCTCAGCAGCGTATGGACCAAGCCCAGGAAGAACCCCGCGAAGAGGAACGGGCCCAGCAAGTGGTACTTGAACGCGTCCTCGATCCGGCCGTGGCCGAGGGAAACGAAACTCCGCGTGAGTCCGCAAAAAGGACACGGCAGGCCGGTCAGCTCCTTGAAGAGGCAACAGGGAAGGCCGAGGAGACCGCTGGGCTCCGCGCCGGCCGCCGAGGGGGGGGGGATGACCAGGGAGGCCGCCAGCGGGCCGCCGAGGCAGATCGCCGTGACCAGCCTGTACAGCCAGAAGGCCCCCTCCCGGGCATGCGGGACGTCCGGCCCCGTCGCAGGGGGAGCGAGACCGGCGGCCGCCCGCGTGCCTTCGGGTTCCCGTGCTGGTCCATCCGCGTCGATCGTCGTGGCGGTCTCCTCGTGAGGGGGAAACGTTTTCGAGGGAATCAGACCCCGGGCTCCGGGCCCCATTCCATGCGCAGATCCTCGAGGAGCTCCTCGACCTCGTCGACGTCGCGGATCTCCTTGAGGCGCCGTCGCAGCGCGCTTCGTTTCCGGCGCATGCCGGCCTGTAGTCTGCAGGCTTCCATCATCCGCTCGAGCGTGGAGGGGTCGGCGATGTCCTCGACCCGGAGTGTTTCGAACATCGTGAAGGCTTCTTCTTTCCGGCCGTCCTCGTAGAGGATGTGGGCGAAATGCTCGCAGAGATCGGGCCGGTCCGGATCCAGGTCGCGGGCCTTTTCCAGCGCGCGGTATTTCTCGCCGGTGTCCGGGGTATCGACCTGATGGAGGCAGAGACCGAGATAGAGCAGGGAATCGACATGGTCGGGATGGAGGGCCAGGGCGCGCCGGAAAAACACGGCGGCGTCCTCGTGGCAGGCGACCTGATAGAAACCGTAGGCGAGCTCGAAGACGGCGTTTTCGTCGTCGGCGAAGTAGGGGAGGGCTCGCTGGATGTGGATGTGAGCCTGGACGGGACGGTTCAGGTAGAGCAGGGCCAGGGCCGCGCCCTTGTTCAGGTCCGGATCGAGAGGGCTCAGGGAAAGGCCGTGGGTGAAGGCCGAAAGCGCTCCCACGAATTCCCCCTGGTAGAGCAGCGAGTGGGCCTTGCCCGAATGCAGCTCCGGCGTGAAGGGGAAAATGGAAAGCCCCTCGCGGTAGACGGACAGGGCTCCCTCGTAATCTCCGGACTCGCAAAGCTCGAAGCCGCGACGATCGTACTCGTCGCTGCTGTGGAAATCCTGCATGGCGGGACTACTTCACCTTTTCTTCCATGAGCCTTCCCGGCTTGAACACGACCACCTTCTTGGACGGGACGAGGACTTCCGCCCCCGTTCGAGGATTCCGCGCCTTGCGAGGCGCGCGCTGCTTGACCTCGAACACGCCGAAGTTCCTCAATTCGATCCGTCCGTACCGGGCGATCGCGTTGATGATGGCGTCAAACGTTCCCTGCACCACTTGCTTGGTGCTGACCTGCGTGAGGTTATACTTCTCGGAAAGCTGCTTCACGATCTCTTTTTTGGTCACGTTGGCCTCCTGCATCGGTCCCCGCTTCCACCTTACTTGTTTTATCTCATCAAATTATGAAAAAAGAGTCAAAGAGATTTTTTCGTCTCCGAACCGCCGGACGAGCCCGCCATCAAGGCGGCCAGATCATACAGACCCGGACTCGCGGAGACCAGACGGGCCGCCGCGCGCAACGCGCCGCGCGCGAAGATCCGCCGGTCCCAGCAACGGTGCGCGATCTCAAGGCGCTCGCCGTCCCCCAGAAACCAGACCGTGTGCTCCCCCACGACATCCCCACCCCGCAACGCGTGAACGCCGATCTCCTCCTTCCCCCGGGGGCCCGCCGGACCCCGGCGACCCGCCACCGGCTCCTCCCGGATCCCCGAAGGGCGCGCCTTGCGAAGAACCTCGAAGAGCCGTTTCGCCGTCCCCGACGGCGCGTCCACCTTGCGGCGGTGGTGGACTTCCGTGACCTCCACGTCGAAATCCTCCGGAAGCGACGTCGCGAGAAAGGCCGCGGCCCGGCACAGGGCGTCCACGCCCATGGACATGTTCGGCGCGTGGAGCGCCGGAATCAGCGACGAGGCGTCCACGAGAAGATCCCGGTCCTTCGTCGAGAGCCCCGTCGTGCCCGACACGAAAGCGATCTTCGCCTGGACGCATTCCGCCACCCTTTGCCGGAACCCCTCGGGCGTCGTGAAGTCGACCAGCACGTCGGCCTCCGCGCTCACCGTGTCCTCGATCCGGAGGGAAGGTCCGCCGGACGCGAGCATCACGGAACGTCCCAGGTCCGGATGCCCCTTCGCTTCCAGCAACTGGACCACCTCGAAACGGGGGTCGGACGCCGCGACGTCGCGAACCAGGATCCCCATCCTGCCCTGTGCTCCCGAGACGATGAGACGGATCGACATCGTCGCCCCCTTCGCAAGGAAAGAACCTATGGTAAAGGGAAAGGGGGACATGCGAAAGGACGTTTCTCGTGAGAGCCGTTCACGCACCCGGCAAGTCCTGGAGCCCCCTGGGCGCTACCTTTGGGTTCGCGCAAGAAGTACTTCCCATTTTGGGCGAGCCATTCGTCATCGCTGGCAAGGCGCGACGACGAGGTCGTGGCCTTGGCCACCCCGAGGAGGAGCAACGCAGCCAGCGGTGACGAGGGCCGCCCATGTCATCGTTGCGATCTGAAAATGGGAAGTACTTCTTGCGCGGGCCCTTAGTCGGCGGGATAGCGGAACGGCGCCTCGAGGGCCATGAGGGCCATCGCCGTGGTGTAGATCGTGCCGCCGTACTCGCCGTACAGGGAGGCGGCGGAAAACGAGCCGTCTTCCTTCTGCAGGCCGGCGAGAACGTCGACCAGGCGGCTGTAGAAGTCGCGAAAGGGCGCGCGGGGCGTGTGGCGGAGAGCGAAGGCGCCGTAGTACCAGAAGTAGTAATCGGGAAGCCGTCCCGCCTCGGGCATCCGGGTCGAGACGATCTCCACCTGGCGCGCCACCACCTCCGGCGATCCCGGCCCGATCTCTTCCAGAAAAAGACCCCGGCAATACAGGGACAGGGCCGTCATGGAGCAGGGACCCGTCTTGTAGCGGCCCCGGCCCCGGTACCCCACCTCCCCCGTCGTCATCGTCACGCCGCGAAACCACTTCGCCGCCTTTGAAAGCGCACGCTTCGTCTCCTCGCCTCGTCCCGGAGGCGAGATGTTCATCCGCAACGACGACGCAAGGGCCGCGACCGGCCACGCCGTCACCGACGTGTCGCTGCTCGAATCCCCCGGCGTGTATCCCCACCCGCCCTCCGGACGTTGCGTGTCCAGAAGGTATGACTGGCCGAGCCGGATCGACTTGACGAGCGTCGTCAGGGCGACGGGACGGATGTCCCGGTCCGCCAGGAGCATCCCGCAGGTCTCCGTCATCGCCAGGAGCGCGATCCCGTGATTGTAGTGGTAGTTGCCCTCCGCCGGGCCGAAACGCCCCGACGCCCCGTCCTGGACCTCGAGCAGGTATTCCATGCACCGGGAAGCGGTGCGGGCGTGGATCCCGCGGTTGGGCGTATGACCGTCCCCGAGGAAGGCCAGCATCGCCAGCCCCGTGACGCCCACGCGGAACTGCTTCTTCCCCCGGAAGGGAACGGGGTCGAAACTCCCGTCGGGCTCCTGCCGGGAAGCCAGCCATCTCAGGCCCCGTTCCAGCAGGGCGCCGGCGCGTTTCCCCCCGGCGGCCTCCGTCCGTTTCGTCTTCATCTCCGGATCCAGACGCCCTCCGAACCAGCCGAGCACGTCGGTCCGCCTGGGGCCGGTCTTCAGGGGGTGGTTGAAGTCCTCCGGCCGGACGCGGGGACCGTTCCCCTGCGGAGGAAGCGGAGGACGGAAAACCTCCTCGTGCTCCCGGCCGGGCAAGGCGGTGGAAGGCCCCGGCGCATCTTCCAGAGGATTCCGTAGCGCTCCGAATTCGCGTGGCAGGGAGGTCTCGACGATCCCGTCGAGCGTCTCCGGGGGGACCGCACCCTCGGACCCGGTCGGCGTGACGCGGAACGACGGCGAGCTGGAAAGGCGCACGGGGATGTAGATGCCCGCGAGCAGGAGGATGGCCGCGGCGTGGACCGCGATCGCCGTCATGACGATGGGCGCCTTCCTCATCCGCTGGCCGACGAACGCGACGAAGAGATTCCGCGGCCGGGACAGGCGGCTCGTGTCGGCGCCCCGCCGGGCGCGGGCGCGAACCGCCGCCATGACCCGCTCATGGAAATCGGGCGAAGGCTCGAGCTCCGTCAGATCTCGAGCCGTCTCCAGAAACTCCCGCAACGCCGCCTCTTCCTTCCGGCAGGCGAGGCAACCGCCGAGGTGTTCCGCGACGGCTTCCCGCTCCGCCAGGGAAAGTTCCCCGCGAAGGTAGGAGACCATCTCCGATCTGGCCGCTTCGCACTTCACTGCTTCGATCCGAAACCCTTCTCGAGGCGGGAACGTATCTTCGCCACCGCCGTATGCATCCGCGATTTTACCGTTCCGACGGGGATCCCCAGGATCCCGGCCACGTCCGCGTATTTCATCCCCTCCACCTCGCACAGGAGGAAGACCGATTTCTGCTCTTCCGGAAGAAAATCGATGGCCTCCAGGATCTGCCGCCGAAGATCATCGTGTCGGACCTTCGCGGAGGGGCGGGGAGCGTCGACCGGGATTCGCTCCTGCAACGTCCCCTCGTCGTCGCCATCTCCCAGCGGATGGGAAAGGGACAGGATCTTCCCCTCCGTCCGCTTCGATCGGAGATAATCGATCCAGAGGTTCCGGGCGATCCGGAAAAGGTACGTCCTGAATTTCGCCCTCGGCTCATAGTCTTTCCGCGCCCGGAAGACCCGTAGAAAAACCTCCTGGGCGCAGTCCTCTGCAACCTGACGATCCCGGCCGAGGCGGAAAAAGAAGGAGACCAGGGGACGGCTGTATCGTGCTGCGAGCCTCGAAAAAGCTTCTTCAGCACCCCCCTTGACCTCCAACATCAATTCCTCGTCGGAGGGAACCATCTTCTTGACACCCCAAACGAAAAGACCGGCCCAAGGTTCATTTTTTTTCCCGTTTTTGCGGCGTGACTCGCCCGGATCCCCGGTGTTCGCCGGATGTTAGCCCGGTTTTGTCCGCCGCGGGAAGCCGAGCTGTCCCTCTTCGCGCCAGAACCTGCACGTATCTCGCCCCACGAGGGTTCGGAACCCTGGATTTGCAGACTGTATTGCAACCGTAGCGTACCGCATCGCGGTCGGGAGTTCACCTGTCAAAACGTCAGGAACCGTGGTTCCCGGCCTCCGTTTCCGTTTTTTCGCGGGCGTTGTCGAGGAGGGCCCGGCTCCGGGCTCCGAAGGCCGAGAAGCGGAGACGGCGGCTCGAGGGGCCTTCGTGTTCGAGGCGGACCTCGAGGCGGTCCGGGGGCAGAAGAGAGCCGGCGCGGTCGGCCCATTCCATCGCGGTCACGCCCTCGGGTTCGATGCATTCCTCGAAGCCGAGGTCGAGCAGATCCCGGGCGCGATCCAGCCGGAAGGCGTCGACGTGGAGAAGGGGCAGCCTTCCGCGGTACCGCGCCACGAGGGTGAACGTGGGGCTGGCCACGAGATCCCAGTCGGGAACGTCGAGGCCGGAAGCGAGGCCCTTGACGAACTGGGTCTTGCCGGCGCCGAGGGGGCCGAAGAGGGCGACGACCTGTCCGGGCCCGGCGAGGCGTCCGAGCGTTTCGGCGAGGCGCCGCGTCACGGCGGGAGATGGGGAGAGGCGTTCCATGGCAAGGCCGCCGGGTTCCGGCGTCGCCGTCAGTTCATGAGATACGTTCTCGCCGCGCGTTCGAGCATGATGAGGCGGCGGACTTCGTTGTCGTATCCTCGGCGGGAAAGGCCCTTCTCCTCGATTTCATCGTAGAGGGAGCGGGCCTTGTGGATGAGGTCCAACGCCTCGCGGGGCCGGTCGCGGAGTTCGTCCTCGTCCTTCCAGGCCTTGATCTTCTTGTAGATGGCGCGGGCCTCGTTCAGGCGGGAGTAGAGTTTCTTGTATTCCTCCCACCACGCCTTCCATTCCCCGTAGCCCTCGTCGAGGGCGTGTTCGCGCGTCATGAGGTGCAGGGTGCGGGCCGCCGCTTCGACGGTCTCGGGGTCTTTCAAGAGTTCGATGAGCGCGGGGACGGCGGGGTCTTCGAGGAAGGCGCCCGGTTCCGACGTCGCGCTGAGGGCGATCAGTTCGGCGGCGGCGTTCCGCGTGTGAGCGGAATCGCTTTTGAGCATTTCGATGAACTTGTCCCTCGGTTCTCCCTTGTTCAGGCGTTTCAGGACCATCGCTGTCCGCCGCACGAGCTCGGGATCCTTGTGTTCGAGCACGTGAACGATCTTGGTTCCGTCGAGGACCTCATCCATGCGCAGCAAAGCCTCGGCCGCGGCCACGGCGAGGCGGGGGTCGTCTTTCTCCAGAAAGGGCCGCACTTTCCGCGACGCGAGGATGCGGTCCAAGTATCCCATGAGGGTGACGGCGTTGGCCTGGACATGGATCTTGTCCGAGGCGAGGAGCGGTTCCACGTCTTCGATGTCGATGAACGTCTTGTTCCTGACGAGGCCCTGGACGGCGGCGTCGCTGACGGCGGGGCGTTCGGAGCGGAGGGCTTTCAGGAGGGGTTCGGCGAGGACCTTTCCCTCCCGCCTGGCCGTCATCTCGGCCACGGCCACGGCGACCGATTCGTCCTCGTCCGAGAGCCCGTTCGCGATGGCTTCCAGGAGGCCGTCGTCCCCCGTCCAGGCCATGGCCTGGTAGGCGTGGAGGCGGACGGAAGGGGGCAGGCCGGAAAGGTCGCCGGCGAGTTCCTCGAGGGCGGAGGAGGCCTTTTCCTCGTAGTTTCCCAGGGCGGCCGCGGCGGCGACCCCCGCCTTCCCCTCCTCCTTTTTCAGGATTTCCACGAGCGTGGGAAGGGCCTCGGGGACTTCCATGAAACCGAGCGCCATGATCACGCCGACGGCGTCCGCCGGCTCCCATGTTTGCAAGGCCTCGAGAAGATGCGGAACCGCGCTCTCGCCGTACTTGACCACCAGACCCACCTGGCCGGATTTCTTCTTCTTGAGGTTCTGCAGGGACTGTCCTTTGGATGGGGCCCATCCCTCGAGGTCGGCCACGTCGTTTTTGACCTTGTTTCCCTGCACGATCGAATATACGATCACGATACCGGCGATGGCCGCCGCGAGGGCAAACCCACCGAGAACAAGTTTCACTTTCGGCATGAAAATCTCCGACATTCAGCTCAAGTAAATCGCAAGTGTACAGAAGACCCCGGCGGAGGTCCAAGGAAAAGGTCAAGGGGTCTTGCGCCGTCGTGGCGGTTCCGTGGAGGGCATGCGATGGGGCTTCTCGAGATCGTTGCCTTTTTCGTCTTCCCGGCGGCGCTTTTCCTCGTCGCCCTGGTCGATCTCCTGCGCGGGGGGGCGCGTGAGAAGCCGGAGGAAGGCGGTCCGCCGGCATCCGGGACACCGGGGGGGGCGTGACCGTGGGCGCGACGGAGATCACCATGCTCGTCGTTCTCATCCTCTGGATGGCGGGGATGATGGGACTCGGGATCGTGGCCGCGAGGACGTCCCGGGACGTGGAGGGGTTTTTCCTGGGCGGCCGCCGCATCGGAGCCTGGGTGACGGCGATCTCCTCGACGGCCTCTTCCGAAAGCGGTTGGCTGGTCCTCGGGTGCGTGGGGGAAGCCTACCTCTACGGCGCCAAGGCCGTGTGGATCCCCATCGGCTGCCTGCTCGGTTTCGCCTTCAACTGGTTCTTCTTCGCCGGGCGCCTGCGCGCACGCGCCCGGCAGCTCGGCTCCATCACCATTCCGGATTTCCTCGAGGACGTGACGCGCGACCGCACCCGGATGATCCGGCTGATCGCCGTGGTCATCATCTTCCTTCTCATGTTCACCTACGTCGCGGCCCAGCTGACCGCCGCGGGCAAGGCGTTTCGCGCCATCTTCCTGTGGCGCTACGAGGTCGGCGTGCTCATCGGCGCCGTCGCCACCATCTTCTACACGACCGTGGGCGGGTACCGGGCCGTGGCCTGGACCGATCTCTTCCAGGGACTGGCGATGGCCGCGTTGCTCGTCGTCGTTCCCGTCATCGCGCTGGTGCACGTGGGCGGCCCGGGGGAACTCTTCGAGAAGATCGAACAGACGCCCTCCCAGACGCTCTACGTCCTCGAGGGCGAGTCTGCGGGAGACTACGTCAAGCGGCGACTGGATCTGCGCCACGGCGTGGTCTTCAACCCCGGCGCGACGGAAGCGTCCGATGCCGCGCGCCAGGTGGACGAGGCCGCGCGCCCCCGCACCGCCGCTTTGGACGCCCCCTTTCTCACCCTCGGCGCCGTCCTCGTGCGGCCCAGGGGCCCCGCCACCGTGGCCGTCGACGGGGATGTCGTCCGGGAGAACCTCCCGTCCGTCCGCCTCGGGGAGAAGGCCCTCCCCCTGGGAAGCCGCACGGCGCTGGCCCCCGGCGACACCCTCCGCGCGAAGGGCGACCGGATCCGGTTCCAGGGCAAGGCCGTCGACACGGCCGGAGGCGCGGCCTTCGTGTTCGAGACGCCGGACCTCCTCCGCTTCGCGCCCCCCGAGGTGCTGGTGTTCACGGCGGGGGGGGCGGTCGAGGTCTGCGCGAAGGAGGCGGCGCCCGGCGATGCGCTCTTCTGGCTCGAGGCAGCGCCGGTTTTTTTCCCCGGCGGAGGCGGGCCCCCGCATCCCGTGGAGGAGAAGGTCGAGGTCGGGGGCGAGACGCTGTCGATCGCGCACAGCCACGGGTTGACGGGCGGGAAGAAGGCCGGCGACGCCCTGGGAGGCCTGGCCGGTTTCACCCTGCTGGCGTTTCTCGTGGGCATGCTGGGCATCGGGCTCGGGTATCCGGGCTCGCCGCACGTGCTGGTCCGCTACATGGCCGCCAGGGGGGAGCGCGAGATCCGGCAGGGAAGGATCATCGCCATCAGCTGGGGCATCCTCGCCCAGTTCGGCGCCATCTGGATGGGCCTGTCCGCCCGCGTTCTCTTTCCCGCCATCGAGGATCCGGAGTTCGGTCTCATGGCGGCGTCGAAGGCCTTCCTCCCGGCCGTGGTGGCGGGCGTCATGCTCGCGGCCGCCATCTCCGCCATGCGCTCCACGGCCGATTCCCAGCTGCTCGTGGCGGCCTCCTCCGCGGCGCGGGACCTGTACCAGAAGATCTTCCGGCGGGGCGCGTCCGAAAAGGAGATGATGCGGATCAGCCGCTGGATCGTGCTGGTCATGGGCGTCGCGGCCGTCGGTCTCGCCCTGTCCCAGACGCGCGTCGTGTTCTGGTTCGTCCTGTTCTCCTGGGCGGGACTGGGAGCGGCGTTCGGACCCGTGATGATCCTGGCGCTTTTCGGGAAGCGGACGCTCTCGGCGTCGGCCGCGGCGTCCGGCATGCTCACCGGATTCTTCGTCACGGTCGCGTGGAAGCTCTGGATCAAGGGCCTCATCGTCGATGCGGGCGGCCCCGGCATCTACGAGCTGCCCCCCGCCTTCTTCAGCGCCCTGCTCGTCGCCTGGCTCGTGGGCCGCACCACCGCGACGGAGAAGACGGAGAGACAGGGGGAGACGGGGAGGGGCGGTGGGCCGTCCGGCTTGGGTCAATAGTCATGGGTCACGGGTCGAGGGTGGATTCGTTTCCGAGCCCTTCGCGCCGCTGATCACCCTGATCCGTGCGGTGGCAATCTCCCAGCCCCTCACCCGAGCAACCACCCAACCTCGGCCCTCGAAGGGGCCCGCCGGAACTGCTATCCTCGGGCCCATGTCCCCCGCTCCCGTCGCGATCGTCCGGTGCGATTCCTACGAACGCGCCGAGGTGGAAGACGCCCTCGCCCGGGCCGTCGATCTCCTCGGAGGCGCGGAGACCCTCCTTCCCGCTTCCCCCTCCCTCCTCCTCAAACCCAATTTCCTCTACGCCTCGCGCCGCGAAAAGCGCGTCAACACCGATCCGGAAGTCGTGCGGGCCGCCGCGCGGATCTTCGGACATCGGGCCCAGCGGCTCGTTTTCGGCGATTCCCCCGCCGTGGAATCCGCGCGACGCGTCGCGCGGACCTGCGGCCTGACCGGGGCCCTCGAGGGACTCGACGTCGAGCCCGTGGCGTTCTCCTCGCCGGTCACGGTCTCCGGCGCGACGGTCAAGAGCGTTCCCCTCGCCCGGGAAGCGCTCGAGAACGGCCCGGTGATCAACCTGGCCAAGTTCAAGACCCACGGCATGATGCGCCTGACGATGGCCGTGAAGAACCTCTTCGGGTGCGTGCCGGGCCTGAGGAAAAGCGGGATGCACCTGCGCGCCGGCGAGGACCGGCAGGCCTTCGCCGACATCCTCGTCAACGTCGCCATGAACGTGCCCGCTTCCCTTCACGTCCTCGACGCCGTGGTGGCCATGGAAGGAAACGGCCCGGGCTCCGGCGATCCGAGGCCGATCGGCGCGCTGCTCGCCTCCCCCGATCCCGTGGCCCTCGACCGCGTCGCCTGCTCGCTCGTCGGCGTTCCTCCCGAAGAGATCTTCCTCTTCGAGGCTGCCGAGCGGGCCGGCTTCGGCGAGGCCGACCTCGCGAAGATCGAGATCCTGGGCGACGACCCGAAGGCCTTCGCCGTGGGGGACTTCAAGCCCGCCGACCCCGAGAGCATCCTCGGCTTCCTGCCTCTTCCCCGCCCCGTCATGCGGTGGGTCCGCCGCCTGTGGACGCCGAAACCCGTCGTGGACGCGCGCCGCTGCAAGGCCTGCGGCGCCTGCGCCCGCGCCTGCCCCGCCGACGCGATCCGCTTTCGGCCCGGCGAACCCCCCGTCATCGACCGCGGCCGTTGCGTCCGCTGCTTTTGCTGCCAGGAAATCTGCCCGGAAGGAGCGATCCGCCTGCGCCGCGGCCTGCGGTGAAAACGCGAAGCGAAAGCATCATGTTGATCAGAAAAAGATCATGTGAATCAGGCTCGAGAAAACAACGCAGCACCGGACATGTTCTCGCGAAAACGGCATTCCAAGGCGTAGGGGGCCCATCCCGACCTCCATTCCCCCCTTCCCCGCTCTCAACCGGTCACCGCCGCCTTGCGGACCGTGACCGCGTCGAGGTAGTCGATATCCACGTCGTGTCCCAGTCCGACTCCCCGGGGGACCTCGAGGGTGCCGCGCTCCGTGAGGGTCACGGGGGGGACGATCACGTCGCGGGCGAAGTAGCGGCCGGAAGCGGAGATGTCGCCGGGAAGGGCGAAGCCCTCGCGGGAGGCGGCGACGACGTTGTGCAGCCGTCCGATGCCCGTTTCCAGGAGTCCCCCGCACCAGACCGGGATGCCGGCTTCTGCGCAACGCGATTCCATCTCGAAGGAGGCGAGCATCCCTCCCACGCGGGGGGGCTTGATGTTGAGCACCTGCAGGGCCTTCAGGTCGAGGGCGTTCTCCAGCTGGTAGGGGTCCTTCACGCTTTCGTCGAGGCACAGCGGCGTTTCGAGGGCCTCGGCCCAGCGGGCGTGTCCGAGAAGGTCGCTCTCGTGGAGGGGCTGTTCCAAAAGCTCCAGTCCGGCCGCGTCGATGCCTTTCATCCGGTCGAGGTCCTCGCGCCGGTAGGCCTGGTTCGCGTCGGCCCAGAGACGGAGTTCGGGGAAGACGCGGCGGACCTCGGAGGCGATCTCCACGTCCCAGCCGGGGCGGATCTTGATCTTGACGCGGCGGTAGCCCTGCTCGAGGAATTCTTCGATGCGCGCGAGGAGGGCTTTCCGATCCGGCTGGATGCCGATGCTGACGCCCACGTCGATTTCCTTGCGGCGTCCGCCGCAATGCGCGGCGAGGGAAACGCCCTCGAGCCTGGCGGAGAGGTCCCACAGCGCGGCTTCCAGGCCCGCCCGCGCCATGGGGTGGCCCTTGAGTCCTTCGAAAAGGCCGGGGAGGGCTCGTGGACCGTCGAGGGGGCGGTTCGCCACGCGCGGCGCCAGGAGGTCGCGGAGGACGTGGAACGCCGTGCCGGAGGTCTCGTAGGCGTAGCCGGGCAGGCGGGCCACCGGCGCCTCGCCGAATCCCGTCCGCCCTTGCGACGTCGCCGAGACGATCACGGTCTCCCGCTCCGTTTCCTCGCCGAAGCTGGTGCGGAAGGGATGGACCAGAGGCATCCGGACCATGCGGATCGCGAACTCCTCGACGGTCATCGTGCCGGCGCTCATGGATGAAATCCTGTCTGCGTTGCGATCTCGAGCCTGATTCACATGGTCTTTTCCCGTTCTGCTTTCGGTTGACTTCTGGGGTTTTCCGGTATCGCCTACGATCTCTTCACCAGCAGATAGGCGCTTCGGCGTCTCCCTTCGTGCTCGCCGCGGGCGAACGCCTCGGCGCGAAAGCCCGCGGCGAAGGCGCGGAGCGCCGCGTCGCGCACGGCGAGGCGCCACGCGGAGGCGAGTTCGATGTCCTTTCGCTTGACCGTCTGGATGTCGGGCGGGATTTCGATGTGGAGCCGTTGCGTCTCCGCCGGGAAGGTCTGCGGCGCGGGATGCGGCAGGTCCGCGTGGCGGGGGCGGCTCGACAGCGCGGGAGGCCCCGCCGTGAGGATGTCGGCCAGGGAGGGGCCGTTCCCGAAGCCCTCGGAGAGGTCCTTCACGCGTTCGTCGTCGAGGAACCACTTCACGAAGAACCGGTCGGTGGGGAGTCCGCGGTTCAGATCGTCGCCCTTGAATCCGTAGTAGTCGACGATGTACTCGTCGGCGACGACGCCGAGCTTCTTGAAGTTCAGGGAGGCGTTGGGCCCCTCGAGGGGATCGAAGGTCCAGCGCATGAGGTTCACGCCCCGGGCGAGGACGAAATCGCGCTGGAAGAACTTCAACAGGCGTCCGAGGCCCTTTCCGCGAAAGCCGGGTTTGACGCCGAGCATGCGGGAGTAGTGGTAGGGGCGTTCGTTCTCGAGGCCCCAGATGCCGTAGATGAACCCCACCATCTCCGGCCCCTCGAACGCCCCGGCCACGCAGCCGGCGGCCTTGGCCGCGGAGACGAGTTCGACGACGGGGACGACCTCGAGTTCGGGCAGGCCCCACACCTCTTGCTGAAGGGCCGTGCAGGCCTGCATCTCCCCGGGCGTGGCCAGCGGCCGGATCTCGATACCGGGCCGCGTCGCCTCCTGTCTTGATTCCCCATGCCCCATTTTCGATTCCCCGTTCCCAAAGCAGCAGAGCCGCAACCGCGCGGGCACGTCTTCAACACAGAGGGAAAAAGTCCGAAGTCACAAGTCCCAGGTCCACGGTTCAAGGTCATGCGCTCGTCTTTCGACCTTCGCCTTTCGAATCGTGGCTTTCAACTTCCGGCTTGGGAACGCAGTCGGCCATGAGCCTTCGGCTCTCCCGGAAACCATGAAAACTTGGAGGGCGAGCCGGCTGTGTTTTGGCTCGGGGGCCCGCCGCCGCCTGTTTTTCCCATGCAAGGGCTATGGCGGGTCCTTCGGAGACCCTCGCCCTCCAAGACGGTCACCGATCATGGTTTTCCCGAATTTTCTGAGCAGAGCATGTGAAAAAATCCCCCTCGCGACCGGAAGCAGGGGTTTTTCACAGCCTCTCACGACGAGATGACATCGTCGTCGTTGATGATGATGGTATCCGGATTGAAGTCGAGATCCTCCCGCTCGGGGATGGCCTCGGACTCGTATCCTTCCGGGAAGATCTGGCGGAGGTATTTCTCGAGCGTCACGTTGGTGGGGCCGAATCCGTCGTGGTACATGAAGTACTCGAGGTCGTAGCCCATCTTTCCCGCGTCCTGGTAGCGCTTGTCCGCGTCCCTATCGAGGGCCTTGTTGAGGATCTCGATCAGGTCGGCGGGGACGTCGGGATTGTACTTCTCGATGGGGGGAATGGGCATGTGGGCCACGTTGTCCAGCGTGACGTTCGTGTCCTCGTGGGCGAAGAGGGGGCGCCCGGACAGGATCTCCCACATGACGATCCCCAGCGAGAAGATGTCGGACCGGCGGTCGGTCTCCTTGTAGGCGGCCTGTTCCGGGGACATGTACTGGATCTTGCCCATCAGCACTTCGCCTTCCCGGTTGCGGAAGTAGTGGGCCGCCTTGGCGATGCCGAAGTCCGTCAGCTTCACCACCCCCTCCCACGTCATCATGATGTTCTTCGGGCTCACGTCCCGGTGGACCACGTTGAGGGGGTTCCCCTGCTTGTCCCGCTTCCGGTGGGCGTATTCGAGCCCGCGGCACACCCGGCTGACGATGAACGTCGCCATCTTCACCGGGATCGTCTTCTCCATCTCGAAATGCCGGTCCAGGAACTGCTCCAGGTTGATCCCGTTGATGAACTCCATGGCGATGTAGTACTGCTTGTCCAGCCGGCCCAGCTGGTAGATCTGGACGATGTTCTGGTGAACGAGGTCGGCCACCAGCTTCGCTTCCCCGATGAACATCTCCACGAACTCGGTGTCCTTCGAGAACTCCTCCAGGATCGTCTTGAGGGCCACCGTCTTCTCGAAGCCCTCCGTGCCGAACTGCCGGGCCTCGAACACGGATCCCATCCCGCCCTCGGCGAGCTCCCGGAGCAGTTGAAAGCGGTACGTGTCTTCCAGATGCTCGTTCATGCTCCCCTCCCCAGGAGATGGCTCGTGACGCCGTCGAAGAACCTGCCTGCCGACCCACGGATCCTACTTAAAACCCGCGAGGAGTCAAGCGCCTCCCCTTGCGAGAGCTACGGAGGACCCTACGTAGCCCTTGCAAGAGCCGATCGGCGTAGTACGGGCTGGCGAGCCGGCTATGTTTGGGCTCGGGGGGACCCTCGCCCTCCAAGGTTGCCCCACTGAAATCCTTGCATGAGCCTCCCAGCGCAGAGATCGCGGAGATCGTAGAGAGGGGCGCTGGAATCGGTTCTCGGCGACAGCGCGAAAGGCGCGTCGAGAACACCGTCCTCAGGCCGGCGGCGCGAAGCGCGCGGCCAGCGCCAGCGCCGCGCGCAACCCGTCCACACCCGCGCTGGCGATGCCACCGGCGTAGCCGCTTCCCTCCCCCGCCGGATAGAGCCCCCCGTGCGAGATCGATTCCAGCGTCGAAGCGTCCCGGGGAAACCGCACCGGACTCGAACCGCGCGATTCGGGCCCGAGAAGGACCGCCGGATCCGACGCGAAGCCGGATGCGCGCTTCTCGATCTTCACGAGCGCCGCCCGGATCGCGTCCCCCACCCCGGCGGGAAGCATGGCGGCGAGGTCGGCGCCCCGGACCCCGAAGGGGTAGCTCGTGGGCGGGACCTTTCCCGGGGATCCCCCCCGGACGTAGGACGCCGCCCGCTGGGCCGGCGCCGTGAAACCGCCTCCCCCCAGCCGGTACCCCTCGCGCTCCACACGGCGCTGCAGCGCCACGCCCGACAGCGGCCCCCCCCCCTCCAGGTCCGGCGGCACCGTCACCATCAGCGCCGCGTTGCCCTTCGGGCCGCCGCGGGAAGACTCGCTCATCCCGTTCGTGCAAAGGTGTTCCGCTTCCGCCACCGCCGGCACGATGCGCCCCCCCGGGCACATGCAGAACGTGAAGACCGATCGAAACGGAACCGGGACGCGAACCGAAAAGTGGTAGGACGCCGGGGGCAGATCCCAGCGGTCCACGCCGGCGCTGTACTGCATGCGGTCGAGAAACGCCTGCGGGTGCTCGATCCTCAGCCCCAGCTGGAAGGGCTTTCGCTCCATCGCCACGCCCTCGGAAAACAAAGCCTCGAAGGTGTCCCGCGCGCTTCCCCCGAGCGCCAGGATCACCGCCCCCGCCTCGTCCCGCCTTCCCGAGACCCGGACGCCGCACACCCGCCCTTGCGAGGTCGCCAGACCCTCGAAATGCCGGGAGAAGGCGAACGACGCCCCGTGACCCTCGGCCAGCCTCCTCATGCCGGCCGCCACCTGCCGGACCCCGTCCGTCCCGAGGTGGGGAGCCGCCTCGATCCGCACCCCGGGAGGGGCCCCCGCCTCGACCAGCAGCTCGAGAAAGGTGCGAAGAAGGGGGTCGCCGATCCGCGTGCGCAGCTTCCCGTCGGAGAAGGCTCCGGCGCCCCCTTCCCCGAACAGGATGTTGGATTCGGGGTCCAGGTGCCCTTCCCGCCAGAAGCCGGCGAGGTCCTGTTCCCGCTCGAGGACGGGCTTGCCGCGCTCGAGAACGCGCGGCCGGTATCCCAGACGAGCCAGCGCCCAGGAGGCGGCCAGTCCCGCGGGCCCGGCGCCCACGACGAAGACGGGGCCGCCCAGCCTCTCCCGTCCCCGGGGGGGATCCCGGAAGGGGTCGGGGGGATCGGGGGGGGCGGGGTTCGCGTCCGCGTCCGGCGGGACGGGGCCTTCGATGTCGACGTCGACCGTGTAGACGGCGAAGATGGAGGGTTTCCTGCGGGCGTCGAGGGAGACGCGGCGCACGCGGAAGGAGCGGAAGCGGGGCTCCTCCACGCCGAGCCGTCGCGCGCAGGCGGCGCGGAGTGCGGTTCGCGTGGCGTCGGGGGGAAGGCTGACGTTGTGCAGGCGTAGGATCACCGGTTCTTGACGAGGCGGAAGCCGCGCCCTTCCGTCTCCCACCAGTTTTTCCATTTTCGGATGGAGAAATGCCGGCGGTCGGGGGGGTCGTTCGCGTGGTAGCCGAAGTATTGCTTGGTGGCGGCCTGGAGCGTGTCGATGGAGAGGAGGCGCACCCAGTACTTGTCGTGATCGAGTCCCTGGATGAGGACGGGGATGCCGTCGGCGTGTCCTCGTTTCACGAGAACGCGGGCCGCCTCGAGCCGGATTTCGAATACGGGGTCTTCCAGGAGGTAGGCGATGTGCTTGGCCGCTTCGGGGCTTCCGATTTCGCCGAGGACGAAGACGGCGTTGGAGCGGCGCTGCGGATTGTCGTCCTTCAGGGCTTCGAGGAGGTAGGGGACGGCTTCCTTTCCGGCCATGTAGAGTTCCCCGGTCACCTTGATCATGGCCACGAAGGGGAGGTCTTCGCCGATCTTGCGGATGTTTTCCCGGATGCGCTCCGGTTTCACCGCGTCGGTGGGCGGGTTGGGATCGAGGGGGATGGTCTTTTCCTCGTGGACGGTGCAGGCCGCGCAGGCGAGGCAGGCGAGCGCCGTTGCGAGGATGCGCACGATGGTTTCCATGACGAGGCCTCGAAAAGACTCCGGCGGTCGCGCGGGGAGGCGCACGGGCGCCGTGCCCTTGAAACACGCCCCATTCTACAGATTTCGAGGCGGAGATCCCATGGTCGTGTCCCAGCCGGAAGGAGACGGTTGTCCCACCCATTTTGAGACTGATGTGACGCGTCTCGTCCAAACCGATTTAGGTGTGGTGCGCCACGAGCACGGAGGCGCGGGGATTGCCTCGCGGAAATCGTC
>CAZDSO010000077.1:0-21669 GCA_964508045.1 uncultured Planctomycetia bacterium | reverse complement strand
TTCCCCTTAGCCCCGGCGCGGGCCGATGGGGTCGTGTCGCAATTGTCAATTTTATGGGGAGCAAGGTGGCGATTCTCCCTTCTGTCGTGTCCCAGCCCAAATGAGACTGTTGTCCCACCCCTTTTGAGACTGATGTAGAGAAGGGCTTCTGGGGTCTGGATCCTGTTCGCTTTTCACGTTTCGGGTTTCTTGGGCCGCCGCCTGCAGGGGTCGCGCCGCGCCCTCGCCTCATGCAGGGGCGCGACCGGAACCAGACGCGAGGTGCCGGGGCGTCCTTGCCGGCCCTTGACATCACCGATGTCAAGGGGAGGGCGGGCCCCCGGCGATTTCGAGAACCGCAATCCCCGTGACCGGCCCCCCGCAACACGCATTGGACGGGGAAATGCGCTTGACGTCAACCCGACGTGCTCATGAGCTTGAGCTAGGAAACCTTCTTCCTCACCAAAGACGTGAGAACGTGAGGGGTGAGTCCCAACAAAGGTGGGATGGCAATCTCAAAAAGAGTGGGATACGACACCCTTCCCGAGGCGAAGAAACGCAAAAGAATTGACAATTGCGACACGACCCCATGCGACGCTTCCTACTTGCACCGCGAAAGCCTCCCGCCCGTGGTGCGTTGCCAGACGGATGCAGACCGCGTATAATGGCCCCGCTCGTGCTTTCAAGAGCCGTTTCCGCGGTTCTGCTTTCCGCGGAGGGGAAGGCCGCGCCGAGCCGGAGCGCTATGCGATGAAACCTCGTATCGGACTGACCATGGGCGATCCCGCCGGGGTGGGACCCGAGGTGATCTTGAAAACCCTTTGCGATCCCTTGATCATCCGCCGGGCGGATGTCTGCGTGATCGGCCACGAGGAGACGTTTTTCGAGTATTCCAAGCGGCTGGGGATCAGCCCGATCTTCAAGGAAAAGGGGTCCCCCGAGGAATGGAGCTGGCGAAAGGTACCTTTTCTGGTCAGCTGCGTGGAGGGGGACGCGCCGGTGGTCGTCCCCGGGGAGGCCTCGAAGGAGGGCGGCCGGCTGTCCTTCGAGGCGGTGAAGAGGGCCTTCGATCTGGTGACCTCCGGGACGCTGGACGCGTTCGTGACGGCGCCCATCAGCAAGACGTCCTGGAACCTGGCGGGTGTCGGTCATACGGGTCATACGGATTTCCTGTCGGCCGTCACGGGACGGGAAGCGGTGATGATGATGGTGGGGGGGCGCCTCCGGGTGACGCTGGTGACGGTGCACATCCCTCTTCGCGAGGTCCTCGATACGTTGCGGCCCGAATCCATCCTCGAGACCCTGGTGGTCACCCACGGAGCCCTCAAGGATCTCTTCGGGATCGCCGTTCCCCGGATCGGCGTGGCGGGCATCAATCCCCATTCCGGCGAGGGCGGTCTTCTGGGCCGGGAGGAGAGCGAGATCATCGAACCGGCCCTGCAGAAGGCCCGCGGACGGGACATCCAGGCCGTGGGACCGTTGCCGCCGGACGTGGCGTTCAGACAGGGCGTCGGGGGCAAGTTCGACGCCGTGGTGGCCATGTTCCACGATCAGGGTCTGATTCCGGTGAAGCTGTTGGCCTTCGAGAAGGCCGTGAACATCACGCTGGGGGTTCCCGTGGTCCGGACCTCTCCGGCCCATGGGACGGCTTTCGACATCGCGGGCAAGGGGCTGGCCCGGCCCGAAGGGCTCTCGGCGGCGATCCGCCAGGCGGCGGCGCTCTGCCGGCCGAACTCCTGAGTGCCCCGGCGGAGAGACCGGTGGGGTTCGCGGGCCATCGTCCTCGTTCAGTGGAGACAAGCGCATGAACGCCGATGAATGCATTCGTGGCCGCCGGAGCGTGAGATCCTACAAGGAGGAGGCCGTTTCCGAGGAGGAGATCCGCGACATCGTGGAGACGACCCGCTTCGCCCCTTCCTGGGCGAACACCCAGTGCGTCCGCTACCTCGTGGTGCGAAACACGGAGGTGAAGGGGCGGCTGGCGGAGATCATGTCGGACAAGAACCCCGCCCGGAAGGCCGTGAGGGAGGGGCCGGTCGTCGTGGTCTTTCTCGCGAAGCGGGGCCTGGCCGGGCACAAGAACGGCGAGGCTGTGGACGACAGGCCCTGGCACCTCTTCGACGCCGGCGGGGCCGTGCAGACGTTCTGCCTGGCGGCCCACGAGCGGGGCCTGGGGACGGTGATCGTGGGGTACTTCGACGCCGCGGCCGCGGCGGAGATTCTCGGGATTCCTCCGGGTTTCGACGTCGTCGCGTTCACGCCGCTGGGCCGGCCAGCCCAGACGCCGCCTGCGCCGCCCCGCAAGTCGGTGGACGCGCTGCTCTCATGGGAATCCTTTCAGGAAGCCTGAGCGACCACCATGAAGAAAACCCTGGTCACCGGCGGCGCGGGATTCATCGGGTCGCACCTCGTCGAGGCGCTGGTCCGCCGGGGTGATGACGTCGTGGTCCTGGACGATCTCTCGACGGGCGCTGCCGCCAACCTGGAGGCGGTCGCGGAGCGGATCCGTCTGGCCGTGGGGGATGTCGCCGACACGACCCTGCTTGCGGACGTTCTCGCCGGGGTGGATACGGTCTTCCATCTGGCGGCGCTCACCTCGGTCACCGAGTCCGTGGAGGACCCGGAAGCCTTCCACCGGGTGGATGCGGGGGGGACGCTGGCGGTCCTGTCCGCGGCGCGGGCGGCGGGCGTTCGCCGGTTCGTCCTTGCGGGATCGTGCGCGGCCTACGGGGAGGGGGGCGAAATCCCCGCCACGGAAACGGACCCCGTCGATCCCCTGTCGCCCTACGCCGCCGCGAAGCTCGCCGCGGAAGCCTACGCGAAAGCGTATCGAAACGCCTTCGGGCTGGAGGCCGTCACGCTTCGTTTTTTCAACGTCTACGGCCCGCGGCAGAGGGCCGACGCCGCCTACGCCGCCGTGGTCCCCCGCTTCCTGGACGCCCTGCTCTCGAAAGAGCGGCCCACCGTCTTCGGATCGGGGGAACAGACGCGGGACCTCGTTTTCGTGGAGGACGTCGTGTCCGCCTGCCTCGCCGCCTCCGACGTGGAAGCCCTTTCTTCTCCGGTCCTCAACGTCGCCTCGGGGCGGAGCGTGAGCGTACTCGAAGTTCTCGAGGCGTGCGGCGCGGCCCTCGGCGTGGTTCCCGATCCCGTCTTCGAGCCGGCGCGGCCGGGGGACATCCTCCACTCCCGGGCGGACGTGACCAGGCTGGCCGAGGTATTGGGATTCCGGGCCTCGATTTCCCTTAAAGAGGGGATCCGACGGACGGCGGACCGGGCCCGGAACGGATGAGAACCGGGCGTTCGAATCCAGGATCTGGAACCATGAATCGACCCACGAAAGCGACCATCCCGTCCTCGGACGGGGGATCCGACACGGCGCTCTCCGAAACGAAGGGCCTTGGAGGCGGGCACCTCTTCACGGTGATCACGGGCGTGCTGGGCGTGATGGTGGCCACGGCGGTGACGGGAGCGGTCTTCTACCATGTGTTCGTGCCGTCGTCGTCTCCAGTCGCCCTGCCCGACGCCGCGCCACCGGCCCCGGTCTTCCCCGCCCCGCCCGCCGGTCCGTCTCCCGAGGCGGAGGCTCTCGAGCACGCGCGGGCGACGATCCATGACCTCGAGCAGAAGGTCGAGGATCTGGAGATCCGGATTCTCGCCTTGAAGGGTCGGATCGAGACGATGGCTCCCGCGGACGCTCAACGGCTCGTCGACCGCCTCCTGTCGGGGGATCCCGCCTCGGCGTCGAGCGCCCGTTCGATTCTGGAAAGGCGTGGGGGCGCGATCGGTGGCGTGCTGGCGGACACGGTGCTGTCGATGGCGGAGCGCATCCGGCGCCTGGAAGCCCGGGTGGCCGTCGAGGAACAAAAGGCCTCCGAGGCCGTCCGGGCGCTGGTGGCCGCGAAGCAAAGGGCCGAGACGGAGGCGGAGAAGCGCGACCGGCGCAAGGCCCAGGCCTATTACGAGCTGGGCCTGAAGGCCCAGCAGGAGGGGCACGCGACGCTCGCCGAAGAGAACTATGGAAGGGCGCTGGAGATCGATCCCGGATTCGTCGGCGCCCTGAACGGCCGGGGAAGGGTCCGGATGGACCTCGGGCGCCCCGAGGACGCGTTGGCCGATTTTTCCCTCGCTTCCTCCCTTCGTCCCGAGTACGCCCCCCTCCACTTCAACCGGGGGCGGGCGCTGATGTCCCTCGAACGGCACGAGGAGGCCGTGAGAGCCTTCGAGCGCGTTCTCGCCCTGGATCCCGGGCATACGAGAGCGCTGAAAGCGCGGGACGAGGCCCGGCGCTTCCTGCGGGAAAAGAAGCAATGACGCGTGACAGAGGAGGTTCTGATGGGTGGATTGTTCGGCGTGGCTTCGCGAGAGGATTGCGTGAAGGAGGTTTTTTTCGGTACGGACTATCACTCGCACCTGGGCACGGTGCGCGGCGGCATGGCGGTCAAGAACCGGGAAGGGATATCGAAGTCCATTCACGACATCACGAACACGCAATTCCGGACGAAGTTCGAGGACGACCTCGCCGGGTTGCACGGGAACACGGGGATCGGCGTGATCAGCGACTTCGATGACCAGCCTCTCATCATCGGCTCGCACCTGGGCATCTACGGGATCGCCACAGTAGGGGCGGTCCAGAACGCCGCGTCCCTGGCGGAAAAGGCTTTCGGGGCGAAGACGGCCCACTTCTCCGAGATGATGGGGTCCGAGATCAACCCCACCGAGCTCATCGCCGTCCTGATCAACGACGAGAGCGGTTTCGTCGAGGGCATCCGCAGCGCCCAACAAGCCGTGGAAGGCTCGTGCTCGATGCTCCTGTTGACGGACGCGGGCATCTACGCGGCGCGGGACCGTCTCGGCCGAACGCCCTTGATCCTGGGCAAGCGCGACGGCGCCGTCGCCGCCACCTCCGAATCCTGCGCCCTGCCCAACCTGGGGTTCGAGATCGCGCATTCGCTCGGTCCCGGCGAGATCGTTCTTCTGACCCCGGACGGATTCGAGACGATGAATCCTCCAGGAGACAGGATGCAGATCTGTTCCTTTTTGTGGGTCTACTACGGCTACCCCGCTTCCAGCTACGAGGGCATCAACGTCGAGGTCGTCCGCAACCGGTGCGGAGCGGCCCTGGCCCGGCGGGACGACGTCGATGTCGATCTCGTGGCCGGCATTCCCGATTCCGGCACGGCCCACGCCCTGGGATACGCGAACCAGGCGAAACGGCCCTATCGCCGGCCTTTCGTGAAATACACGCCCACCTGGCCGAGAAGCTTCATGCCCCAGGACCAGGGCATACGCGACCTCGTGGCCCGGATGAAACTGATCCCCATACGGGATCTCATCGAGGGAAGGCGCCTGCTCTTCTGCGAGGACTCCATCGTGCGGGGAACCCAGCTGAGAGGCACCATCAAGCTCCTGAAAAAGTACGGCGCCAAGGCGATCCACATGCGGCCGGCCTGCCCGCCCCTGATCCACGGATGCAAGTTCCTCAACTTCTCCCGATCCCGCTCGGAGCTCGAACTCGCAGGGCGAAAGGCGATCCAGGAGATGGGCGCCGACTTCGCTTCCTCGAAAGCCGCTTTCGCCGATCCGGATTCCCCGGAGTACGCCGAGATGGTCGAAAGGATTCGCGGGCGCCTCGACCTCACCTCGCTCCAGTACCAGAGACTCCCCGATCTCGTCGAGGCCATCGGCCTGCCCAAGGAAAAACTCTGCACCTTCTGCTTCGACGGGGCTTCGTAGAACGCAAAGCAGTCAAGCCGCGACCACGCTCGACTTCAGCGCCTTCTCGACAGACCCTTGCGCCGGAGGCGACGGACCAGCGCCGTCAACGGAAGGAGGCAAAGCGCGCCGAGGATCGGTTCCCGGTCCAGGGGCGTGAGGGCCGTCTTGTCGGAAGGAGAAAGGCGTACCGCTTCCGCCGCCCCGGGCGAGACAAGCCCCCCCGTGCTCCGCGCGATGGTTTCCAGACGTTCCCGATCGGGCTCGTGATGGCGGCGCTCGAAGGGAAGGGCGGGGGGGACCCGCGCTTCCGAGCCGATGCACTCGGCGTCGGCGCCGGGCGGGAACGCGGCCCGCAGGCGGAGGGCCGAATCCGAGGCCGGGGGCGTGAAGCGGCAGAGGAACCGGCGCGTGCCGGAGCGGAGCACCGGCAGGGACCGTCCTTCCTCCTCGCCCTCCTCGTGGAGCGTGATCCGGGGAGGCTTTTCCGGGGCGACGCGCGTGGGATCGCATGTCACCACGGCTTCCACCTCCCCCCCGGGAAGCCGGCGGAAGGCAATGCGCGGGGGCATGGGCGTTTCGGGCTTCCGCTTCACCCAGCGGATCGCCTGGCCCATCCATTTCGGAAGGTCCTTCCAGGCCGTCCAGTCCGCGCCCCAGGCCTTTCCCAGCCCGAACCCCAGGTAGAGCGTTCTCCCGAGTCCGTGCTCCCCCACCACGACGACGGGGGTCCCGTCGGGCGCGCGAGCGAGCACGTCGGCCAGCGGGCCGATTTCCGCGCGGCGATAGCCGTAGACGGCGGGCACGTCGCCGGGGTCGATGCCCCGGAAAGGGGGACTGGGGTGATCGAGGGAGAGCCGGAGGGGAAGGCGAGGGAGAGGTTCCTTCTCGGGGGGCTCCTTCCCGGGGGGTTCGGGCGCTTCGTCCTCGGGGGCGGGCGGGGGCTCGTCGGGCGGGGGAGGAGGGGGGTCCTCGGGAAGGGGTTCGGGGTTTTCCGTTTCCGGTTCGCCTTCCTCTTCCTCGGGGTTTCCAATGGCCCAGCGCGTCTGCTGCAGGACCAGCCGGGGAATCCGGCTGAAATCCCGCGTGAAGTCGAACCGCCCCTGCTTTCGGCCCGCCCAGTAGGTGAGGGAGGAAAGGAGGCGCGTATCGAACTGCTCCCCCACCCCGATGGTGGAGAGGGTGACGCCCCCTTCCTTCATCTTGGTGACGATGCCCTTGAAGTCCTCCAGCGTCTTGTTGTAGCCGTCGGAAATCAGGATCACGTGCCGGATCCGGGCGGGGCTCGACGCGAGGGCGTGGTAGGCCTTGACGAGGGCGGGGAAGATGTTCGTCCCGCCGCCGGCCTGGAGGCGGGATACGCGATCCGAAATCATGGCCACGCGTTCGGCGGAGACCAGCGGCACGAGCCAGACGGCCTCGGTATCGAAAGCCAGTACGCCGACGGTGTTTCCGCGTCCGAGTTCGGCGGCCGCGCCGATGGCGGCTTCCTTGGCGAGCCGGATCTTCTTTCCCGCCATGCTTCCCGACTTGTCGATCAGAAAGACGAGTGCGACTTCGGCCACTTCGATCGTCCGCTTTTCGCGGGGAGGCTCCGCCGGGGGTTCTTCGAGGTCCGGGGGGGGCGTTTCGAGGGCCGGTTTCGGTTCGGATTCCTCCTCGGGTTCCTTCTCTTCCGGCTCTTCGGGTTCCCCGGCCACCTCGAGGGCGGGGGGCGGTGGGAGCACCGGCGACGCCTTGGCCAGAGCGCCCTCGGCGAAAGCGGGTCCGAATCCCGCCTTTCCCGCCAGCAGGAGCAGTCCTCCGCCTCCGGCCACGAAGCGGGCCAGTCTCCGCACCGTCTCGCTTCCCGCCGAGGAGGGCGGGGGAGCCACGCCCACCACGGCGTCGAAATCCTCGGGGAATTCCGCGGCGCCGTGGGTCCACGAGGCGACGGTCATCTCGAATCCCTGCGCCCTGAGCGTTTTCAGGGCGGCGAGGCCCCGCGGCGGGTCGTGGTCCAGCAGGAGGACCCTGGGGGGCCCGGCCACGCGGACCGTAAGATCGACGGGGTCGGCATCGGGAAGGAGGCCGTTTCCCTGGAAGCGGGCCTGAAGTCGCTGTTCTCCCCGGGGGAGAGAGAGGCCCTGGAAGACGAGACGGTGTTTTCCCGGCCCTTCCAGCGCCACTTCCCGGGAAGCGATCTTTTTCCCGTTTCGATGCAAAACGAGCGTCCCCGAGCCTTGGGTCGTGGACTCGATCTCGACGGAAGCATTCGTGGGGGTTCCTTCCTCGTGGGGCATCTCGAGGGCGAGGTCGGAAAGGACCGTCTGGTGCAGCCCTTTCGGGGAAAGGGGGAAGACGTGTACGCGCAGGTGGTGGGGAAGCGCATCGAGATCCGGATCGTCCGAGAACCTTCCGTCGGAGTAGAGGAAGATGCCGCTTTGCCGGGGGGGAGGCGATTCGGCCGCGGCAACGAGCAGGAGGGGAGCGAGGCGGGAGGCCGTCGAGGGGGGTTCCTCCGGGTCCGGTGCGATGGAAGTAAGATCTCCGGGCTTGGGGAGGGCGTCGAGGGGCCAGGCGGAGGCGTCGAAGACGAAGGCGCGCACATCGATGCCCCGCTGGCGCATCTGGAGGGCGAGAGAGGCGGCCTGTTCCGCGGCGCGGATTCTTTCTCCGGCGGGAACGGAGGGGGAGACGTCGAAGGCAAACAGGGCGCGGGGGGGGAGCTTCGTCGTGGCCTCGAGGGCGGGGCGCGAGAGGGCGAGCAGCATCAACGAGGCGGACAGCGCCAGGGCGAGGTGGAGGGGGAGGGTGCCCTTTCGTCCGCGTGGCAGGAGGATGGCGAACAGGATCACGGCGAGGAGAGGCGCCGCCGCCAGGCCCAGGAAGACCGGATTGCCGAATATCAGCGCATCCACGGGCGTACTCGCAAGCGTGCTTTTCCAAAGCGAAGACGATTTCGCGGGATCGACGAGACCATGGGTATTATAGCGGATTGGGAATTCCCCGGAGCCATTCGCGCTGTGGCCGGTTTCGGGTTGCCGTCGCGTAGGGATTGTAGATATGTCGTATCCCACTCTTTTTGAGATTGCCATCACGAAAATCGTTTACAGCGCAAATACGCCAGGGAGGATTGCTTTGGCATGGAAATCCCGAAAAACGGTTACAGCGCGAAAGGCTCATCTTGGCTGGGACACGACACGGGCGGACCAGGGATCAGGAGGAGGGGGGGATGATCTTCGTGACGGAGAGCCGCGTGTAGCGTTGCCGGTGGCCCTTCTTGGTTCTCGAGTTTTTTCGGCGGCGGAGCTTGTAGGAGACGAGTTTCGTTCCCTTGGCCTCTCCGAGGATGCGGGCCTTGACGCATGCGCCTTCGACGGTGGGCGAGCCCACGAGGGTGCCGTTGGGTCCGGAAGACAAGAGGAGGACCCGCCCGAAGTCGAGAAGGGATCCGCGGGGGCCGTCGAGGCGATCCACCAGGATCTCCTCGCCGGGAGCCACCTTGTACTGTTTTCCCCTGTCTTCCACGACGGCATACATTGCACGGTCTCCTTCGTTGATACAAGGCGAAGATTTTACGAGATGGCCGGCCGGGGGGCAAGGGGAAAAACGGTGCGGGTCAGCCTTTCACGAGGTTTCCATTTTCGCGGCGGGCCTGGATCTCGAAGGATTCGGGCGGGCCGTCGACGGGGTAGACCTCGACGGACTTGCCGAGCTGGTCCTCCATGTCGGCCAGGATGTCCCGTTTGTCGTTGAGGAGGAACAGCGCGATGTCGCGGTGGGCGCGCACCTCGACCTTGTGGACGGACTCCCGCCGGGCGGCGGAGCGTACTTGCCTGAGGATCCGGGCTCCCAGGCTTTCGGGATTCAAGCGCATTCCCGTTCCCTGGCAGACGGGACAGCGGTCGTAGTGCGTGAGGGAGAGGCTGGGCCGGAGGCGCTGGCGCGTCATCTCCACGAGGCAGAAGGCGGACATGCGAAGCATGCGCAGTCGCGCGCGGTCCGTTTTGAGGGCTTGCCGGAAGATTTTTTCGACTTGGCGGCGGTTCTTGTCGAGTCGCATGTCGATGAAATCCACGACGATCAGGCCGCCGAGATCCCGAAGGACCAGCTGTCGCGCGATCTGTTCGGCGGCCTCGAGATTGATCTTCAGGGCCATTTCTTCGGTGTCGTCGGCCTTGGTGAACCGGCCCGAGTTCACGTCGATGGTGACCATGGCCTCGGTCGTGTCGATCACGATGCTCCCGCCCGAAGGGAGGGGAACGCGCCGGTCGAAGATTTTCGCCATCTCGCTTTCGGCCCGGAAGCGCTGGAAGAGGGGCTCTTCTCCATCGTACTGTTGCACGCGGTGGACGTGCCGGGGCATGGCGACGCGGACGAATTCGCGGGCCTCGCGGTATCCCTCCTGGGTGTCGACGAGAATCCGCGCGATGTCCGGCGTGAAGATGTCCCGGATCGTCCTCACGACCAGCGAGGTTTCCTGGTAGAGGAGGGCGGGAGCCTGTTCGGCCTTCGCCCGTTTTTCCACGTCGTTCCAGATTCGCTGGACGTACTTCATGTCCCGCTGGAGGTCGGTTTTCCGGCGCCCCTTCCCGGCGGTGCGGACGATGAAACCGATGTCCTTGGGCGGGTCGAGGGAGAGGAGGATCTCCTTCAGGCGCTTTCGTTCCTTGTCGTCCACGATCTTGCGGGAGACGCCGTGTTTCGGCAGGAAAGGCATGAGGACGAGATGGCGGCCGGGCAGGCTGATCTGCGTGGTCAGGGCCGGCCCCTTCTTACCGATGCCGTCTTTGCTGACCTGCACCGGGATTTCCATGCCGCGCCGGAGCACGGACTGGATGGCGCGGCGGTTTCCGCTCTTGGGCGGCTTCTTGCCGAAGCGTCGGAGCGCGCCTTCGACGACGTCGGAGACGTGGAGGAACCCTTTGAGTTGATGTCCGATGTCGACGAAGGCGGCCTGGATGCTCGGCTCGATGTTGACGACGCGTCCCTTGTAGATGTTGCCTCCGAGCGTGGGTCGGCCGGCGCGCTCCACGTAGACTTCTTCCAGCCGCCCGTTGTCCATGACGGCGATCCGGCATTCGTCGCTTTCCTGCAGGTTGACGAGCATTCGTTTCATGATGGTTTCTGCACCTCCCCGTCTTCCTCGTCCAGGAATTCCACGAGGACCATCTCCGCATCCTGAAGCAGGCGGCCGGGGTCCGTATCGCCGGCCAGCGCCGAGGCGAGGGCGCGCGCGCCGGGAGGATCCATGCCCCGCACGGGGCGGACGGAAAGGAGAAGCGAGCCGTCCGCAAGGAAGCCAAGGTCGGCGAGGGGGGGGATCTCGGCGCTGTCGGGCAGGGGCCCCTTGAATCGCCAGACGACGCGGGTCATGGGGGAAGCGCGCATGTCGGCAAGCGGGGCGGCGTTCAGGACGGAGAGTCCCGGGGGGAGGACGGCGTCGAGTTCGTGCGCGAGGGCGTTCGGGGAGGGATCGTCCTGCAGAAAGATGTCGAGGGCGAGGGAGAGGGCCGGAACGCCGAGAGAGACGGCGGGCCGGATTCTCATCCGCGGTCTGGGATGGAAGCCTTTCGTCAGGGCAGGGCGGCGTCCCGTTCTTCGCACCGCCCTTCCAAGGGTCCTGACGAGATCCCTGTGCGATAGATAGCGTGCCGTCCAGGCCTTCCGGAAGCGGACCCGGAAGCCCCGAACGCCCCCCGTCCCGATCCCCATACGTTCTCCTCGGGGCCCTCCGCGGGAAACGACAGCCCCGAGCGCCGGAGGAAACGCGGGTCCGGCGCGCCGGGGAACGCTCCGCTACCAGCGCCGGGGATGGTCGCGGCGGCGGGAGGAGCGGGACGGTTCCCCGTCGGATTCTCCGTCCTCGTCATTTCCGGTCGTTTCCCGGAGGAAATCATAATAGGACTTCGACCCGCCCTCTTCGGTCCCTTCTTCCGGGGTTCCGTTTCCTTCTTCTTCCTCGGGCGGCTCGGGCATCTTGAATTTTTCCTTGCGGATCTGCTGCGCATACTCCTTGGCGATGGCGACGTCACGCTTGCGGAGCTGTTCCTGGAGGGCCTGCTTGGCGGCCTTGGGGCTCCGGATGATCCTCAGCGTGACGAACAGGAGGATGTGCTGTTTTTCCTTGTTCGTCTGGACGTTCTTGAAGAGGTATCCGATCAGCGGGATGTCGCCGAGGATGGGGAGTCTCGTGACGCGCTCGGTCTTCATGGTCCTCACGAGCCCGCCGATGACGGCGGTCTCGCCGTCCTCGAGGATCATTTCGGTGACCACGGTGGAGGCGGCGATGCGCGGCAGGTCGATGGACTGGTTGCCGATGGCGAAGGTGTCGAAGCCCGGCTGGGTGGTGGAGGTTCCCGAGAGGTCCCGGAGGGTGGGGATGAGGATGCACTTGACCTGCTGGGACTCGGGGATCACGTGCGGCTTGATGAGCAGCTGGAAGCCGATTTCCACGGGGGAGTTGGCTCCTTCCGAGATCGTGGACACCTGGCCCCCGGCCGCAGTCTGCTGGACGTCCACCTCGGCGTACCGCACCGACTCGCCCACGAAGATGGTGGCCGCCGTGTTGTCGAGCACGGAGAGGGAGGGTTTCTGGAAGATTTCCGTCTGGGAATCGGTCTTGAGGTACTCGAGGACCATCTGGAATTCCTGGAGGGAGATCGAACCGAACTGGTAGGGCGAATTGCCTCCGAGGAAGTTGTTGACGTCGCTGGGGGTCGGTCCCCGCTGGAAGTAGGAGCCGGTGGAGTCGACGGAGAGGCCTGCCTGGTCTTCCCATCCGCCGTTGCCCAGGTTGTAGGGAAAGCGGGTGTAGAAGGAGCCCAGGCCGGTGGCTCCGTTGGTGCGGATGCGGGGGCCGTTGGGCCAGTTGAGCCCCACGTTCAAGACGTCCTCCCGTCGCGTGGAAACGAACTTCACCTCCACCTGCACCATCTGGGGCTCCATGTCGATCTGCTTGATGATCTTCTTGACCTCGGCGATTTTGGTGGCCGTGTCCGTGATCAGCAGGCTGTTGGAGGTGAGATCGTACTCGATGTTGCCCAGGTCCTGGGTGATGACCTTCTTCAGCGCGTTGACGAGCGTGAAATCCTCGAGCCGCTGCTTCAGCGCCTGGGGCTCGGGTTTTCCGGCCACGAGTTCGTTCTTGATCGTGGCCATGTAGTCCGAGGGCAGGGTGAGGTATTTCAGGGGAATGACCTCGGTGACGAGTTCCTTTTTCAGGTTGGCGGGATCGTCGATGCGGTAGACCAGCCCGTCCTCGTCCTCGACCACGGTCAGCCCGACGGACTCGACGACGGTTTTGAGCGCCTTCAGCCAGGGGAGGTTGGAGACGCGCAGGGTGACGCGCTTGTCCTCGCCGACGTCGGATCCGATGACGAGGTTCTTCCCGCTGATGCGGGCGATCGTATCGACGACGACGCGGACGTCGGCATTTTCCAGCGCGAGGGTGACCTCGGGCGGCTGGTAGACCTTCCAGACGTTTCCGTCGAGGACCTGGACCTTCGCCCCGGCCTTCTCGCAGACGAGCCTGAGCGCCGTTTCCCAGTAGGCGCCCTCCAGCTTGATGGTGACCCGGAGGTCCTTGTCCTTCTCCAGGTCGATGCCGTCCTTGTTTTTCCCCAGGACGATGTTTTCGCCCGTGGCGTCCCGGATGAAATTGACGACGGCGTAGAGGGGCTTGTCCTCCACGTCGATGTCGATCAGCCTCTTCAGCTCGACGCTCGACTCCTGGGCGAGCGCCGTGGAGAAGAGCCCGAGAACCAGGGCGATTCCTGAAGCCGCGAACCTCATCCTTTCCCGCATCGCTGAACCTCCCATGAGAGGGTGTCCACGTATGCCCCCGGCGATCGTCGAACGCTTTTGTCCATGCGACGCAGGGGGGCTGTCTTCTCGCCGGTCGCCCGACGGACTATTTCCCCTTCTCTCTATTCCCGAGGGGATACTTGATTTCCAGCCCCCGGTAGCCGAACCAGACGAACCGGTCCCGCCCGACCCGCTTGAGGGTCACCGGGTGCCTCTTGTCCTTCTCCCCCGTCTTCCGGACTCTGGGTTGATTCTCGATCTTCTCCGCGGGCACTTCCTTGCCCTCCACCACCGCCGTATCGTTGACGATGGCCACGCGCTTGACCTTGGCGTCGTCGGGCAACCAGACGAGCCCGGAGACGAGGATCTTCATCTCGAAGAACTCGACGAGGGCCTGGGCCTTCTGGCGATACGCCTCGGTTCGTTCCAGAAACTCCTTGATGAAGGGCTTCTGCGCCCATTCCTCGGAGAAACTTTCCTTGACCTTCGAGGTCTCGTCCAGGACGGGCTCGTACTGGCCCTCTTTCTCCACCAGCCCCCGGATGGTATCGAGGAAAATGTCCATGCCCGTCTGGAATTCCTTGCGGACCCGGGGCGGGAGGTGGTCCCCTTCGAGGATCTCGTTGCGCATCTTCTCGAAGGACTTGAAGACCTCGTTGGGCATGCCCACGTGACGCGCCGCTTCCATGCGCATGCGGATGGTCCGCACGGCCTTTTCGAGATAGGCCTCGTACTCGGAGACGATCGTGCGCTTGAATCCAGGCGCGAGCAGCTTCCGCAGAACGGTTTCGCGCCTTTCGGGGAAGTGGTTGACGTTTTTCTTCTTGGTCACCTCCTCCACCAGTTTCTTCCAGGCGAAGTAGGTGCGCTTGGGGTCGGCGTGGGTGGCCTGCCAGTAGGTGATCTGGTTGAGCCGGGTCTCCCATCCTTCCACGAGCGCCTTCTGCTCATCGTAGCCGGGAGGCGTGACTTCCCCGGGCTGTCCATCGCTGGCTCCGCCCGGTCCCGTCTCGGGCGCGACCCGTTCCAGGCGGATCACGAAGGGATTGAGCCGGGTGTCCGGCACCTCGATTTCCTCGTCGGGGGGAATGTGGACGTCGTAGACCTTTCCCTCGGGGTCAGGGCCGGTGGGTTGGGCCGGCGCGGGTTTCGGGGCGGGTTTCCGGGCCGGGGCCTTGCTTTTCGCCTGGGGCGCCTTTCCCTGGGCTTGCCGCTTGGGCTGGGGCTTGGGGGCGACCGTCTTGGCCTGGAAGGCGTTGAGATCGAGGCTGAGTTTCAATTTCGGGCCTTTGAGCCTCTCTTCTTCGGAGGGGGTCTCTTGGGACCTTCCGCCCCTGCTCTTCATGGAGAAGGACCCATTGGTGCAGGCGAGGAAGCGGGGGTAATGTTCCAGCAAGTTGATGAACTTGAGGAGGTCGAAGAAGTAGCCTTCCACATCCATCGAGATGCTGATGGTTTTCCAGGGCCCGGCGTCCTTCGCCCCTCGGCCCCGTCCCCCGTCGGCCTCCTGTACGGAATACGTCGTGATCACCACGCTGGCGGCCGAGGCCTGCGCCTGGATGCCGTTCAGGAGGGCCTCGAGAAAGGGGTAGGCGGGAAGGGCCTTCTGGTTCTCGGCGTGCTTGGGTTTCGCAAAATCGAGATCCCTCTGGAGCCGGTCGATCTTCCGCTCCATGGCCCGGTAGTTGGTGATTTGTCCCTGGATTTTCTGGATCTGGTCGTTGGTGTCCTGAATCTTCCGGTAGTCCAGGAAGGTGAGGACGCCGAAGGCAGCCGCGACGAGCACGGCGACCACGATGACCACGATGAAGAGCTGGTTTTCGCTGAGATTGCCCACGGAACCACCTCTCTCAGAGCGTTACTTCGATTCGCCTTTCTCGCTCCCTTCTTCCTCTTCTTGCGTTTCCTCGGGCACGACGGGAGGCATCAGGAGCTGGACCTCGATGGGACAGTGCAGGGCGATGTCGGGAACGTAGTCCTGGTATTCTTTCCGGTCGATCTCGGGAGGGCTGAGGGACTGGATGTTGTGCCGGAGCCACACGCCCTCTTTGAGGAGGACACGGCGAAAACGCCCCACATGGTCGAATTCGGCGCCCTTGACCAGCAGGTCGAAGCTGAGTTTCGGCTTCTTCCCTCCGGCTTTCCCCCGGGCTCCCCGGGAGGTGGACAGGCCGAAATCGAGGCTCTCGTACCAGGCGCCGATGGGCCGTTTCTGCTTTTCGGCGCGGTCGACCATCCAGCACAGGTCGTCGACGGTCTTCGCCCAGGGATACCGGGTCTTTTCCAATTGCTGAACGGCATTGTCCATGGCGTCCAGGACGGCCTTCTTCTGCGTGAGTTCGTTGAATTTGGCTGCCTTTCTCTTGTAGATCTCCAGGGTGGATTTCTTCTGGGTGAGGGCCTGGTTCACTTCGGGCATCTTGCCCATGCGCATGTACAAGAATCCAACGACGGACAGGGAACTCAGGACCACGCCGCCGAGAATTCCCATCATCATGGGCAGGGGCGTTCGCTCCTTGACCCGGTATTCCGGCGGAAGAAGGTTGACCTTGATCATGGCCTAGTCCTTTCTGATGCGCGACGCCAGGCCCACCGCGATGGCCAGCTGGGGCGCATTGTCCTTCAGCGCATCCACGTCCACCTGGTTGGACACGTCCAGGTTCTCCGTCGGATCCCACAGCGACGTCTTCCGGTCGAAGATCCGCGTGAAGGTCTCTTCCAGCTGGGGGAACTTGGCTCCCCCGCCGGAGAGGAAGACCTCCTCCACTTCGGCATCGAACTGGTTTTCGAAGTAGTCGAACGAGAGATGGATCTCGTTGCCCAGATCCTCGAGGGTGGGGGCTACGGCTTCCATGAGCTCCCCGATCCGGTCGCCCGGGTCCTTCTTGAGCATTTCGGCCTCGTGGGTCTCCAGCCCGAGGCGTTTGGAGATGGCGTCGGTGAAATCGTTCCCGGCGAGGTAGATCTCGCGCGTGAAGTAGGAAACGCGGCCCCGCTTGATGTTGATGTTCGATTTGTTCGCCCCGATGTCGATCAGGGCCACCACCTTCTCCTTCTCCTCCATGCGGGGACTCATGAGGTCGCGGAACTCGAACGCGTTGCCCAGGGCGAAGGCGTCGATGTCGATGATCGTGGGAATGAGACCCGACTGCTGGATGAGTCCCACGTGGTCCTCGATGAGGCTCCGTTTCACGGCCACCAGGAGGACCTTCATCTCCTGTTCGCCCGATTCCGACGGGGCCAGCCCTTCATCCTCCAGCCGCTGGCAGTCCAGAACCACCTCCTCGACCTCGAAGGGGATGTACTTGTCGGCCTCGAATTTGATGGCGTTCTGGAGATCCTCCTCGGACATCTTGAGCATCGAGACGTACCGGACGATGACCGAGCGCCCGGATACCGCCGTCACGACACGCCTCGTGCGGATCCGATAGGAACTCACGATTTCCCGGACGACGTCGCGTTGCGTCTCTTCCGATTTGACATCCAACTGGCCGTAGGAGTTGATGACGAACCGTTCTCCTTCCTGGGCCAGTTCGATGGCCTTGACGCTGTGCGACCCGATGTCCAGCCCGAGGATGGAACGTGATTTTCTGAACATCTTGCGCTCCCAGAGGTTGACCGATTTCGGCGGTGACCGGCACAATTTCGAAAAATCATAGCCCGCCTTCCCGTCTTCTGTCAACGGAAACCCGAAGGAAGCAGAAAACTTTCGCGAATCCGCATTCTTCGAATTGCCGGAATCGCCCCTCTCAGGCGACATCCAACGGGAGCAACCGGTGCACCACATCCTCCAGATACGATTCCGTTTCCGCGGCATCGGCGAAGGAAAAAATCTCCCCCGCCACTTCATGGGCCCGGCTCATCGTGATCGATCGGACCACCTTTTTCACGTCGGGAAGGGCCGCGGGGCTCACGCTGAACTCCTTGAGACCCATCCCCAGGAGAAGAACCGTGTAGCGGACGTCCCCCGACATCTCCCCGCACATGGACACCTCGATCCCCTTCTCTTCCCCGATCCGGATCACGTCACGCACCAGCTTCAGCACCGCCGGGTGCGCCGGCTGATAGAGATCGGCCACGGTCTCGTTCACCCGGTCCACCGCCAGCGTGTACTGGATGAGGTCGTTGGTCCCGATGCTCAGGAAATCCGCCTCGTCCGCGAGCCGGCTCGAGATCAGCGCCGCCGACGGCACTTCCACCATGGCCCCGATCTCGATCTCCTCGTCGAAGGCCTTTCCTTCCGCCTCCAGCTCGTCCATGCACTCCCGGACAATCGCATGCGCCCTGCGGAACTCCTCCAGCGTCGCGATCATCGGAAACATCAGCTTCACCCGCCCCAGCGCCGAAGCCCGCAGGATCGCCCGCACCTGTGTTCGGAAAATCTGAGGCTGCCGGAACGACAGGCGGATCGATCGGCAACCCAAGGAGGGGTTCTTCTCCCCCCCCCCGATCACACCCTCGAACACCTTGTCCGCGCCGAAATCGAACGTCCGGATCGTGAGCGGACGCCCCTGAAGAGCCGTCAGCGCCTTCCGGTATTCCCCGAAATGCTCCTCCTCCGTCGGATTGGGCTTGGCGCTCCACAAGAATTCCGTCCGGAACAACCCCACGCCCTCCGCGCCCAGCCGGACCGCCTCCTCCACCTCCTCGGGAGACTCGATGTTCACGACCAGGTTCACCCGGTAGCCGTCCGGCGTCTCCGTCGGCCGAGAGGACAGCTCCTTGCGCAGGATCTCCTCGTAGGACAGGAAACGTTTCTGGAGGACCCGGTAGGTCTCCAGCGTCCCGTCGTCCGGCTCCACGATCACCTGTCCCCGGCTCCCGTCCACGATCACCACGTCCCCCACGTTCACCTCGGGAACCAGGGACCCCACCCCGACCACGGCGGGAATCGCCATTCCGCGGGCGAGAAGCGCCGAATGGGACGTCTTCCCCCCCGCTTCCGTCGCGATGCCCTTGACCCAGCGCTTGGGAAGCACCGCCGTCTGCGTGGGCGTGAGATCGCGCGCCACCAGGATGATCTCCCGGGCGATGTGGTCCAGCTCCTTCAGATGCTCCCCCATCAGGATGCGCCGAACGCGCCTCTCCACGTCGAGCACGTCCTTGTCGCGGCTCGCGAAGAATTCGTCCTGGATCCCCCGGATGGCCTGCAACCGGCGAAGGAAGACCTTGTTCACGGCGTATTCGGCGGAGAAGCCCTCGTCCTCGATCCCCGAACGGATTTCCTTCACCAGGGCCGGATCCTTGAGCATCATGATGTGAAACCCGAATATGGACCGGAGTTCGCCGTCCAGGTGCGCCGCGCTGCGAATGCGGCCGACGTCCTCGCGGGCTTTTTCCAGGGCCTCCTCGGCCCGGGCCACTTCATTCGGCCTTTCGGGGGGGGGGACGAACCGCCGCGTCACCGGCGCCTCGGCCGTCTCGATGACGTACGCCTCCGCGATGGTGATCCCTTGCGATACGGGGATGCCGGAGAATTCCTTCATGCCGACGGCTCCCCGCTCCCCTCGCTCTCGCCTCCGTTCTCGTCGAATCCGCTTTGGAAAAGACGATCCAGCGCCTCCAGCGCATCCTCCGCATCCACGCCGCGGGCCCGCGCCGTCAGGACGGTCCCCTGGGTCGCCGCCAGCGTCATGACGCCGAACACGCTCTTGGCGTCCACTTCCTCCCCGTCCTTGGAGAAGGTCACCTCGGCCTCGAAGGCGTTGGTCAGTTCCACGATCTTCGTGGCGGGGCGGGCGTGTATCCCCATCTTGTTGACGACATGGAGCTTGCGGATGAATCCGCTCGCGGGCCGGTCCGTCATCTGCGCCGGTTGGTTGCTCTCCATCGATTTCGCCTTTCTCCGGCTCTGCGCACCAGGATCCGGGGACGCAAACGGCTTCGTCCCCGGCGCCGTGGTCCGCGCGGCCCGCCTCGACGATCTACGCCGGCGGCTCCTCCTCCGGCTCTCCTTCGCCCTCGACCGGCCTCTCCTGCTTGCCCGACCGGCCCTCTTCGCGGCGGTGATCCTTCAATTTCTGCTTGTACCGCCTCAGCTGCCTCTCGATCTTGTCCGTCACCTTGTCGATCGCTGCCAGAAGGCCCTCCTCCGTGGACTCGGCCACCAGCTGGCCTCCTTTCGGCGCCGAGACCAGCACCTCGGCGGAATACCCGTCCCCGTCGGAGGACAAGATGAACTGAACCTTCTGGATCCGGTCCAGAAACCGGAAGAGCTTGGCCCCTCTCTCCTGCACGTACGCCCGCACCGGATCCGTGATCTCGATGCGCCTGCCGCTGATCTGGATGCTCAAAACCAGCCTTCCAAAAACGAACGACGATCCGATTCACCCGCGCCGGTGGGGGGCCTCCCGCGTCCGGTTGGAGCGACCCATTCCCTCACGTCCCGTATTCAAGGCGATCGGCGTTCCGATCGTCAAGCTGCGAGATAGACCGGATCTTCTTTGCCGTCTTGACGTAGTCGTACTCCAGCCTCTGGTACGTGATGAGCGGGCCGTCCAGGATCACGTAGCACGCCCGATTGTCCCCGTCCCGCGGTTGACCCACCGACCCCACGTTCACGATGAGTTTTCGACCCTCCTCGATATCGAAGGCGCCGTTGAACTCCACTGGAGAATAAAACCGGCTTTCCTCCGTGATCACACCCGGTGTATGCGTGTGGCCCACAAAACACACGCCCGGGATCATGCTGAAGATTTCCTTGATCTTCGCCGGGATTTCCCCGAAAAGGTCCTCCGTGTCGGACTTGAGAATGTATTCCATCGTCGGATCCCGCGGGGATCCGTGCACGTAGAGGATGTTGCCTTCCTTGTGCGTCAGCGGGAGTTCCTTGATGATTTCCCAGCGCGCTCGTTTCGGCGCGAAACTGTGCCAGGTGGGTTTCAGCTGGTTTCGCGTCCAGTCGATGGCCTCCTTGGCGATCGGATTGAAGCCGAACGCCCCGTTCACCACCGCTTCCTCATGGTTTCCCCGGAGGTTGATATCGAAATTCCGCGCCACGTCGATACAGGACACCGGATCGGGGCCGTAGCCGATGATGTCCCCAAGACAGATGATCTTCCGGATCCCCTTGTCCTCGATATCCTGGTAGACCACCCGAAGGGCCTCGAAGTTCGCGTGGATGTCGGAAATGATGGCGACCGGCTCGGGCACTGGCTGGCTCCCCCGAAAAACCTGGGCTGTTCCTGGAGAGGAAAATTTTACTGGTCCCGGGGAGGCGCCTCAAGGAAAAATCGATCCCAGGGGGGCGGAATCCGCAGCCTCCCCGCCCCGTAGCCCACCCCCAGCAAGACCAGGCCCCGTGCGGGCGCCGTGGGGCCTCCCGGTGGCGCTCCCCCCCCCTCCACCACCTTCCGGATCCACGAGGGGTCCTCTTTCCCCCGTCCCACCGTCACGAGGCTTCCGACGATCCGCCGGGCCATCTTCCATAGAAAGCCCTCCGCCTCCAGGATCACGTACAGGCGGGATCCGCTTGCATGCAGCGAAAGCCGCCGGAGCGTCCGCACCCCGCTCTTGCCCGCCTCCACCGAGGCGAAACCGCGGAAATCCCTGCGCCCCCGGAGCGCCTTCGCCCCCGCCTCCATGCGCGCCGTGTCCAGCGGCGATGAAACCCACCAGTGGAATCGCCGGCCCAGCGCGGCGGGGAATGCATCGTTGAGAATCGTGTAGGCGTAGATCTTCGAGCGCGCCGAAAACCGGGCGTGGAAGCCTTCCTCAGCCTCACGGAGATCCCTCACGACCACGTCCTCGGGCAGGTGGGCGTTCAGCGCCCGCTGCAGCTCGGCGGGCGGAATCGAGGTGTCCGTCTTGAGGTGGGCGACCTGTCCGAGCGCGTGAACCCCGGCGTCCGTGCGCCCCGCTCCGTGCACGCGAACCCGGCCCCCCACCACCTCCGCCAGCGCGTTTTCCACCGTTTCCTGCACGCTCAGGGCGTTGGTCTGGAATTGCCATCCCGCGTAGCGCGTCCCCTCGTATTCGAGCAGGAGACGGAGGGTCCTCTCCCGGTCCAAGGGCTGTCTGGGCATGAAACACCTTCCCGTGGGACAAGCCGGCTCGAATCCCGACGCAGCTGGGCCGCGCCACAGCGCAAGAACGCTCACCGCCGAGGACGCCGAGGACACAGGGGCTTTCCGGGACCCCTAGCCCGGATTATTCATGAAAACTACTGCGGTCGCCGCAAGCACATGA
>CAZDSO010000076.1:0-21716 GCA_964508045.1 uncultured Planctomycetia bacterium | reverse complement strand
GCCTGGGGGTCGCCGACGCCTTTCCACTGGCCGGAGCCGCCGAGGTTCGCGAACCAGTATCTCGCTTTCAGGGTGAACAGATCGGGCATCTCCCGCATCACGACGGGATCCCAGTGCCACAGGTCCTCCTCGTCGCCCGGTTCCACGGGGGGCAGGACGCGGACCGTCCGGGCGTGGGACCAGTGCGACTCGGCCTCCAGCGCATCCGCGGCCTGCGCCGTGACGGCGTACTCTCCCTGCAGCGCCCAGATGTGGGAGCGGGACGCCGATCCCTCGGGCCCGGTCTCGCTCCACGGCGAGATCGTGCCGTCGCCCCAGTCGAAACGGATGCGGATGGGGTCCTTCTCCAGGTCGCGGGAGCGTGCGGAGAAGCCGGCGCTCTCGCCCACGCGCACCTCGCCCGGGCCCTTCACCACGGGCCTGAGGGGCGGCCGGTTGTCCCGCTCCTTGACCTTGAAGGTCCACACGGGGCTTTCCGCCTTTCCGCCGTAGCGGTCCTCGGCCTTGACCTTCCAGTTGTAGACGCCGGGGGAGAGTTCCTTCTTCGGCTGGTACGCGCTTTCGGTGAGCCCCTGTTCCAGGGATGCCAGCGGCTTGCCCGCGCGCCCGAGGAAGATCTCGAAGACCACCTTGTCCTTCGGATCGGGATCGGAGACGTTCCACGCGAGTCCCGCGTCCCGGGAGACGCCGGCCGCGCCGTTGCCGGGGCGGGGCTCGCCCACGAAGTCGGGCGCGGTGTTCTCGACGGGGATCGTCACCGAGGCCGTGGCGGTCTCCCCGCGGGTGTTGAGGACCTCGAGAGTGACCTTCGCCTCGCCCACCTCGCCGAACGTCTTGACGGCGGTCTTCTTCGTGGTCCAGTCCATGTCGGGCTCGCCGTCGCCGTCGAAGTCCCAGCGGACCTTCAGCGCGTCCGGCGGATCCTCGGGGTCGGTGGAGCCCGAGGCATCGAACCGGAACGGCGTCATGGTCTTTCCCTTTTTCGGTTTCCAGGCGATCACGGCGCGGAAGGGCTCCTTCTTCACGCCCTTGGCCGTGGCGAAGCTCCAGATCGGGCCCTGGGTGGTGGCCCCGTGCCCGTCGGTGGCGTTGACCCGCCAGTAGTACACCTCGCCCCGGTCGAGCGGCTCGGGGGGGGCGAAGGTCGACGCGTCGATCCCGCGGGCCACCGCGCGCAGGTCGCCTTCGGCGGAGCCCAGGTAGACGTCGTAGGTCATCGCGTCGCCGGGATCGGGATCGGAGAAGGTCCAGCCCAGCGCCACGTCCGCGGGTTCGCCCATCGAGCCGTTGAGGGGCTTGGGATCGCCGGACAGGACGGGGGCCGAGTTCTCGACTTCCACGCGCGCGGAGGCCTTGGCTTCGGCGCCCTGCAGGTCCTTGACGAAGACCGTGACCGTGTGGCTTCCGATCTCGGGAAAGGTCTTCTCCACGGTCTTGGTGCCGGTCCACTCGGTGTCCGGCTTCCCGTCTCCGTCGAGGTCCCACCGGAGCCTCAAGAGGGCGACCGGGTCCTCGGCGTCCTTGGACGCAGAGGCGTCGAAGCGGAACACGGTGCCGGTCTTTCCGGTGGTGGGGGTCGCGGCCACGTGGGCGGACGGGGTGGTGTTGGGCTTCTCGGCGGTGGTGAAGGTCCACGCCGGGCCCTTGGCCTTCAATCCCTGGAGGTCCTTCGCCTCGACGCGCCAGTGATAGGTCGTCGAGGGCTTCAGGTCCGACACGGGGAACGAGGGCGTCGTGAGGCCCGAGGCGCGCAACGGCGGGGACGGATTCGGGCCGAGATAGAGGTCGTACGTCACCTGGTCCCCGCGGTCCGGATCCCCGCCGGTCCAGGTGAGCGTGAGGCCGGTCGGGCAGTCCTCGGCCCCGTCGTTGGGCGCGGGGGCGCAGGGCGTCACGGGTGGAAGCCCCATGACCTTCACCGCGACCCCCGGCGAGGGATCCGACGTCCGCTCCACGCCGTCGGTCGCCGTGACGGAATAGACGTACCCCCCGCCCAGTTTCACCGTGCGGTCGACGAAGGTGATGGTCCGCGTCTTGCCGACCTCCATGCCGTCGCGAAGGACCGTGTACGACTTCACGCCCGAGCCCTCGTCCCGCGAAGCGTTCCAGGTGAGCCGGACCTCCTCGGCCCCCTCGGCCTCGGCCCGCAGGTTGCCGGGCGGCGTCGGGGGTTGCGTGTCCAGGATCAGCGAGCAGGACACGGCGTCGGTCTCGTTGCCGGCGCGGTCGCGGAACCGCGCGGACACGATCCGCTCCCCCTCCGTCGCCCCCAGCACGAACGACTTCTTCTCGCGGTAGGGAATCCACCTGGGTTTCGACGGTTCCGGCCCCTCCCAGACGGCCATCTCGTCGGCCTCCTCCGCCGACAGGACCAGATCCACCGCCCGCGAGGCCGTCGTCTTCTCGCCCCCCGCCGGCAGGATCGACGGATCCAGGGGAGGGGTGGAGTCCACCTTGAACGCGTGGCGCGCCGCCTTCCCCTCGAGCTGCTTTGCCTCGTCCCGCGCCCTGACCTCGAAGACGTAGGTGCCGTCGGGAAGGTCCGTGAAACGACGCTCGGAAGCGGGCTTGTAGGGGCCGAACGTCGCTTCCGCCCCCTCGAGCCGCGAGGCGAAGGTCGTCTCCCCGCCCGATCCGCCTTTCGCCAGGGACCAGGCGAACTCGACGCTGTCTTCCCGCGTGAGCGCCGGGGGCGCGCGGTCGATCCTCACCACCGGCGGCTCGACATCCACCTCTTCCAGCAGGACGTCGTGCGTGGAGAACACGCCGTCCTTCACGTCGATCTCGGAGAGGGAGCGGTAGTCCTTGTACCCGTCCCGAGAGACGCTCACCCGGTAGGACCCGGGCGGCAAGGAGATCTCGTACTTGCCCTCCGCGTCCGTGAGCTGCGTCTCCCCGCCCGCCTTGACCATGGCCTTCTCGACGGGGTCGCGCGTCCCGGCATCGGCGACGATGCCGCGAATCGTTCCCTTGTCGGTCCTCACGCCGGTGGTGGTGGTCTTCTTCGAGCAGGCAAGGGGAAGAAGGAGAAGGGCCGCCAGCGCGACGCCCAGCGTTCTGCGTTCAGACATGATTCGACCTCGCGTTTTCACCACGTTTCAACGCCCGGCGCCTGCGGGGGGCCAGCCGCAGCCCGATTGTGCCCTGATTGCGGGAGCAAGACAACCCTTAAGCCCAGGATACGGCGAGTCTTTCGAGCCCGAGAACGATGGGGATCCTTCCCGGTTGGGAAGGACTCCCACCGCCGAGGACGCGCCCCCGCTTTCCGCGTGCGAACCCGCGTATCAGAAGCCTTCCTCGTCCCAGCGGAAGAAGGCGTGGTCCTTGGGCAGGTGGACGTCGAAGAGGGCGAACCCCGTCACCCGGTTGTCCCCCTTGCGCGTGACGACGAGCTTCACCCAGGTGCCCGCCCGCACGGCCTGCAGCGACTGGCCGCGTTTCCAGGCGAACGCGCCGTCGCCCGTCAGCCTTCTCACGGGAAGCGCGGCCCGGAACCGGAGATCCCGCGGATCGAGGAACCAGGCCTGGACGTCGTAGGCCTCGCTCGAAAACGGCGGTTCGCCGGCGGGCGTCGTCACGCTTCCGACGGAGAAAACCAGGTGCCCCTTCTCGAATCCAAGGGCGGGGTCCCGGAGCGCGAGGGGCGGGGGCGGAAGGTCGACGAGCGAGACGTGGCGGACGATCTCGGAAGCGTCCCGGCCCCGGATGACCAGCCGGAGATGGAGCCGGCGCCGATCGTCCACGCCGGAGCGCGCCAGGTCCCGGGCCACGTCCCAGGCCAGCCCCCGGCGGTTCACGTCGTAGACGACCCAGCTGTCCACGGACGCCTTCCGCCAGCGGGGAGGGCGCGCCTCGGGCGTCTCCGCGTAGAACTCCGCCTCGACGTCCTTCTCCGGGACGTTCCAGTCGACCTCGTACTTCACCCAGAGGGTCCCGCGATGCCAGTAGGCCCCGGAGGGGTCGATGCCGGCGGGAAGCCGGACGACGGCGGCGTCCTCTTCCCGCGCGCCGCCGGGCGCGGTCGCTCTCGCCCGCACCTGCACGGCGTTCCCGGACAGGGGGCCGAGGTCCCCCAGATCGAAGGCGAGGACGCCGTCCTCGACGCGGCCGCCGGCGAGGGAGCGCCACGATTCGCCGCCGTCGGTGGAGACGAAGAAGGCGAGGTCCATGTCGCGTCGGGCCCGCAGCGGAATGCGGACGGTCTTGCCCGAGCGCTCGGGCTCGCCCAGCCTGAGGAAGGAGGGGCGGAGGCCCGGGATCACGGCGGTGAAGAATCCCCAGCGGTTGCGGAAGGCGGCGCGGAGGACGAGTTCCTCCCCCCCGTAGGTCTCCCGGTTCACGTCGCGCCACACGGCCCAGCGGATGCACCCCGCCGACGCGTCGAAGACCGCGCCCAGGGCCGGTCGATCGCCCCGCCCTCCGGCGCCGAACGCGAACCGGACCCAGTCCGGGCGCCCTTTCACGGCGACCGGGATCTCGAACAGCCCCTTCCCCAGGGCCCGGGGATCCCGGAAGGCGACGTGGAGGGGCGCGATGCGGGCCGTGTCCTCGCCCGAGGCCGTCTCGTCCCCGATCTCGACCTTCAGCTCGATCTCCCCCTCGGGCGGGGCGCCGAGTTCCTCGAGAAAGGCCCACCGGATCTCGCCGTCCTCGATGCGCACGCGTTCCGCCCGCCGGAACGCTCCCTCGGGGTCCCGGCGATAGGAAAGGACGGGGGGCTTGCGCGGGGAGAGGGAGGCGCGGACCCCGATCGTGTCGTCCGTCTGCCGCACGGCCTGGATTTCGACCCGGACGAGGGGGATGACGGTCTCGACCTCGCTTTGGCCGGCATCGTTGGCCGCGGCGAGCACGGTCACGAGGCGCTTGCGTCCGTCGGGGCCTTCGAGGAGGGGGAGGCCGTCGTAGCGGAAGGCGACGAGCCCCTCGGTGCGCTGGACGATCCTCTCGGGGGAGAGGAGGCGCTGGTCTCGGCCGGACCCGGCGAAGACGCGGACGGCGTCGGGGCGGACGTGGGAGGCCTCGAAGAGGATCTGGATGACGTTTCCCTTCTGGCGGTGGGAGCGGACCGCGAGGCCGGGCTCGGGGGGCAGCACCTGGACGGTTCCGGCCTCCTGGCCGAGGGTGGTGGCGCGCAGGAGGACGGGGCCGGTGAGGGGGGCGAGCCCCTCGGCGACGAGGTTCCAGAGGACGGCCTGGCCGGGCCGTCCGCCGCCGTTCTCTTCGACGCGGGCGTGTCGCGCCGTTTTCCAGTCGCCGTCGGTCTTGTACGCGAAGGCGAGGTGGGCGGATTTCCCCCACATGCGGAAGGGGATCCGGACGACGCTTCCGGGTCCGTGTACGGCGGGCTCGAAGACGAGAAAGCGGTCGAGGGAGACGGTGGAGGTCAGGCAGGGTTTTTCGGCCTTCTCGAAGTACCAGTTCTCGTATTCCACGAGGAAGGTGAGGGGGATGCGCGAGGCCTCGGGTTCGAGGTCCCGGGCGGGGTCCCAGGCGAAGACGCGGACGCCCTCGCCGGTGGTTCCCCGATCCACGGGGTGGATCTTCCTCTTCCGGCCGCCGGACGCGAGGAGGTAGAACTCGAGGTTGTAGACCTTGCCGGTGTGGGAGACCTCGAAGGTGACGGTGCGGCCGGCGGTTTCCGGTTCGACGGCGAGGATGCGTCCGGGGCGGGGGAAGGGGACGGAGAGGGTGGGGATGCTTGCGAGGTTGTCGCCTTGGAGGGCGAAGGTGAGGGTCTTTCCGTAGAGTTCCCGGACGTTCGGGATGCGCCAGGCGACGGTTTTTTCCTTCGGGTCGAAGGGGGCGCCGGTGTCGCGGAAGGCGTCGGGGTCGTTCTCGGGGTCGGTTTCCTTCTCGGCGTAGAGGAGCCTGGGGCGGTCGATCTCTCCGCTCGAGAAGAGGCCGCCGAGAAAGCCCGTGGTCTCGGTGCGGTAGCGCAGGCGGAAGGTGGTGTAGAAGCCCCGGTGGAGGGCGTCCCGGGTCTTTTCGGGGGGGATGAACTCGGCGTGGATCCCGCACCCGGCGACGAGGGAGGCGAGGCAGGCGAGGAAGACGAGCCGCAGGGCCCGTCTTCCGCCGATCCGGTGGGTCGGGTTGTTCAGGGTGTCATCCACGGCGCGTTCCTATTCTTCAAGGAGGGGGTCGTACAGTCCTTCCCGTTTCAACTCGCGGACCATGTCCGGGTCGAGGCGGGCCTTGAGGAACCAGTGATTGGCGTCGCTCTTGTAGACGCCGTCGCCGAGCATCTTGTAGAGCTTCCGGTTGTAGAGCCCCATGAAGTAGGCGTAGAGGTTGTTCGGGCCCTCCTCCTGCATCCTCTCCTGCACGTACCGGATGCCCTTCTTGATGAGGTCGGGTTGCCCGGACCGGAGGTAGGCGACGAGGAGGGAGAACTTCAACGCCTCGCGATCCGCCTCGGTTTCGGGCTTGGAGCGATCGAGGGCCTCGCGGTAGGTCTCGATGGACGCCGCGAAATCCCCGTGGATCCACAGGAGCTGGGCCTTGGTCTCGTAGGGCCTCGAGGCCTCGGGATTCTCGGCGATCTCCTCGTCGGCCCGCTTGCGGGCGCGCTGGAGCTCGCGGGCGACCTCCGCCCGGGTCAGGTCGTTTTCCGGCGAGAAGGCCTCCTCCGCGATCTCCCACGACGCGGGTTTGGGGCATCCCGCGCCCAAGAGCAGGAGCGCCGCCCCGATTCCGATCCACATCATCCGCATGGAAACCTCCCTTTCTGATGGCAAGGCTTCAGAACCTGTAGTTGCCGATCTCCTTGACCCGGGTTCCGCGCCCGTTGGACACGGTCACCCGGATGACCTTGAATCGCCACTGGTTCTCGGACGTGTCGAACCAGGGGGCGAACTGGAACAGCTTGACGTCGTCCCGCCCGACGCCGAGAAGCTCGATCACGCGCTTCTGGTGCAGGACGACCTCGTAGACCATGTCGACGGGCATGAGGCCCAGCACCCGGATCTCGCTCCGGTCCCGCCCGATGCGGCCCATGGCCTCGTCGATGTAGTTCTCGTAGAAGGCGTCGCCTTCCCGGTTCAGCGTCACGGTGGAGAACCGGGAGAAGATCTCCCGCCGAGTCCCCTCGTCGAGGACGCCCTCGTCCTCGAATCCCTGCCGGGCGTAGTCCCGCACCAGGACGAAGCGCTTCGTCTTCAGGTTGAGGTACATGTCCCGGATGCCGAAGAACTTGATGTGCGACTGTCTGAGGTCGTCCGTGGCGAAGAAGAACTTGTAGCTGATGAAGTCCGATTCGACCTGTTTCCGCCCGATCTCGCTCTTGAGCCCGTCCAGCTTCTCCCGGTACGCGTTCTTGTCAAAGGCCTTCTTGAAGTTCTCCACGTTCTCGTGGACCTCCTGGGCCTCCTCCAGCTTCTTCTTCTGGGCTTCCAGCTTCTTCCATTCCGCCTTGATGGACTCCCACTCGGCCGCCGTCGCTTCCGTCGACGTCAGCTTCTCCTCCAGGCGCTTGCGCTGCCCTTCGATCTTCTTCCACTCGTCCCGGATGCGCTTCCACTCGCGGTCGCGCTCGGTCTGGCTCTCGCTCAGGTCCTGCTGGGCCTTCTGAAGCGCGTCCTGCTTGGCCTGGATCTCCCGCTGGCTCTCGATCAGCGTGCGGGCCAGCGCGTCCACCTCCTTCTCGCGCGCCTCGACGTCCTCCTTCTCGGACGTGAGATCCTCCGAGCGCTCCGCCAGATCCTTCTGCTGCTCGACCAGGGCTTCCGCCATCTTCTCCAGCGCGGCCTGCCGCTTCCGGATCGCCTCGCGCTCCACCCGGGCCTCCTTCTCGCGCGCCTCCAGCGCCTCCTCCCGGCGGCGGATCTGCTCCTCCCGGCGCGCCGATTCCGCCTGCGCCTGATCGAGCTTCTCCTCGAGCTTCACCACCGCTTCGCGCGCGTCCTGCTGCGAGGTCTGCTTCTGCGCGAGCTCCTCGGCCATCGCCTTCAGCTTCGACAGGCTCGACGCCACCTCCGCCTCGCGCTCCGCCAGCCGCTTCTTCTCCTGCTCCAGGCGCCGGCGCGCTTCCGCCTGCTTCTCCCGCTCGGCCTCCAGGCGCTTGCGCTCCTCCTGCACCAGCGGGTGCGCGGCGGGATCCCCCACCTCCACCTCGACGGTCTCGCGCGCGGCGGGCTCGCTCTCCTGGTGCCGCAGGGCCTCGTAGCCCCCGGCGTAGAGGGCGGCCACGGCGAGCACGGCGAGCGTCGTTCTGGCGATCGTTCCCTTCATGCTTCTCTTTTCGTTTTCCTCAATACGAGGTTCACCGGCGGAGGTTCACCGGCCGGCAGAAACCCGCACCCGGGCGCACGGCGTCCAGGGCGCGCGCGCCCGGTTTCGCCGCGGCTGCAATCTGGAATCTCCGATCTGAAATCCCCTGTCATTCTCCGCCCGTGTTCCGCTGTTTCCATTCCTTCCACATCTGGACGAGCGGGGGGTCCATCGCCCTCTTCTCGATCACCTTGTCGGCGCCCCGGCCGCCCCCCGTCATCTGGAGGACGAAATCCTTGAGCAGGGAGTAGTAGGAAACGTGGGACTTCTCGGCCCCGAAGATGGTCATGTCGAGCCCCTCGTCCTCCTCGTAGATCTCCAGGTTGTCGGCCGTGTAGTACTTCTGGTAGTCGAGACCGGGCAGGTTCCCGCGCTCGATCTCCCGCTGGCGGATGAAGTTGATCCGCCGGTCCACGCCCTTCAGGGCGCGCTCGTACTCGTAGATGGCCGCCTTGTTGTCCCGGGAGAGGCGGAGGTAGTCGAGCCAGATGGACTCGCAGCTGGTCTCGATCTCCTCCTTGTCCTTCTTGCGGTTCACCAGCTCCTTGAATGAATTGATCACCACGTTGCGGGCGCGGTCCAGGTTGTCCTGGGCCTTGGTCAGCTTCTGCTCGTAGTCCCGCTTCAGCGACTCCAGGCGGGCGATCTCCTCCTGCTCGGGCGAGGCCTTCTCCTTGCCGATCTCGGCGAGGCGGCGCCCGAAGGAGTCCATGAAGGCGCGCTTGCGCTCGTCCAGGGATTTCCACTTCTTCTCCTCCGCGGGCTTCTCGTCGCCGGGCTCGCCCGGGGGGTCGGCTTCGCCCTGGGCGAAGGCGCGCCCGCCGAGGGCGAGCAAGAGCGCCAGGGCCGCAAGCGTCGTCAGCATTCTCATCGTCGGTCTCCTCTTCTCAGTCACGGTACTTCTTCTCGATCTTCTTGAACTCGTCCTCCAGCGCCTTCTGCTCCTCGGGGGTCACCATCGGCCCCTCGGGCACGGAGGCGCTGAAGATCTCGGGCATGTCGGACATGACCTTCAGCGTCTCCTCGAAGTCCTTGCCGAAGCCGATGTCCCCCGCCTCCTGGATGAAGGACTTCACCTCCGAGGAGATCTCCGGCATCTCCTCGAACAGGGCGGAGGTGTGGTAGATCTGGTGGGTGACGCGCAGGGCGTTCTTGAGGCTCTGGACGATGTAGGGCAGCTGCCCCAGCTTCTCGCCGAAGATCTTCAGCTTCTGGCGGAAGTTCTGTTGCCGGTTCTTGTGGATCACGTGGACCTTCGAGGCGTATTCCCCGAACCGCTGGTACGCCTTGCGCATGTACTCGATCGTCCGGCGCCGGCGCTTCAGCGCCATGACCCGCTCCGCGTTCGGCCCCTCCACGTTCTCCTCCACCTTGATCTTGTCCCGGATCAGCTCCAGGCTCCGCTTGTAGCGGTCGATCAGGTCGTCGATCTCCCCGATCACCGTCCGGAGGTAGCGCTCCTGGGACTGGATCTTGTACTCCAGGCGCTTCAGGGCCCCGATGATCTTGTACTCGTAGGAGCGGAGCTTCGAGAACGCGCCGTACTGCTCGAACAGCACGTCCACGAACTCCTCCTTCACCTCCCACATCGCCTCCGGCGACACCTTCTCACCGGCCCGGAGCCGCTTGAGCATGTCCTGCTGCTTCTTCTTCACCGCCTCCACCTTCCGCGACGAGGCCTTCACCTTCTCGTTCGCCTCGCCGTACTCCTTCAGGATCTCGTTGATGGGGACCGCCTCGTGCCCCGGCAAATCCCCTTCCTGCGCTCCCGCCCACCCGGGGAGAAGAAGCACGGCCAGCGCCGCCAGCGCCGGAATCCGCTTCAAAACGCCCATGACTGCCTCCTCACTACTTGCCTCTTTCCACGGCCAGGAATTCAAGCCGCTTCACGCCTTCCTGGGTCAGGAAGTTGATCAGATCCACCAGCATGCCGTTCTCCGCCGCACGGTCCGTGATGATCTCCGCCACCACCGGACGATCAGGATCCCTCCGCCCGGACAGCGCCCCCCGGAACCGGGAGAAGAACGCCTCCCGCGTGTGGAACGTCTCCCGGTCGAAACCGATCCGCCCCGCCTCCGTCACGTGGATCACGTACCGAAGCGGCTTTCGATCCTCCACGCGGTCCCCCGTCGCCACCGCGTCCGACACCTCCGGCAGGTTCACCTTCACCGTGGATTTCCGGATCTGCGACACCGAGAGGAAGAACGCGAACAGGATCAGGATCACGTCCAGGATCGCCATGTGCGACGAGACCACCACGGCCTTCCGCCGGAGCCGGCGATGACCCCTATCCATCGCGAACCTCCCCCCCCGAAGGGGAGCGCTGCCGCAACGCACGCACCCAGCCGCAGATGCCGTTGTTCAAGGCGTTGCTCATCGCCTGGAGGACCGCGTAGAAGAGGGCCGACTGGATCGAGACCACCAGACCCCCCACCGTCGTGTAGAGCGCCACCGAAAGGCCCGCCACCGTCGACGAGAAGTCCGACTCGATGAACTTCAGGCTGTGCGAGACCCCGATCACCGTCCCCAGAAGGCCGATCGACGTCCCCAGCGTCGCGATCACCGTCAGCACCGTCAGGAACTTCTCCGAGCGGTGCACGATGGCGTCCGCCTCCTCCTCCCAGGCGGCCGGCTCCCGCGTCTGGTAGAGGGCCGCCGGCTTGACGAACGCGCCCCGCGACAAAAACCGCGAGGCCGACCGCGGCGCCGCGTCCTTCAGGAAGGCCTCCACCGGAGCCCCGCTTCCCGACTTCAGGTAGCGGCGCATCAGCTGCCTCTCCCGCAACAGGCCCGGCAAGGCGACGATCCAGAAGAACCCCCGCTCGAGAAGCACCACCCAGGCGAGGAAGTTCAGCACCAAAAGGGGAATCATCAACGCGCCCCCCCGCTCAAGCAGCTCCGCCAGGGGCGGCATGGGCGCCGAAAGCATCTGGCTGAAATCCATGTCTTCCGTTTTCCCTCAACTTCTTGCAATACAGGAAGTTGTCTCGTCGCGCAACGGCACGGCGCACCCTCCCCCCTGCCGGCACGAACCGGGGCGATCCAGATCTCGTCGCGGGAGGGCGATGGTCATTCTAGGAGACCTCGAAAAACCTGTCAAGAAAGCCGGGATCGCGATGCAGTCCCATCCCTTGTAAACAGCAAAACCCGTGCCCGGGTTTGTTTCACCTGCGCATCATCGGGAACGGGCCTCAAGTCCTTGCAGGACCAGGGACAAAGGAAATCCGCGCCCAGAGGAGGCCTGCGCGGCCTCCTCCGCTTCCCCTCTCCTGTCTCCTCCGGGGGACAAGGACGTAGCCCCCCGCCTCGAGAACGGTGGCTGGGCCAGGGGGTGGTTGAGGGATCGCGTGATCGGGGATTGTATGGGCCGGGATTGGAGAGCGGACAGGATGTCCGCGATCCAAAGCCGACGGATCGCCGTGGTCCCGGACCGGGCGCTCTCGTGGCCCGGGACACACGCCGAGAATCTGAAATCCCTTCCCAGGCAATCTCCAATCCCTACGCATCCCCGCTCCTCCCGCCCAAGAAAAACGGCGGCGCGCGGGCGAAGGCGGCAGGTCCTGGTACAATGCATCGTCGACAACCGCTTTCGAGGAACCCGCCATGAAACACGCACTGCTCACGGCAACGATCCTGCTGCTCGCGGGAGGGCCCGTCCTGGCGCAAAGGTCGCGCGGGGATCTGGACCGCCGCCTCACGGACATCGAGAAGAAGCTGGACGCGCTGCTGGATCGCGTCGAAGCGCTGGCCGAGCGCCTCGACGCGCAGGGCTCGCCCGGCGGACGCCTCGGGGAGATCGAGAAGCGCTTCCTCGCGCTGGAGGACCTTCGGGAGCGGGGGGCGCCCGTTCTTGTGGTGCTCCCGGACGAGAACAGCCTCCTGATCGGGGCGGGGGAGAGGGACGGCGTCGAGGCGGAAATGCGCTTCGAGATCGTCCGTGGGGACGTCCGCATGGCGAGAGCCCGGGTCGAGACGGTCTTCCGCGAGTACGCCCGGTGCAAGGTCCACCCACGCGCGTGGAAGGACGCGCCGCCGTCGCCGGGGGACACGGCGAAGCTGGCGCGGCGCAGGCACGCTCTCGAATCGCCGGAAGCCCCGTCCATCGCGGGTTCGGTGATCGGCGTGGGCAATCGGGTCAACCTCGTCGTGATCGACGTGGGCGAGGAGGACGGGGTGAAAGCCGGGCAGGTCTTCGTCCTCTACCGGGACCGGTTCTTCGTCGACCGGCTCGTCGTGGAGAAGGTCTACGCGCGCCAGGCCGCGGGCCGGATCCTCGGCGAATGGAAGGCGGACAAGGTCAAGGAAGGCGACCGCGCGAACACGCAGGCGGATCTCTCGAGCCTGGTCGGCGTGCCGGAGGAGCTCCGCCCCGCAACACCCTCCCCCGGGCCGTCGCCCGGCGAGGCGGACGCTCCGGACGGCCGCGTGCTGCGCGCCGACCCGGAACGGGGCATCGTCTACATCGACATCGGGTCCCGGCAGGGCGTCCGCGCCGGCATGCGGTTCAAGGTCTTCTCGGTGCTGAGGTGGGGGCGCCGCCAGGACAAGGGGGTGATCCGGGTCACCCACGTCGAGGAGGACTTCAGCCAGTGCTCGGTGCTCGAGACGGCGGACGCGAGCGCGCCGATCGCCCAGAACGATTACATCTTGAACCGCTTCCTCGTGCCGGGCCAACAGCTGGCCTTCTGCTTCGTGGGGCGATTCCACCGCGGTCCGATGCGGCACATCCGCGGGAAGCTCGAGCAGCTGATCCGGGAGGCGGGTCACGTCGTGAAGGACGCGCCCGGGGCGGACATCCACTTCGCCGTGCTGTGCCGGGGGTACGAGAACGACCCGCGGTACGCCACCGTCCGGTCGCAGAAGACCGAGACGATCACGCCGCAGGAGCTGTTCGAGGAACTGGCGGGAGAGCCCTGGCCGCGGGAGTGGTCCGAGCCCGAGCCGGAGCCCGAACCCGAGCCGGAGCCCCCGCCCCGGCCCGATCCCGACGTTCCCGTTCTGGAGGGGCGGGTCCTCGGGGCGAGCGCCACGACGAACATGGCGGTGCTCAGCCTCGGGGAGGTTCACGAGGTGAAGGTGGGCATGCGGTTCTACGTCTACCGGTACGGGAAGCTCGTCGGGACGGTCACCGTGGTGAGGGTGTACCCGCAGCAGTCCACGGCGCGGATGGTTCCGGTGAGCGGGGAGGCGATCCGGAACGGCGACCGGGTGACGACGCGGCGGGAGTAGGGCTGGAAGCCCGCGCTCCCGGGCCCGCCAAAGACACGAATACACACACTTGCCGACGATCGAAGAACCACTGACCCCTGACCCATGACCGAAAACGCCGCAGCTGCGCCTCAGAAGCGGAAGATCGCCAGCTCCTTCCTGAGGCGGTTGAAGGTCTTCTTGCAGAGGCGTTTCGTCCCGCCGGGGGCGTCCTTGATCAGGCCGGTCCGTTTCATCTCCGCGCTGAACTTCGCCGGCGAGATGCGCTTCCTCAAAACGGCCTCGAAGACGCCCCGGAGCTCTTCGGGCTGGAAACGGGGCGGCAGGAAGCGGAAGGCCCCGTCACCGGCGAGGACCTGGCGCTTCAGGTGGTCCTTGACGTCCTTCAGGATGAGATCGTGATCGAAGGCGAGCGGGGGGGGCTTTCCGGCCGGATGCCAGAGCGCCTTGTCCGCGTCGTCGCCGGCGGTGACGTCCGTGCGGTCGTAGGGCACGATCCCGAAGAAGACCGAGGAGATCGTCCGGCCGCGGGGATCGCGCCCGGGCGTCCCGTAGGTCCCGAAGAAGTCGAGCGCGACCCCGGAGAGGCCCGTCTCCTCCTCGAGTTCCCGCGACGCGGCGTCGGGCAGGTCCTCGTCCATCTCGACGAAGCCGCCGGGGAAGGCCCAGCGCCCCTGGAAGGGCGGCTTGCCCCGCTCCACGAGAAGCAGGCGCAGCTTCGCTCCCGCCACCGAGAAGAGGACCGCATCCACCGTGACCATGGGCCGGGGGTGGCGGTAGACGAATTTTTTCCGTCTCATGGCTTCCTCTCCTGGCGCTTCTCGAGGAACCTGGCGTACGCCGGCTTGCGCTGGATGTGCAACAGATCCTCCAGCGTCTCCACGCCCTTCTCCATCAGGCGCTCCGTGGACGCCACCAGGATCTCCGCGGCCGCGCGCGCGTCGCCCAGCGCGCGGTGCCGCATCTCGTTGACCACGGACAGGCGCCGGGCCACCGCGTCCAGGGCATAGGAGGTCTCGCCGGGCAGGGCCCGGCGGGCGAGCAGCCGCGTGCACAGGACGGGATTTTTCAACGTGTGGAGGCAGAAATGCTCCACCTCCCGGTAGACGAAGCGGCGGTCGAAGGGGGCGTTGTGGGCGCAGAAGACGCCCTCGCCGAGGAAGTCGCAAAAGAGCGTCAGCGCCTCGGCGGGCTCCGGGGCCCCCTCGAGCATGCCGGCGCTGATCCCCGTCAGCGTGGTGATCTCCGGGGGGATGGGCACGTCCACGCCCACCAGCGTCTGGAACTCCTCGGCAAGTTTGAGCCCCTTCACGCGCACCGCCCCCACCTCGAGGATGCGCGACGCCCGGCTCGTGCCCGTGGTCTCCACGTCCACCACGCAGAACTCCGCTTCCGCGAGCGGCGTCCCCCGCTCGCGCGCCCGCCGGGCGCCGCGCAGGCGGTACCGGCCCCCCGCGTCCTTCTCGATGCGGCCGTCGCCTTCCAGCAGGGATGCTGCGATCTTCTCCGCCACGGGGGCGGGCACGGTCCCGGCGCCGAGGCACGCCGTTGCGATCGCGCCCGCCGGCGCCCCCTTCCTGCCGGCCTCCCGGATCGCCTCGAAGGCCAGCGCCTTCAACCTCGGCAGGTCCCCGGAATGCCGGAAGACCGGAACCTCGTCCTCGGCGTTCATGTCGGTTTCACTCCACGGGTCCATGGGTCACGGGTCAACTACAATCCAGCATCCCGACCTTTTTCGGCTTTCGACCTTCAACGTTCGACCTTTCGCATCCCCGGGGGGATCCACGCGTTCCCGCGCGCGCCTTCGGGCAGCTCCTCCGGGCGGGTGTTCCAGCGCAGGTGGTTCCAGCCCCACTGGTCGGGATAGCGTCGGATCACGGTTTCCAGGGCGTCGGTCCACCGCTGGGTGTTGACCTGGAGGTCGCGCTTCCGGTCCCCCGTGAAGGTCATGGGGATCCGCTCGCCGATCTCCACGAAGTAGCGCCGTCCCTTGCGCACGAGGAAGTAGGGGATCATGGGCGCGCCGGAGAGCCTCGCGAGGAGGACGGGCCCCACGGGGGTCCAGGCCCAGCGGCCGAAGAAGCGGACATAGGTGCCGGGCAGGCGCCGGATGTCCTGGTCGGGGAGGATCCCCACCGCCTCGTTCTTCTTGAGGACGCGCACGATCTCGCGGGGGTTCTCGTTGAGGTAGATGGTCCTGAGGTTCCCGGCGCTCCGGAGGGATCCGGCGAGCCGGTTGTAGGGCTCGAAGCGGAAGCGGTTGGCCACGACGCTGGTGGGGACGTAGCGGGCGCCGAGCGAGCCGACGAGTTCCCAGTTTCCGAGATGGCCGGTGAGGGCGATGAGCCCCTTGCCCTCGGCCAGGGTGGCGTGGAGCTGGGCCTCGAGTTCCCTGGCGTTCTCGACGCGTGCCTCCATCTCGGGGGTGGAGAGCCGGGTGGAAGCGAAGGCCTCGCCGGCGCTTCGCCCGAAGTGGCGGAACATGCGAAGGGCCATGGCGCGTCGCTCTCCCCGCGAATAGGCGTCGCCGAAGGCCCAGCGGAGGTGCCGGAGGGTACGGTTTCGCTCCACGCGGGCGAGCAGGTAGACCAGGACGCCGGTCCACTCGCCGAGGGCGCCGGCGGCGGGATAGGGAAGCGCGCGGAACAGGCGGACCACGACCCGGCCGGCCAGGTAGCCCGCATAGTTGAGGGCGATCTTGTACTTCTTCGGTTTTCTCCGGCTGCGCGCTTTCACGCCCCGAGTTTCAGGTTTCCCGGGGCTCGTTTCAAGCGGCCGGTCTTTTCCCGCGGTGCTGAGGAGCGGGGATGCGGAGGGAGTGGGGATTGCCCGGGAAGGGATTTCAAAGAGTTTCCTGAGGAAAGGGTCCGGCGGCCGGGCGCAAGGATGGGACAGATACGACGGATAGGACCGATCTCGTAGAAGGGGCCTTCTGGTTTCCCATCGCCCATCGATCTGCTCATGCCTGGCCCCCCTCGCGTTCCTTTCCACGACTCCATCTTTCCAGGATTCCGATTCCCTGGGCGACGGCAACCCCCATGGCCGACACCGCGAACGGCTGTCTCAGGGCTCCGCTTGCAAAACCTTTCCGGTATTGTGCACCATGAGAAGTGGAAGCCCCGTTGTGGCGGAGGCGCGCCATCGCGAACACGGGGACCGGTCGACCGCTTCATCGAGGATCGTCCATGGACGCCCTGGACCGGGCCGCGGAGCTCCTTTCGGGCCGTACGCGGATCGTCGCCTTCACGGGGGCGGGGATCTCGGCGGAGAGCGGGATCCCCACCTACCGCGGCGCGGGGGGGCTGTGGGGGAAGTACGATCCCGCGAAGTTCGCCTCCATCCAGACCTTCCGCGAGAACCCCGCAACCTACTGGGCGTTTTTCCGGGATCTGCGCTACCCGATCCTGCGCGACGCGAGGCCCAACGCGGGGCACGAGGCGCTGGCGCGCCTGGAGGCGGGGGGCCTGCTCTCGGCGGTGGTCACGCAGAACATCGACGGGCTGCACCAGGAGGCGGGCTCGAGAAGGGTGGTGGAGCTGCACGGCAACTCGCGGTTCGTCTCCTGCCAGCAGTGCGGGATGACCTACGGGATGAAGGAGATCTACGCGCAGCTGACGGAGGGGAAGAAGGCCGTCCCCACGTGTCTCCAGTGCGGCGGGAGGCTGAAGACGACGGTGGTCCTGTTCGGCGAGCCGCTTCCCCCGGACGCGTTGAAGGAGGCCGCGGAAGCGATCGAGGACTGCGACGCGATGATCTCGGTGGGCAGCTCGCTGGTCGTCTATCCCGCCGCACTCTTCCCCCAGCGCGCGGCGGCGGGCGGGGCGCGGCTGATCATCGTCAACGAGGAGCCGACGCCGCTGGACGCCATGGCGGACCTGGCGGTCGGGGCGAAGGCGGGGTCCTTCCTGCCGGCGCTGGCAGACGCGCTGCTTTGAGCGGGGACGCGTAGGGGTTTGGGGATTGCCCAGGAAGGGATTTTGGATTGGAGACGGGCAAACCATGATCGATGACCGCCTTGGAGGGCGAGGGTCTCCGAAGGACCCGCCATAGCCCATGCAATTGCAGATCAGGCGGCGGCGGGCCCCCGAGCCCATACCATGGCTCGCCAGCCCGTACTTCGCCGATCGGATCTTGCGAGGGCTACGTAGGGTCCTCCGTAGCTCTCGCAGATGCCGGCAAGCGAAGGAGGAGAGGCTCGCCCTCCAAATTTTCATGGTTTCCGGGAGAGCCGAAGACGCATGGCTGACTACAATCTACAATCCCTATGCGTCCCCGCTCCTCTGGCTGAAATCTCCAATCTGAAATCACGACCAGGCCGTTCCGGCTTGGACGGTCTGCCGGGTCCCTTGCTCTCTTTGCCTAAGGAGGTGCCATGCTGCTGGCCGAGATGTCGTGGGACGAGGTGGAGGCCTACCTGGAGAAGGACGACCGCGTCGTCGTGGCCCTGGGGTCGACGGAACAGCACGGCCGGCGCGGGCCGCTGGGGACCGACCACCTCATCCCCCAGGGTCTGGCTGTCGCGCTCGCCGAGAAGACGGGCACCATCGTTGCGCCGCCGCTGGTCTTCGGCGTCGCCGAACACCACATGGCCTATCCCGGAACGGTGGCGATCCGCCCCTCCTCCTACATGGCCTTCGTGGAGGACGTCTTCACCTCGCTCCACCGCCACGGCTTCAAGCGGATCTTCGTCCTCAACGGCCACGGCGGGAACCGGGCGCCGCTCGAGTGCGTCATCCTGGAACTCGCGAACCGTTTCCTGGACCTGAAGTTCCAGCGCCACGCGTGGTGGACCCTGCCCGGAGTGGAGGCGATGGAGGGCGAACTCTTCGGCTCGGAAGGCATCTGCCACGCCTCGCCCGGGGAGATCTCGCTCGCCTGGGCTTGCCTTCCCTCGGCCGAGAAGGACAAGCCCGTCCCCCCCGGCGTGAAGGACGCCCCGGGGGACACCTTCATGAACCGCGTCGAGCAGCGAGAGCGCTTTCCGGACGGGGTGCTGGGGGCGGGCAACCAGAACCTGGCGGACCTCGGCAAGGGGCGGAAGATGTTCAAGGCGATCCTGGGGATGCTGGAGGCGCGCTACGCGGCATTTTGAGGGCGGGGCAACCTCCCACGAAGAGACGGAGAGATTTCAGGTTTCGGCAACGCGTAGAAGCGGGCCCATGTGCCCACTCCCAACCTTGCTCTGCGGCCGACCCCGCGTGATCGGCCCTACGGAACGTAGACGCCGCCGTCGCGCAGGTAGACGCTGCCGTTGTAGCCGCCCCAGACCACCAGTTCGGTGCCGGTCCAGACCGAGGCCTGCTGGTAGCGGGCGGCGGGGGGGTTGGTCGCGGAGGAGGCCGTCCAGCTGTCCGTGGCGGGGTCGTAGAGGAAGCCGTTGTTGAAGTAGCCGTTGCCCCCGCCGCCCCAGACGAAGGCGCGGCTCCCCGTCCACGCGAGCGTGTGCCCGTAGCGCGGCGCCGGGGCGCCCGTCGCGCTCATGAGGGTCCAGCTGTCCGTCGAAGGGTCGTAGCGCGCGCCGGAGCCGAGCGCGCCGGAGCCGTCGGCGCCGCCCCAGACGATCATCTCCGATCCCGTCCACACGGCCTGGTGGTTGGAGCGGGGCGCGAGGGTGGTGGAGGCCGTGGCGCTCCAGCTGTCCGCAGCGGGGTCGTAGCGGGCGCCGTCGGCCAGATAGTTGACGCCGTCGTAGCCGCCCCAGACGATCATCTCCGATCCCGTCCACACGGCCGTGTGCCCCGACCGCGCCACGGGTTCCCCGGTCGCGTCATTCGCGGTCCACGCGCCGGTGGCGGGATCGAAGCTCTCGCCGTCGGCGAGGTAGGCGGAGAGGTCGAGCCCTCCCCAGACGATCATCTTCGAGCCCGTCCACACGGCGGTGTGGGCGTAGCGTGCGCGGGGGCTTCCGGAGGTGGAGATCGCGTTCCAGAGATCGGTGGAGGGGTTGTACCTTCCGCCGGAGGCCAGGACGGCGGTCCCGTCGTACCCTCCCCAGATCAGGATCTCGGTTCCGGTATGGACGGCGGTGGTATAGGCCCGGGGCGTGGGCGCGCCGTCCAGGGTGACGCCTTGCCAGCGGTCGGAGGCGGGGTCGTAGAAGGCGCCCGTGTCGAGGTAGGTGGAGCCGTCGTAGCCTCCCCAGATGAAGGCGCGGGAGCCCGCGGCCGTGGAGGCCATGAGGCTCCGGGCCGAGAGGGCGACGGTGGGGGTCCAGGCGTCGGCGGCGGGATCGTAGAGGGCGCCGTCGCAGAAGAAGCGGTTGTTGTCGAAGCCGCCCCAGATCGCCATCTCCGAGCCCGTCCACGCCGCGGCGGGCCACCAGCGGCCGGCGGGCGCGCCGGCAGTGGCGAGGGGGGTCCAGGCGCCGGTGGAGGGGTCGTAGCGCGCGCCGTTGTCGAGGAGATTGTTGTCGAGCCCGCCCCAGACCACCATTTCCGAGCCCGTCCAGCACGCCTCGTGGAAGTAACGGGCGGAGGGGGCGCCCGCGCCGCCCGTTCCCATGGCCGTCCACGCGTTGGAGACGGGGTCGTAGGCCGCGCCGTCGTTGTGGAGGGTGTACTGCCCGACGCCGCCCCAGACGAGCATCTTCGTCCCCGTCCAGACGGCGCAGTGTCGTGAGCGCTCCGGCTGGCCGAGCTCGGCCACGGGGATGGGGGGGAGGGCGGTCCAGGAATCGGTGGCGAGGTTGTACTTCGCCCCGCTGTTGAGCCTTGCGCTTCCGCTGAAGCCGCCCCAGATGATCATGTCGGAGCCGGTCCACACGGCGGTGTGGAAGGTGCGCGGAGCGGGGGCTCCGGCGGAGGGCAGGGGGGTCCAGCGGTCGACTGCGGGATCGTAGCGGGCGCCGTCCCCGAAGTAGGCGATTCCGTCCGTGCCTCCCCACACGATCATCTCGGAGCCGGTCCACACGACCGTGTGGAACTTCCGGCCGCTCGGGGCGTTCAGCGTGGAGACGCTGGTCCACCGATCGAGGCTGGGGTTGTACCGCCCGCCGTTGCTGTAATAGGTGTTCCCGTCGTCGCCGCCCCACAGGACCATCTCCTTGCCCGTCCACACGGCCGAGTGGTTGGCCCTCCGGGAAGGGGCGTTTCCGGAGAAGACCGGCGTCCAGCTCTGCGAGGCGGGCGAGAAGCGGTATCCGTCGTTGAGGTGGATGTTGGCGTCGAGCCCACCCCAGATGACGAGTTCCCCGCCGCACCAGCAGGCGGAGTGGGAGGACCGGGGCGAGGGGACGTCGGTGGGGGCGAGGGAGGTCCACACGTCGTTGCCGGCGCCCGCGGCGCAGGAGGCGTCGTTGGAGACGGGGGAAGTGTTGAAGGACTCGTCGGTGGCGCGGATCGCGAAGTGGTAGGTCCTTCCGGGGACCAGCCCGGAGACGGTGAGGGTTTCGGCGTTTCCGGCGGGGCGGGGGGTCAGGGCCTGGGGGTAGGGGAGGGCCGCGAGGAAGTTGCTGTCGTCGATGGCCGACAAGTCGTAGCGGACCTCGTAGGCCCTCGCCGAGCCCGCACTTCCGTCGTCTCCCGTCGCGGTCCAGCTGAGATCCACGGCGCCCGCGGAAGCGGCCGGGGTCGCGACGAGGTCGGCGATGGCGGCCGGGGCGGTGACGTCCGGCACGGGAACGGTGGCGTCGACCACGTTGGAGATCTCGGAGAGGTTTCCGGCGTCGTCGAACGCCTTGACGGCGAAGTAGAGATGCTCGCCGGGATTCAGGTTGAACAGGACGTGGATCTCGAGTTCCCCGGCGGGGAGGGTGGGCCAGGTCTGGGTGTATTCCTCGGCGGCGTCGAAGCTGGAGGCGTCGATCGGCAGGGTGTCGAAGCGGATCTCGTAGCCGGAAGCGTTCCCCTCGGTGCCGTCGTCCCCGGTGGCCGTCCATTCCAGCCGGACGGTCCCGGGCGCCACGCCCGCCCCGGCATAGATCGACAGGTTCTCGATGGCCGCCGGAGGCGTCGTGTCCTGCGGGACCACGGGATCGTCCTCCTTCGGGCAGGCCGGCAGGAGGGCGGCCAGCGCGAGGAGCGCGACGAGACCGGGCATTCCGTGAAGGTTCCTTCGCATGACGCGTCTTGGAAAACAGAAGCTGGGGGGAACTTTTATTGTACAAGGAGCGCCCCCTTTGTACAAACCATCATCGCGACGAGCGTTTCGCGCTGCAAATAAGTCGTGGTCCTCCCTTCCTTTTCGCAGCGCCCCTTCATGGAAATACCATAGAGCAGCAAAGCCGCAACCACAGCGGGCAA
>CAZDSO010000075.1:0-21720 GCA_964508045.1 uncultured Planctomycetia bacterium | reverse complement strand
CGGCGTCGGTCATTCGGGGCACCATCATGGCGCCCATGTTCGACTCTACGATTTTAGCAAAGTATAGGGGCGGCCCTTGCGGCCGCCCAGACCGCAGGAACGTCTGACGGTGTTGGATTACGGCCTGCGGGTATGGCGATTGAACAACCCCGGATCCGGTCCGGTTGTACAGGCGAGCAGATGAGGCCGCCGGTTTGTTGGACTGGGTTGTTTGTAACCGGTAACCTGTAACCTGTTTATGCTGTGGGTTGCGAATATCCGTTTGTGGCAAAGCACGGCCACACCGGCCACAGCGCGAATCCATGAATCCCCTTTCCTCTCTCCCTCCATCGCGTATCATGGACACCCGACTCGAAACGGGAGCGTGCGACCATGTCCGAAGCGGTGGCCCTGTTCTTCTTCCTCCTCGTGCTCGTCGCGGCCGGCGTCTCCGCCGTGCTCGCCTACCTCTCCGTCAAGAACCTCATGCAGGGACTCGCCCTGAACAACCCCCTGCCGCTTGCGAAACTCAAGAGCAAGCTCGACAGGCTCGTCGCCGTCCACGGCACGACCGCCCTGACCCGCGAGCCCGCCCTGAAGCCCTTCCGCTTCCCCGTGATCTGGTACCAGCGCATCGTCCAGGAGTGGCGGTCCCACGGCCGCGGAGGCTCCTGGGTCACCGTCTCCAGGAAGGAACGGGCCAACGACTTCGAGCTCCGGTTCCCCGACGGCGGCCGCATGGTCGTCACCGCCCGGCCCACCGAGGTCCAGGGCGCGAACCGGAAGGTCAACCGCCGCGGCCTCACCTCCCGCCGGCGGGCCATCCAGCGCTGGCTCGCCGAGGGGCGCCCCCTCACGATCCTGGGGACGCTTCGCCTCTCCAAGCGGGGCATCACGATCCTGCCGCATTCCCGGCTGGGGCTCCTCTTCTCCAGCCGCTCGCCCCGCCGGGCGGCCCGGGTCGAGTTCCTCAAGGCCGCGGGAGGCTTCGCCGGCATCCTCGCGATGGCGATCGGCCTCGTCGTCCTGCTTCTCTACATGCAATCCTGACGCCCCTTCCCGGCTTTCCCGGCGCCGCGAAAAACCCGATCCGGGCGTTTCCCCCCGGGCCGATTCTTTGTACACTCCCCGGATCATGGAAGTTTTCATCTTCATCCTCGTCTCCGTCGGCGTTCTCGCGGGCGTCGGCTTCCTCCTCTACTACTCCGTGCAGAGCCTCCGCCAGGCGAAGTGCCTGAAGACCCCCGTTCCCCTCGAGGCGCTCAAGGAAAACCTGGACAAGCCCGTGGCGGTCCACGGGCGGCCCTTCTGCGAATCGCCGGCCCACGGCCCGTCCGGGGAGGACGTCATCTGGTACAAGCGCGAGCACCAGGTCTACCGGCGGAGCTACTCGGGCAAGTCGAGCTCGGGGAGCTGGCGCACCACGGACGCGCACGAGATCGTCCGGGATTTCGAGGTGCACTTCCCCGACGGCGGCAGGGTCCGCATCGCGTGCGAGCCGTCCGAGGTCCACGGCACCTCGCGCCACGTCGAGAAGCGGGGGTTCTTCTCCAACACCCGGACCCTCCACCGCTGGCTTCCTCTCACCCCCGAGATGACGGTGCTGGGCCGGCTCGCCCTCTCGGGCGAGGGCGCCACGCTGGTCAAGGACCCCAGGGTGGGCATGCTCCTCACTTGCTCCTCTCCCGGCCGGGCGGCCCTCATCGAGTACGCCAAGGGCATCGGGGGAATCGTCCTCTCCGTCGCGGTCGTCGCCGGCGGCGTGGTCATCCTGATCCTGACCGCCTCATGAAGTACAAGGGACTGGAACTCGACCGGTTCCAGGAGCGCGCCGTCGAGGCCCTCCAGGGGGGAAAGTCGGTGATCGTGGCCGCGCCCACCGGCGCGGGCAAGACGCTCATCGCCGAGTACGCCCTGGAGACCTGCTTCGAGGAGGGCCGGCGCGCCGTGTACACCGCGCCCATCAAGGCGCTGTCCAACCAGAAATTCCGGGACTTCTCCGCGGCCTACGGCGAGAAGGTCGGCATCATGACGGGCGACGTCACGATCCACCCCGAGGCCCAGGTGCTGATCATGACCACGGAGATCTTCCGGAACACGATCTTCGAGGCGCCCGAGAGGCTCGAGGACCTCTCCCACGTCATCTTCGACGAGATCCACTTCCTCGACGACCGGGAGCGCGGCACGGTCTGGGAGGAGAGCATCATCTTCGCGCCCCGGGACATCCGGTTCGTCTACCTGTCGGCCACGATCTCGAACCTCGACGAGCTGGCGGGGTGGATCCGGGAGGTTCGCGGCGACGCGCTGGAGGTGATCCTCGAACAGGGCCGGCCGGTGCCTCTCCACCACCATCTCTACATCCCCGGCAAGGGGGTGGGGAGCTTCGAGGACTTCGCGAAGGCGCGGGGGGAGCACGAGAAGCGCGAAAAGGGCCGCTCCCGCGGGCGCGGGCGGAAGCGGAAGAAGCAAAAGGAGAAGGAGGACGCCGTCCCCGAGATGGTCCGGACGATGGCCGGGAGGGACTGCCTGCCGGTCATCGTGTTCTGCTTCGTGCGCCAGGAGTGCGAGGACCGCGCCGAGCGCGAGGCGGCCGGGCTGTCCCTCCCGCCCGCGGAGGAGCGGGAGATCCTGGAGACGTTCGACGCCCTCGCCGAGAGCTTCGACGTGGTGGAGGACCCCGGCGTCCAGGACATGCGCCGGCTGGTCGGGCGCGGCGTGGCCTACCATCACGCGGGGCTGTTGCCCACCCTCAAGGAAATCGTCGAGAGGCTGTTCACCACCGGGCGCGTGAGGCGCATCTTCACCACCGACACCTTCGCCCTGGGCGTCAACATGCCCGCCCGGGCCGTCGCCCTGTCCAGCCTGACCAAGTTCAACGGCGTCTCCCGCGCCTACCTCAAGTCGCGGGAGTACCACCAGATGGCCGGCCGCGCCGGACGGCGCGGCATCGACGACGAGGGCCACGTCTTCGTCCTCGCCGATCCGGAGAGGGACCGCCCCGGCCCCGCCCGGCGCGTCGTGCTCGGCCGCCCCGAGGATGTGAACAGCCGCTTCTCCCTCTCCTACGCCGCCCTGCTCTCCCTGTTCGACCGCCTGGGCGAGGAGGACCTCTTCCGGGCCTGCGAGAAGAGCTTCGCGGCCTATCAGACCCGCACGCGCAGCGAGGCGGCCTACCGGGGGATGATGGGGCAGGTGCGGGCGCGGCTGGCGTTCCTGCGGTCGCTGAGGTACATCGAAGAGGGCGAGGTCACGCCGCTGGGAAAGCGGGCGGCGGTCCTCTACGGCTACGAGATCCCCGTCGCCGAGCTCTACCGCAAGGGCGTCTTCCACAACCTCGATCCCGCGCGCCTCGCGGCCCTCTTCGCGGCCCTCGTCTTCGAGGAAAAGCGCAACGACTGGTACCGGCGCCTCCCCCGGCGGAGCTTCGGCCGCGTCCAGAACCGCGTCCGCAACCTGATCCGCTCCCTGCGGGACCGCGAGAAGAAGGCCGGCGTGAAGGAGCCCATGAAGGCGCCCGCCTTCGGCATCCTCGCGGCGGCCCTCTCCTGGGTCCGCGGCGTCCCCTTCCGGGAGCTGGAACTCGACACCACCGCGTCCGACGGCGACCTCGTCCGCGCCTTCCGCATGGCCATCCAGCTTTTGCGACAGACGGAACGCGCCTTCCCCGACGATGAACACCTCGCCGGCGTCCTCAAGAAAGCCCGCGACAAGATGAACCGCGACGTCGTGGACGCCGAGAAACAGCTCCGCCAGGGCGCGGCGATCGAGGCCGAGGACCGGGGGAACGGATAGGGATTGGAGATTTCAGGGGCGGCACCCTCGAACGCGCAGGGATTGTGGATGGTAGCATCCCCTGATCACCCTGATGCCGGCTACGCCGGCAAACGGATTCCCCTGATCCGTAGTTCTGTGGGGCATGAACAGGCCGTCAGAACAACCCCGGATCCGGTCCGGTTGTACAACCGGGCACATGAGGCCGCCGGTTTGTTGGGTCTGGGTTGTCTGTAACTGGTAACCGGTAACCTGTTTATGCTGTGGGCTGCTACGACTCCATGGCAAAGCACGGCCAGCACGGGTTACCGGTTACAGGTTACAGACACCGCCTTGCAGCATCGCCGTGGTCCCGGGCCGAAAGCCCGCGTGGCCCGGGACCCACGCCTCCCACAAACAGCGCCGGCTTGCGCAGGTCCCCCCCCTTCCATAGAATGGACCCGTTCCCCGCGCCCCCCGTTTTTCGGGACGATCGAGACATGCGGAACGCGCTGATCCTCGTTTCCCTGCTCCTTCTCCTTTCCGCCTGCCAGGAACAGGATCGCCAGCCCGCCTCCGATGCGGGCCGGCCTCCCGCCCCCCTCCTGGACCCGGTCACCTCCCCCACGAACCTCGCCTCCCAGACCCTTTCCGGACAGGCGCCCCCGAACGCTTCCGTCCTCGCCTCCGCCGGCGCCTCCGTCGCCCAGACCACGGCCGACGCGACCGGCGCCTTCAGCCTCGCGATCAACCTCAAAACCAGCCCCGCCGCGAACACGGTCAACGAAGTCGAGGTGACCTACCTCGAGGGCTCCGTCACGAGCGAACCCGCCCGCGCCCGCATCGTCCACGACCCGGTCCCCCCCGCACCGCCCGAGATCACCCCCGGACAGTCCCCCACCAACCTGAACCCCCTCCCCCTGCAGGGACTGGCCGAGCCGAACGCCGCCATCCAGGTCACCGCCACCGGAGGGTCCGCGTCCGGTCGCGCCTCGGGCACCGGCGCGTTCACGCTCCAGATCCCGCTGGTCCCCAACGCCTACAACCTGCTCTACCTCACGGCGACCGACGCGGCCGGCAACGTCAGCCTGCCCGCCCAGACGACCATCCTCCACGACGGCGTTCCCCCCTCCCCCGCGAATCCCCTGAGGCTTCGCGCCTTCTTCGACGGCGACCGGACCGTGGTGATCGGGAACTGGTGGTGCGTCGAGCCGAACGCGAACGTCCGCGTGGAGGACATCACCGCCATGGCCCAGCCCGTCTCCGTCCAGGCGGACGGCGCCGGCGCCTTCGTCGCCAGCCTTCCCGCCGGCGCGGACGGGAACACCGTCGAGGTGGCCGTCGTGGATCCCGCGGGAAACGTCTCCGACCCCCCGCACGCGTCCGTCCAGGTCAGCCTGAACTGGAACGACCTCTCCCCCCTCGGCGCCCCGCCCTCCTACCGCGTCTGGGCCCCGGCGTCCGTGGATGCGGCGAACGACCGCATGTTCGTCTTCGGGGGACGGGACGTCACCGGCGCCGTGAACGACGGCCATTTCCTCGATCTCGCCCGGAGCTTCGAGAGCTGGTCCCTCCTGGGCGCCGCGTCGCCCCCGGCCGCGCGCTACGGCCATTCCCTCGTCTTCGACACGCAGGCGAGCCGGTTTCTCCTGTTCGGCGGACACGACCCCGCCGGGCCGAGCTGGTTCGACGGACTGCACGCCCTCGACGTCTCCACGCCGGGCGCCGAGACCTGGTCCGCGCCGGGCGGGAACACCCCGCCCTCCGGCCGCGCCTTCCACGCCTGCACTTTCGATCCGGCGACCCGGCGCATGTACGTCTTCGGCGGACGCAACGCCTCCGGCTTTCTCGGCGACCTCTGGGAATGCGACCTCGGAGGCGCCTCCCCCGACTGGACCGGGCTCCACCCCGCCGGAACCGCCCCCCCCGCGCTCGCCGGCGCCACCGCCGCCTTCGATCCCGTGAACGAGCGCCTCCTCCTCTTCGGCGGCCGGCGCGAGACCGGCGTCCTCACGAACCGCCTCCGCGTTTTGGACCTCGCGGACGCGCCCGCCTGGGCGATCCTGTCCGCCACGGGCGCGGTCCCCAGCCCCCGCGAGGGCGCCTGCGGCGCCTTCGAGCCCGTGTCCTCGCTCTTCTTCCTCTTCGGCGGCGACACGGACAGCGCCCGGCTGAACGACCTCCACATCCTGGACATGAACACGGGCGCCTGGGCTTCCCCCTCGCCCGGGGGCGACGTTCCCGCCGTCCGGGAAGGCGCGACCATGGTCTTCGATCCCGCGCGGCTCAGGCAGGTCGTGTTCGGCGGGAGCTCCAACGGCGACAGCGGCACCTTCTACCGCGACGCCATCGCGCTTGAATAGAGGATCGGCTTGGCGGGTGCGCAGACGGTCACGAAGCGGATCGGAACGGTGCGGTGGCGCGCCCGCGCCGACGTCCTTCCCCTCCTGGAAGCCCGGTTCCCGGAAGACCGCGATCCCGCCTCGCTTCCGCCCGGCGCGCAGGTCTTGAAGCAGGGCTCGGGCCGGACGGTCTACCGCCTTGCGGACGGGCCCGAAGACGGGCCCCTTCTGGTGAAGGTCTACCGGCCGCTCGGACGCGCCGACCGCCTCGGCGATCTCGTCAGGAAACCCCGGGCCGAGCGCGAGTTCGAAAACGCCCGGGCGCTGGCTGCCTTAGGCGTGCCCACCCCGCTTCCGCTGGCCTGCGGCGTCTTCCGCGGGAAGGACGCCGGGCCCGGATCCCTCTACCTGTCGCGTTTCGAGGAGGACGCGGAATCCGTCCTCGACCGCCTGCAGGGCGGGGAGACCGATCCCGCGCTCTGGGAAGCGCTGGGGCGCCTCGTCGCCCGGGTGCACCGGGCCGGCGTCTGGCACCCCGATCTGCATCTCGGAAACGTCCTGGCCCGCAGGACGGACGGCGGGTGGGCCTTGAGCCTGGTGGACGTCACGTCCCTCAGGCCGGGCGGACCTCTCACCGCGCGCGGGATGCGGGTCAACCTCGCCCAGGTCCGCAACGCCTTCATCGCCGGGCGCCCGCGCGATTTCCTGCTCGGACTCCGGTCCTACCTCGCGGCGGGCGGGGAGGCCGTGCCGGATCGCCACGGGCTCGCGCGTGGCGTCGCGGATCTCGCCGACGGGATGCTCGCGTCCCATTTCCAGAAGCGCACGGCCCGTTGCCTCGTGAATTCGAGCGCGTTCGCGCGGGGCCGCTCGGGTGCCTGGTCCGTCGCGCGCCGGCGGGAGATCTCCCTGGAGGAGGCGCTCGAGGCCGTGCGGCGGTCCGAGAGGGAGGCGGATCTTCCCGTGCTCAAGGACGGGAACGGCACGCGGGTGACGGCGGGGCTTTCGGCGGGAGGCGTGCCGGCGGTGGTGAAGCGCTACCGGCCGGGGGGCCCGGGCGCGCGGCTCGTCTCGCTCGCGGGGCGGAGCCGGGGCCGGCGCGCGTGGGTGGGGGGCAACGGGCTCGCGGCGCGCGGGTTCGACGTCCCCCGGCCGCTGGCGCTGGTGGAAAGGCGTCTCGGCTGGATCCGCCTCGCCTCGTGGGTGGTGATGGAGGACCTGAGGCGCCTGGACCCTCTGGACCGGCTCTCGGCGCGCCGCCTCGAGGCGGGCGAGACGCCTCTCGAGCGGCGGGAGGCGGAAGCGCTGGGCGCGCTTCTCGGCCGCCTCCACCGGTGCGGCGTCTACCACGCCGACTGCAAGGCGTGCAACGTGCTGGTGGAGAGGGGGGCGGAGGGTCCGCGGTTTTTTTTGCTCGACCACGACCGGGTGGTCTTCGGGCGGGAGGTGGAGAGGCGCCGCCGGGTCAAGAACCTCGTCCAGCTGAACACGTCGTTGCCCCGCAAGGTTTCCGCGTCGTCCCGGGGCCGCTTCCTGCGCGCCTACCTGAAGGCGTGCCCGTTTCCCGGCGGCTTCAAGGCGCTGTGGCGCGAGGTCCTCTCGGCCGGGGAGGGGCGGGAGGTGGTCTACGTCACCGACCACGGCGACGCGATCGAGGAGGGGTTCGCTTCCGCCGGATAGAGGCGGGGAAGCATATGGATGGTAGCATCCCCTGCCCGGATCCGGTCCGGTTGTACAACCGGGCACATGAGGCCGCTGGTTTGTTGGATCGGGGTTGTTTGTAACCGGTAACCGGTAACCTGTTCATGCTGTGGGCTGCTACTACGCCATGGCAAAGCACGGCCACACGGATTACGGGTTACAGGTTACAGACACCGCCTTGCAGCATCGCCGTGGTCACGGGCCGAAAGCCTGCGTGGCCCGGGACACACGCCTCCCACAAACAGCGAACCTCTTCTTCGTGAATCCTTGGGGTCTTGGTGTCTTGGTGGTTGGAGCCGCGTGAACCGCGCATGAAACCACAGGCCCCTCTGCGTCCCCTGAAGAAGTGCCTGGCGCCTCGCTTCATGGCTTCGCTTTGCGTCGGGAGCGGGCCGACGTTCGTAGTGAGTGATCCACGTAGACGAAGTCGGAGTGGCGGAGCAGCGTTGCCAAGTTGCAGAAGTGTTTGCAGCACTCTACCCCTTCGGCTTCGGAGGGCTGTGGGGCGAGCCCCGCCCTTGCAAGGTGCAGGTTGGATGCAGCCGGAAACCCTTTGTGGGAGGCGCCGAGGAGGGGCGTTGCAAAGCAAGGCGGCGACCTGCAGCGACCACCCACTCAACCACAAGCCCCTTTGCGTCTTGGCGAGAGAAAAGCCGCGGCATCCCTCTCGCGAAGCGGGGCCCGCGCGAAACGCCCGCCTTCGACTGGCTAGCCCATGCAAGGGCCAGGCGGGTCTACGAAAACGGCTTTTCCTCGAGTGGCGCTTTGGTTAACATGTTATCCGTCGTCCTTGGAGAAGGACCATGCCAGCCGGAAAGAAGGGCGCGCCTGGAAAGCCGTACCAAGGAGAGGAATCCGCCCATCGGCCTTCCACACCCGCTGGGGAGACGATCTCGGCTTCCAAGGGGGGGGAAGACGGGATGGAGACGAAGGCCTCGGTTCGTCCCGAAGCGAGGGATCCCTTTGTGGGACGGGAAATCGGGGGGTTTCTGATCGAGGGCAAGATCGGCGCCGGTGGTATGGGAACGGTATACAAGGCGAGGCAGGCTTCCCTCGATCGTCCGGTGGCCTTCAAGGTCCTTCCCCATTCGCTCGTCGGTCAGGAGCAGTTTCTCGACAGGTTTTTCCGGGAGGCCCGCTCCACGGCGCGTCTCGTGCATACGAACGTCGTCCAGGTCTACGACGCCGGCGAAGAGGACGGAACGTATTACATCGCCATGGAGTTCGTCCGGGGCTTGAGCCTCGACGAGGTCATCAAGCAGCAGGGCCGGCTTCCACTTCGCCAGTCTCTCGCCATTCTCATGTCGGCGGCCAAGGGACTTCGTGCCGCTTCCGGGGAAGGCATCGTGCATCGGGACATCAAGCCCGGGAACGTCATGATCTCCGACAAGGGGACCGTGAAGATCATGGATTTTGGTCTGGCCCGTGAGGTTTCGGCGGACGAGAAGATCACGGTTTCCGGGCAGATCCTGGGCACGCCGGCGTACATGTCCCCCGAGCAATGCGACGGCCAGGAGGCCGATTCGCGTTCGGACATCTACTCCTTGGGAATCGTATCCTACCGGATGATCACGGGCGTTCTTCCATTCGGGGGATCGTCCGTCTTCGAGATCATCACCAAGCATCTGACGGCGCCATTGCCCGATCCCCGTGAACTGGATCCGGATATTCCTTCTTCCGTGGCGGGTCTCCTCCAGCGGATGACGGAGAAGAAGCCGGAAGACCGGTTCCGGGACTTCGACGATCTCCTGGAGGAGACGAAGAAGGCGCTGCATTCCCTGGGCACGGACAGGGAGGTGCGGGCGGAACTCTCGACCATGATCCGTTCCCTGGACATTCCGGAGGTCGTGGCCTCGGTCCGTACGCCCATCTCGCGGCGCCTGCAGAAGCACAAGAAGGCCCTCCGGACGATCGGCGTGGTCTCGGGGGCCTTGACGCTTGCACTGGCGGGAGCGATTCTCGCCCTGGTCATCGCCGGAAGGAGCGGCGGGGCAGGCCCCCCCGATCCCGGGACGCCATCGGGCGCGAGGGACGCCTCGGCAGAGGCTCTCGCGAAGGCGTCCACCGCGGAGGAGGAAGCGGGACGGGAAGAGGCCCTGGCGGCCTACCGGAAGGTGATGGAGACGTGGCCCGGGACGCCGGCCGCCTTGAAGGCACGGGAAGCGGTCGCGCGCCTGGATCGTGAGCGGCGGGAGGCGAGGGCGCGATCCGCCCGCCTGATCTTCCAGAAGGCCGTCGACGCCCTGGAGGGCGAGGATTTCGAGACATCCAGCCGGCTCTTGCGGGAGGTGATGAAGGCCTATCCCGAAACGGAGTACTTCGGCAAGGCGGAGTCCCTTCTGGGCCGGCTTGCCCGGGAGCAGGAGACGTTCCGGCGCCAGGCGGAGGCGCTTCCGAAGGAGATCGAAAAGGCGCTTTCCTCGAGAGACCTCGAAAAGGCCAGGAGCCTCATGGAGAAAGCCATCCGGCTCGGTGTCATGAAGGAACAGCTCGAACCTTTCGAATCCCGGATCGGGAAGGAAGAAAAGTACGCGGGCCGCATGGACTCGGGCGAGCGCGCGTTCGAGGCGGGGCGTTTCTCGGAGGCCTTCTCGTCCTTCGAGCAGGCCGCGCAGATCTTCCCCCGCCCGGAAGCCCTCAAGGCCCGGGACCGGGCCGGCGCCCGGCGCGCGATTCGCCTTGCCCGGGAGGCGACCGAGGCCGGCGATCTGGAAGCGGCCCGGGGACATGTGGAAGCGGCGCGGAGGCTCTTTCGTTCCGCCGGCATCGTGGAGGACGGAGCCCTGGGGGAAGTGGAAGAACGGATGCGAAGCGGCGCGTTCCGGGGGGCCCTGTCCGATCTGAAGGGAGACTACCTCGCACATGAGAGAAGGGGAGAGAACGAAGCCGCTTTGCGTTTGTTGACGGCCTTCGCCGAGAGGTGGGGAAGCGACGCGCCCTGGGTCCGGGAAGCGATGCGCCGGGTTCGCGGGATCCCGGAAGGCATCGCCTTCGTCGGGACCGGCGAGAAGGGGCGTTTCACGTACCGGAACGGCAAGGACGGTTCCCTGCTCGTGCTGGTTCCAGCCGGGGAGGTGGTGGTGGGTGCGGACGATGCGGGCCGCGAGGCGGCCCCCCCGCACCGGGTGCGCCTGTCCGCCTTCCTCTGCGGGGTGCACGAGGTCTCGAATTCCCGTTTCGCGACGTTTCTCAACGACGTGGGACGGGACGCCGACGCGGAGGGCCGCCCGTACGTCGAGGATTCCTCCCGTTACCAGGGGGGCAGGTTCTCCTGGGGGGTGAGGAAGTCGGAAGGGCGGTGGAAGCCCGTGAGCGGCTACGAGAACCATCCCGTCATCCTGGTCAGCTGGTTCGGTGCTGCGGCGTACGCCAAGTGGGCCGGCCTGGAGCTGCCGACGGAGGCGCGGTGGGAATACGCGGCGCGGGGTCCTGAACCCTCGGCCTTCCCCTGGGGAAACCGGGCTCCCTCGGGGGATCTGCTGAACGGCGGGAAGCGATACCTCGAGACCCTGCCCGTGGACGCCCTCCCCGGCGGGAAGTCCCCCTTCGGCGGGTCCCATTTCGCCGGCAACGTGGCCGAATGGTGCCGCGACTGGTACGCGTCCGATTTCTACCGGGATCCGTCGTCGTCGAGAGAGGACCCGGAGAACATCGAGCCGTCCGGCGAGCGGTCCCTGCGGGGCGGATCCTGGATTCACGGCGACGCCGGGTGCCGGTCCTCGGAACGGGCCGCGGGATTCAATCCGGCGGCCATGAGTCCTGCGGTGGGGTTTCGTTGCGTCAAGTCGATCAGGAGGTGAGTCCATGCCTGGCATTCCAGCGTCCCGTTGGCATGGCGTCTCAGGTCCTTCGGAAGGCCTCGGCAAGCGGGTCGGCGTGAAACCCCTTCTCCTGGCGGCCGTTTTCCTTCTCGTCGCGGGATGCCTTTCCGCGCCGCCCGTGGACGTCACCGAGATCGAGGCGGGGAAGAAGATCCTCTCCTCGTGGAAGAACCCCATCCCGCTGAAGGTGGGGCTTTGCATCCGCAAACCCGGGGCCGAAACGTGCGAGGCGTTGACGGACGACACCTGGCGGGTCCTCGTTCGCGACGGCACGGTCCGGGAGTCCTTCCTCGGATCGTTGAGCAAGTTCCGAATCTTCGAGGCGATCGTTCCCGTGTCGGTCGGAGTCGGCGCATCAGACGCGGAGTGCCTGCAGGCGGCGGCCTCCGCCGGAGCGCAGGTCCTTCTTCTCCTGGACGTGGAGGAGGGGAGGACGACCTACGTGGGCCGGAACGTCTGGTGGATCTGGAACATGCTGGTCTGGGGTCTGGGCATCGCCCCCGCCTGGTGGATACCCGACGAGACGTACCGGCTGGACGTGGATTTGAACGCCCGTCTCATCGACTTGAGGAGCCAGAAGGAGATCCTCTCGGAAATGCTGAAGGGCGACGTCGAGTTGCGCCTGGACGATTTCGACCGTGGGTGGATGGTCTGGGGCATCGTGCGCGTACCGGGGGCGCTCGACGGAGAGAACTTCCAGAAGGTGGCCGACAAGCTCCTGCCCTGGGCGCTCCGTACCCCCCAGATCCGGCTCGCCGAGCGGTTGATCTCGACGGCGGAGAGGATCCGGAACCCGGCGCCGCCGTCTCTGGAGGATCTGTCGGCGCGCGAGCCTCTTCTTCCCGGCCGGGATTTCGCGGTGGTGGCGGGCGTTTCTGAATACGACTCGAAGGCCATCGCGCCCTTGCCCGCCGCGGGAAAGGACGCGCGTGACGTCTGGGGGTTTCTGGTGGAGCCGGACGGGGGCGGTTTCGATCCGGACAACATCGTCCGTCTTCTGGGCGGGGAGGCGACGGCCGGGAACTTCCGAAAGGCCCTTGAGGACCTTCGAGGGGCCGGGCTTCGTCGCGGAGACCGGGTGTTCATCTACGTTTCGGGCTACGGCCTTGTGGTGGGTGGAGACGATGGGGCAGACTACACGGTGGGTTTCCACGGTGCCGGGGCCGGGGATCCGGCGAACACGTGCGTGAGCCTTGGGGAGATCGAGGCTTTCCTGGACGAGGCGGCGTGGGCCGACGCGACCGTGGTTCTCGACGCGGGCTTCGGGTTGGAGAATCGCGGCAAGTCGCTCGGATGGCTCGGCATGACGGTGAGGCCTTCGAGGGGGGATCTCGATCTGGAGATCGAGCCGATCGGGAATTCCGCACTGGTGCTTGGAAGCGGTCCGGGCGAGGAGGGTCTGGTGCTCGAGGAGGAGGGCCGCAGTCTTTTCACGAAGTATTTCCTGGAAGGCGCGGCGGGGGCGGCGGACGCGGACGGGGACGGCCTATGCCGCCTGGAGGAGATCCTGTCCTACGCGAAGGACCAGGTGGAGCGGAAGGCGACGCTCCTGGTCTCCTCGCAGACGCCGATGCTGTTCGGCAACGGGAAACGGACGCTGTTCGGGCGGAAGAAGGACGGGAAGAAGAAATGAGAGAGAAGCAAGGGGGGGAAAGATGTTGACGCACAGAAGCCTTCAGTGCTGGTTGATCGCGATCGTTGCTTCCTTGTTGCTTCCCGGTTGCGGCCTCATCGGCACGCCGCCCGTCGTCGCCCTCATCGTGTGGGCCGTCCAGAACGAAGAAGAAGAAGGTCACGAATACCCTGCGCCCGAGATCACGGGCGTCTCCCCTTCCTCCGGACCGTCCTCCGGAGGCACCCCCGTCGACCTCTCCGGGAACGGATTCCGGGAAGGGATGAGCGTCTCCTTCGGCGGGAACGCCGCCTCGAACGTCGTCCTCGTCTCCGGCAATGAGGCCACGTGCACAACGCCCGCCCACGCCGCCGGGCCCGGGGACGTCCAGGTGACGAATCCCGACGGAAAATCGTCCCTCCTCCCCTCCGCCTTCACGTTCATCGACGCGCCGGAAATCACGGATGTGTCGCCGAACTCAGGCCCCACCGCCGGGGGAACCTCCGTCTCCCTCACCGGAATCCACTTTCAAAGCGGGTGTTCCGTCACCTTCGGAGGCCTCGCCGCACAGAACGTCGCCCGCGTGAACTCCACGCTCGTCACGTGCGAGACCCCCTCGAACACGGCCGGCTCCAAGGACGTCACGCTCTCGAATCCCGACAGCCAGGCCTCGACGCTGCTCGGCGGATTCGAGTATGTCCCCCCGCCCGACCTCGTCTCTCTCGACCCCGCCGACGGATGCTCCAACGGCGGGTTTCTCGTCACGTTGAGCGGGACAGGCTTCCGGAGCGGGGCCACGGTCACTTTCGGAGGCTCTCCGGGCACGGATGTCCTGGTCCAAAACGCCACCACCATCACCTGCACCGCTCCCGCACATGCTTCCGGCCTCGTCGACGTCGTCGTGGAGAACCCGGATCAGCAGACCGGTCTGTTGTCCTCCGGTTTCGAATACTGGGACGAGTGGACCGTGCTTTCGACGAATGGAAGCTACGCCTATTGCATAGACATCAATTCGACCAGAATGGTGATCGGTGGATGCAAATCCGTGGGAACGAACAGCACGTGGAGAATCGAAAAAAGAGTGCTTTCGGATGGGACGCTAGAGGCATCCTTCGGGTCGTCAGGCGTTCTGACCTATTCCTCTTTCGAGGGATTTGTCAGCGGCATTGCTTTTACAGGCGACTCTTTTATCGTTGTTGGATTCGACCAGACTTCTGGATCCGGCAGGATAGAGAAAAGGAGTCTTGCGGATGGTTCCCTCGAAACCGGCTTTGGAACCAACGGCGTGTTGACCTCGGCGATCACATATCCTTATGAAGTCGTTCATGATGGGGCCTTTTTCTACGTCTGCGGATTGGGAGGAGGAACGAACCGATGCGCAGCAGAGAAACGGACGATTGCGGACGGATCCCTGGAGAACGGATTCGGAACCAGCGGCGTCTTGAGATGGGGCGGATCTTCGGACAACGTTCATGCCATGGACCTGGATGGATCCGATTTGTATTTCGCATGTCTCGATTACTCGCTCGGAGCCGGAAACGCGCAGTGGAGGATCGAGAAACGGTCCGCCGTTACCGGCGCTCTGGACAGCGGTTTCGGCGTCAACGGGATCGTGGTCTCCAATCCTTCTTCCTCCGATGACTGGGTCGAGAGCATCTTCTTCTTCGACGGCAGCCTGTTCGTCACCGGTTCCTCGAGGGGCATGGCAAGATGGCGGATCGAAAAGCGGAGCGCCTCGGACGGGTCCTTCGACGCCGATTTCGGTTCCGGCGGATGGGTCCAGGAGAACTACAGCACGGCGAGAGACGTCGCCTATGACGCAAGAGCGGACGATTCGGGCCTGTATGTCGTCGGAGAGAGCGACGGCCTGAGGAGGATCGAAAAGAGAAGCACCGGAGATGGAATCATCGCGTTCCAGGACACCTCCGTCACCTCCCCTGCTGACGCCCGGGCGGTGGCGCTGGACGCCACGGCGATGTACGTCGCGGGCATGCAGAATGGAAAATGGCGGATCGAGAAACGGGGAAAATGATCCGCCTGAAATCCCTTTCCGGCGACGGTTTGTCCCGCTGAGGACGATGCCGGAATCCCCCGCCGTCCGGCGTCTTGAAGCCCTGCCGAGCCCGCGGGATTCGACGAGATCCCTTATCCGTAGGCCGCGTGGCACGGGACACGCGGAATCGCACGCGGTTACCACGCTCTCTTCATGGCGCGCCTCCCGCAACCTGCAACCCTGGCAAGGTTTTCCCGGCGCGAAGCGGTGTATTGCTCCCGCAAAGGCGGTAGGATGTTCCTGCAGGCTTTTTTTCGGAAACCGCCGCATCGACCCGTCCCGCGAAGCGAGGAGGTTCCCCCGTGAAGCGAAAACTCCTGAACGCGCTCGGTCTGCTCCTGGGCGTCGGCGCCGGCGCGGGCTTTCTGGTCCTCCTGGCGGCCACCCGACCGAAACCGAAGCGGAAGCCCGTTCCGGATCCCAGGCCCCTGGTCGAGACGGTCACCCTCGAGCCGCGGGCCTACGACGCCGTGGTCGAGGGCTTCGGGACCGTGGAGCCCTCCCAGACGTTGCCCGTGGTCTCCGAGGTGGGGGGGGAAGTCGTCGAACTGGGCGGGAATCTCGGCGAGGGCGCCATGGTCGAGAAGGGCGCCCTCCTGTTCCGCGTGGACGACGCCTCCATCCTCACCGACATCGAGAGGCTCGACGCCCAGATCGCGGCTTCCGAGGCGCAAACGCAGGAGCTGCGCGCCCAGCACGCGGCCGACGAGACCTTTCTCGGCATCGAGCAAGAGGTGCTGGCGCTCGCGCGCAAGGACTACGAGAGGAAGCTCGAGCTGGCGAAGGACAGCCAGATCTCGACGTCGGAGCTCGAGGCGGCCGAGATGCGGCGCAAGGAGCGGGAGCTGGCCGTCGAGAAGCGGAAGGCGGCGCTGGCCGCGTTCGAGAAACGGCTCGCCGTCCTCCAGGCCTCGAAACGAGCCCTGGAAGCGTCCCGCAAGGCCCAGAAGATCCGCCTCGCCAAGACCGTGGCCAGGGCGCCCTACCGGTGCCGCGTCCTCGATCTGGACGTCGATCTTGGCAAGGTCCTCCAGCCGGGGGCGGTCGCGATGGTCCTCTTCCCCGTGGGCGAGCCCGTGGAGATCTCCGTGCCCGTCGAGTCCCGGCTCCTTCCCGCCCTCTTCGACTTCGAGCGCCTCGAGCGCGGGACGCCCCCCTGGACCCAGGTGACGCTCGAAGCCGAGGTGCACTGGGAACACTTCGGCCGGCCCCAGAAGACGACGGGCACGGTGTCGCGCTTTCTCGCGCGCGTCGATCCCGCCACGCGAACGCTCACGGCGCGGATCGAGGTTCCCGGGCCCGAAGAACAGGCGAAGCAAGGCGGCGCACGGGGCCTTCTGTCCGGGACGTTCGTGAAGGTCCGTATCCGGGGACGCCGGTTCGAGAACGTCTTCGTCCTTCCCGAGCGGGCCCTCGAGCCGCCGGACGCCGTCTTCGTCGTCCGGGACGGGAAACTCCATCGAGCGCGCGTCGACCCGCTCGTCGTCCTCGGCGAGGACGTCGTGCTGGCTTCGGACGGTAGCCTTCCGGCCGGCGCCGGCGTCGTGGTGACCGCCCTCGAGGAGGCGTTCGACGGGGCGCAGGTCCGCGTCGCCGGCGAGGAGGCGACCCGCCCATGAAGATCCTGGCCTTCTTCCTCCATAGCCGGACGGCCGCCAACGTCCTGATGCTGCTCATCATCGGGCTCGGGCTTCTCGCCGTCTCCCGCCTGCGGCGCGAGACCTTCCCCTCCTCCGATCTCGACAAGGTCCGCGTGACGGCGCGCTACGAGGGCGCGTCGCCCGAGGAGGTGGAGCGGTCGGTGCTGGACCTGATCGAGGAGGCGTGCATCGGCGTGGAGGGGTTCAAGAGCCTGACCGGCACGGCCGGCGAGGGGCGGGCGTCGGCCATCGTGGAGCTGAAGGACGGGACGGACGCGGACGCGGTCGTGGTCGACTTGCGCGACCGGATCGCGCAGATCGACACGTTCCCGGAGGGGGTGGAGGACGTCGTGGTCAGCGAGGTCGAACGGAAGGACCGCGTGGCCACGCTGGTTCTCGCCGGGGAGGTGCCCGAAAGCGTCCTGAAGACCCAGGCGGACCGCCTGCGGGAGGAACTGATCACGCGCCGGATCGCCACGGAGGTGGCGGTCGAATCCGTCCGCGCGCGCGAGATCCACATCGCGCTGTCCGAGGCGCTCTTGCGAAAGCACGGGCTCACGCTGGACGGGGTGGCCGCGAAGGTCCGGGCTTCGAGCCTGGACCGCCCGCTGGGACGCCTGCGGGGTCCCGGCGGGGAGTCGCTTCTCAGGCTCCGGGAGGAGAAGCGGAGCCCCGAGGCGTTCCGGGACGTGCCGGTGGGGCGGGGGGCCGACGGGCGGGTGATCCGCCTGGGGTCGGTCGCCCGGATCCGCCGGGGGTTCGAGGACGCGGAGATCGGCGCGCGGTACAACGGCAAGCGGGCCGTCGTCGTGGAGGTGGACAAGACGGGGGAGCAGGACACGACGATCGTGGCCGCGGGCGTGAAGGATTTCGTCGAATCGTTCCACAAGCGCCTCCCCACGGGCATCGCGCTCGACGTCTTCACGGACCAGTCCGAGCGGATCCACGAACGCCTGGGGCTCTTGCTCGAGAACGGGATCCAGGGCCTCGTGCTGGTGTTCCTGGTGCTCTGGTTCTTCACGGAGCTCCGCGTGGCGTTCTGGGTGTCCTGGGGGATCCCGGTGGCGTTTCTGGGGACCCTGTTCGTCATGTACCTTCTCGGCCTCACGCTGAGCATGATCACGATGTTCGGGCTCTTGATCGTGCTCGGGATGATCGTGGACGACGCGGTGGTCGTCTCCGAGAACATCTTCACGAAGTCTCGCGAGGGGCAAGGGGCCTTCGAGGCGGCCTACCACGGAACGCGGGAGGTGTTCTGGCCCGTCCTGGCGTCGAGCCTCACGACGGTGGGGGCCTTCCTGCCGCTTCTGTTCGTGTCGGGCCAGATGGCGCGGACGATGGGCGCGCTTCCCTGGGTGGTGTTCGCGGCGCTCGGGGTGAGCCTCGTCGAGGTCTGTCTCGCCCTGCCCAAGCATCTCGAGCACGGGCTCGCGAAGGCGCAATCGCGAGCGCCCGCGCCGAACCGCGTGCGGAGAACCGTCGAGTCGTGGATCGAGGCCGTCGTGGAGAAGGGGGTGGGTCCCCTCACCGAGGGCGTTCTCCGTTTCCGGTACTGGATCCTCGGGGGTGCGATCGCGGCGGTTCTGGTCTCCGTCGCCCTTCCCCTCGGCGGGCGCCTCGGTTTCACCTTTTTTCCCACGCCCGACACGAACAGCATCGTGGCCCGCGTCCGGTACCCGGTGGGAACGCCCCGGGAGACCGCCGCGGAGATGGTCCTGGAACTCGAGCGCTCGCTGGCGGAGGTGGACCGCGCGCTGGGAACGCCCGACGAGCCGGTCGTCGAGCGGGTGCTGGTGCGTTTCGGGGAGACGTCCGTCGACACGGACCGCGGCGGCCACCTCGCGCAGGTCCAGGTCGAGCTCCGGGACGCGGAGATCCGCCCGGTGTCGAGCGACGAGGTGCTCTCGCTGTGGAAGAAGAAGACGCGCCGGCGCCCGGGGGTCCGGTCGCTGACGTTCTCGAGGCTGGAGAGGGGGGTGGGGGGCAAGGAGCTGGACGTCCGTCTGGTGGGGACGTCGTGGAGCCGTCTCGAAGCGGCGTCGGCGCACCTGAAGGAGACGCTCGCTTCCCTGCCCGGCGTGTCGAACCTCGAGACCGACCTGCGGCCCGGGAAGAGGGAGATCCGGATCCGGCTCGGCGAGGAGGGGAGGCGGCTGGGCCTGACGCCGGCGGCGCTCGCAGCGCAGGTGCGGGCGGCGTTTTTCGGGGCGGTGGTGAGCCGCTTCCACGAGGGAAGCGAGGAGACCACCGTGCGCGTGTTCTATCCGGAGGAGGAGCGGCGGGGGATCGAGGACCTCCGGAACTTCACGGTGGAGCTTCCCGCGGACCGAAGCGCCCCGGCCCGGGTCCCGCTGGGGCGCGTGGCGCGGATCGAGCCGGCGCGCGGCTGGGCCGAGCTCCACCACCTGGACCGGATGCGCACCGTGGCGGTCACGGGCGACATCGACGAGCGGGTCACCACCGCCGGCGAGGTGCTGGGCGCGGCGCGGCCCACGCTTCTCGGGGAGATCCCGAAGCGTTTCCAGGGGGTGCGGGTCCGGCTCGAGGGGCAACGCGCCACGCAGAGGGAGACCTTCAAGGGCCTGCAGTTCGGCGCGGCGGTGGGGTTTCTCGTCGTGTTCGGCGTCATCATCCTGGTCCTCGACGCCTGGGGGGCCCCGCTGCTCGTCCTCTCGATCGTCCCGCTCGGCGTCGTGGGGATGATCCTCGGCCATCTCGTGATGGGGTACAACCTCATCATGCTGAGCGTGATGGCCGGGGTGGCGCTCGGCGGCGTCGTGATCAACGACGCCATCATCTTCATGGACTACTACAAGCGGGAGAAGGCGCGCACCGGCGATCCGACGGAGGCGCTGGTCCTGTCGGTGAAGAGGCGCTTCCGCCCCATCGTCATGACCACCGTCACCACCGTGGCGGGGCTTCTGCCCATGCTGCTCGAGACGAGCATCCAGGCCCAGTTCCTCATCCCCATGGCGATCACGCTCGCCTTCGGCCTGGCGACCGGCACGGCCGGCACGCTGATCGTCCTGCCCTCGCTCCTTCGGATCGTGGAGGACGCGCGGTCCGTGCTTCCTGGCAAGGAGCCCGCGCCGGCGAACGCGGACCGCGAGGGAAGCGCGGGGGAGGGAACGCCCTGAGCGTAGATTCCGGAACCGAGGTGGAGGGAACCCGATGAAGACCGCCGTCCTTGTCTCCCTGTCCGCGGGCCTCGCCCTCGCGATCCCGGCCTGCGCCCTGGTCCGCTCCGAACCCGGGCGCTATGCGGGCCGGCCCCTGCCCCTCCCGTCCCCGTCCTCCGCTGAACCGCGTCCGGCGGGCATCGCGGCGCGCGATCTTCCGGACGCGCTGACCCTCGAGAAGGCGATCGCGATCTGCACGCGTTCCCATCCCTCGCTCGAAGCCTCCTTCCTGCGCGTCGAAGCGGCCCGGGCCCGCGTGGCGCAGGCCTGGTCCGCCTACGCCCCCGCGATCCGGGCGGGGATCTTGGCATCGCGGGTGTTCGAGTCCGCGCCCTCCGTCGCCATGGGAACGCCCGGCTTCACCCCCGACGACCGGTACGGGATCTTCGCCACCCGCCTGGAGGTGTCCTGGCGGATCTTCGACGGGTTCGCCCGGGAATACCGGCTCCTGCAGGCCCGGGCCGCGCGACACGGGACCGAAGCGCTGCACGAGGAGGGCCGCCGGCTGCTGGCGCGGAGCGCGGGCGCCGCCTTCTTCGCCGTCCTGCTCGCCCGCGAGCAGCGGGCCGTCGCCCGGGAGGATTGGGCCTTCAACCGGACCATGCTCGAAAACGCCCGCAAGCGGAAGGCCGCCGGGACGGCCTCGGAAGCCGACGTGCTCGGCTTCACCGTCCGCGTCAACGCCTCCGAGGCGGAGCGGATCCGCGCCGAGGGGAACCTGCGCGTCCACCGGCTCGCGCTCGCGGCGCTGCTCGGCCTCGAAGACGGCGCGTGGCCCGGCCGCGTCGAGCTCGTCGCACCCCGCTTCCCCCGGGAAGCGACGGACCCCGATCCCCTCACCCTGGCCCGGGAAGCGCTGGCCTCCAGGCCCGACGTGGTGCGGGCGCGCTGTCTCGCGGACCAGGCCTCGGCCACCGTCGGGGAGGCGTGGGGAGCCTTCTTCCCCTCTCTCGATATGTCCTTCCAGGCGGGCCACCAGCGAAAGGACGACGCGCGATGGTCGTACCACGACCTGTCCGCGTCGGGAAGCCTCGCCCTGTCCTGGACGTTCTTCAGCGGCGGATCGCGCTTCGCGGCCCTGCGCGAAGCCCGGGCCGATGCCCGCGCAAGGCGCCTGGAAACGGCGGCGTTGCGGCGGGCGGTCACGCGCGAGGTGCTCCAGGCCGCGGAAGCGCTCTCGGAAGCCCGGCGGAAGCTCCGTTTCCACGAGAAGAACGAGGCGATCTCGCTTCGGTTGCGCGACATGGAGGCGCGGTCGTTCGAGCGGGGGACGACGTCGCGCCTCGTCCTGGACCAGGCCCAGAACGACGCCATGGTCGCCCGGCTCAAGGCGGCCATGGGGCGCATCGAGGTCCAGCAGGCGAGGTTCGATCTCCTCCTGGCGGCGGGCCGGATGCCGGCGGGCAAGTAGATTGTAGATTGTAGCATCCCCTGATCACCCTGATGCCGGCTACGCCGGCAAACGGATTCCCCTGATCCGTAGTTCTGTGGGGCATGAACAGGCCGTCAGAACAACCCCGGATCCGGTCCGGTTGTACAACCGGGCACATGAGGCCGCCGGTTTGTTGGGTCTGGGTTGTCTGTAACTGGTAACCGGTAACCTGTTTATGCTGTGGGCTGCTACGACTCCATGGCAAAGCACG
>CAZDSO010000074.1:0-21890 GCA_964508045.1 uncultured Planctomycetia bacterium | reverse complement strand
CTCTGGGAGGCTTTCAAGAAGCTGGGACTCGCGTTTCTGCGGGCCCATGTCGCCGCCCAGGGAGATGGGAATCTGGGGCCATCCGTAGATCAACCAGAGGGGAAGACTCTGAGGAGGATGGAGGACAAAAGCGAATCGCGGTACGTGTCTGTTTTCGGGGAACTGAATTTCTCCGAATTCGTCTACGCCGAGAGAGAATCGCAAAAAATCGAAATCCGGCCCGTTTCGGCTCGTCTGGAGATGCCAGAGTCCGAGTTCTCGCTTCTTCTCGAGCAGTGGTCCCAGGCGTTCGCCGCCAAGGAATCTTTCGGAGAGGCGCAGGAGGCGATCCAGAGCATTCTCGGGCTTGGAATCAGCGTATCGGCGTTCGAGAACATGAACAGGCGCATGGCGGAAGAGGTAGGAGGATTCCGCGAGAGCCTCGGAGTCCCTCCCCAGGAGGATGAGGGCGAGATGCTCATTCTGGCCGCTGACTGCAAAGGCGTGCCGATGGTCAAGAAAGAGAAAGAGCCACGCCCGAAGGGACATCGCCTCAAGAAGGGAGAGAAGAGGAACAAAAAGAAGATGGCGGTTGTGACTGCCGTGTACTCCATTGATCGGTTCGAGAGAACGGCGGACGATGTCATGTCCGAGCTCCGTGACGAATGCGAAAAGCAAGAACGACCGAAACCGCAGAATAAGAGAGTCCGTGCAGAGATGACGCATATCGACGGGGGCAGGGAAAGCAACGGAAAAGACCGTGGCTTGAAGGCCGCCGCCGACGAGATTGCTCAACGCAACCCAGGTGGGCGCAAACGCGTAGGCATCGTGATGGACGGGGAGAAGGCGCTCTGGAAACGGGTTCTTCGGCTCTTCCCCATGTCCGTCTTCATTCTGGACCTCTATCACGTCACAGAATATCTCTGGGACGCTGCTCACGCGTTCTTCGGGGAAGGAACCGACGAGGCCCAAGAGTTTGCCGACAAACAACTTCGAGAAATCCTCGAAGGTCGGGTCGGATATGTGATAGGCGCACTGAAGCAAATGGCGACAAAAAGGAAGCTTCGCGGCGGAAAGAAGAAAGCTGTCAATTCGGCTGTGAAGTACTACACCAATAACAGGAAGTTCATGAAGTACGACAAATACTTGGCTGAAGGACTGCCGATCGGCAGTGGGGTCGCCGAGGGCGCCTGCCGTCATCTTGTCAAGGACAGGATGGAGCGTACAGGAATGCGCTGGCGTGTCGAAGGCGCCCAGGCCATGCTCAATGTCCGCGCAACTTACCTGAATGGAGACTGGCAGGGCTTCTTCGACCACAGAATCGAGGAGAATTCCCGGCGCTACGTTGCTCAGATGGACATCATTCATGCGATCGAAACGGAAAGGAAACTGAAGGTTGCGTAATTTCCATCCACTGCGGAACGGCGGTTACACCCATTTCACAAAGAGGCAGGAGCAGTAGATTCGGATGGCCAATGGAATCGGATTTTTGTTTTGGTAAAGTGGCTTCTTTCAGGATTCTGCGGACGATCGCACTTGTTTTCTTACATCGAGGTATTTCTTTTCGACCTTGCTGAGTTGCTTCAGCGCCGCATTGTTGATTGATCCAGCCTCGATGGTTTCAGGCTTCGAAACCAACCAGGAGATGCCGTTCGATCGCTCGACGAAGTAGCCGAGGATCTCGTCTGGCGTAAGGCCCCGGTCGAGAGCGCTCGCGAGCCGCTCGTCGATCGCCGCGCCGATTCCCTCGTGCCCTGGCGCCGGGGCGAAGACGATGGTTTCCTTCGTCAGCGCAAGCACGCCCACGGTACGGAGGCCGTTCACAGCCTGGAAGTACTCCGCCCAAAATGCGGTCTTCACTTTCATTTCGCCCTCCCGAATTCAGGAGGTTTTTCCATCGGCTCGACCGATTCGGTCACGTCCCGGAGATGCCGATCGGCGTTTTTGACACCGACGTCGTCGAGCCAGGATTTCCGTTCCGCCTCCGCTTTGCTGTACCAGAGGACCACGAACCGGAGTTCGAAATCCTCGCCGATCAGGACGTACTCGACGTCGTCGACCTCGGCGCTCTGGATGATCTGCACCGCTGGCACCGGCGAGGTCGTGGTCCAGAACGCGAAGGCGCCGTTCCGGTAGATCGCCCGCGCCGCGATCGCGTTGTTCCATGCAATGCGATGCCGCGCATCGGGGTCCAGGAACTTGCCCATCAGGAAGGCCCCGCTGGTGTTGATCAACCTCTCGGCGTCCTTGGCGGTTTCTTCTGTGACGTTCTTCGGCATTCCTTGACCTGCATTTCAAGTTGAGCACTCAACTTCTTCAATTTCATCTTACCATGTCAGGAACAAGCCGTCTTCGAATCCCAGAAACCGAGTAGTCGGCTTGTAAGCACAGGGAGATGGGATACCGGTCACAAAGGAAAGCCCGGAAATCCCGGAACTTCTTCGGCATTCTCAATTTACTTTCCACCTTTACGGACAAGATTTCAACTTGAGTGATCAACTCCCGGGATTACGCAGGCACATTGAAAGAAGTTGAGTGGTCGTTTTCCCAACCGCTTGACATCATTGTAGATATTTCGATTTCTCCGCTTGCCTTTCTGTCTTTCTCGTGTACAATTTCTATGGTGAACCTGCCACGTTTTGGCCGACAAGCGAATGGTTCACCCTCGTAGAACCGAGTTGAACCAAGAATATTCTGACAACAGAAGCCTGGGACCACGATAGGACGTTTTCCGAATAGGCTTCGACGACAGGCGCATCGCGCTTGGCGGCGAGCCTTTTTTATTGGGCTCGCCGTGAGGAGCCCAAGCGGTGGACCCAGGTTTTATCAAGCACTCCCGAGAACTCTTCCGGCGCAAGTTTGGTCATGACCCCTCCGAGGAAGAGGTTCGCGCCAGCGTTGAAAACGTCTGCGGTTTCTTCGACATCCTATCCGAATGGAATACGAAATTGGGTAAGCACACATCCGCCAAGAAAAGCACCAAAGAGAAGTCGAGCAAGGTGACTTCTTCGAGGAGGATGCACTGAATTGAAATTGTGCCGGGCGGGGGGCTTTGCGACTGATCCTCGTAGCCCCCCGTCCCCGGCTCCTACGAGGATCGCGATGAGGATCAGTTGCAGTGAATAGGAATGAATCAAACCTTCAGCATCTCGCCAAGAAGAAATGTAGTGATTCCAAATCCCTCAAAAAGCGCCATCGAAAGAAAGGTCTGCCGGGCAAGAGTAGGGGCGATGAAGAAAGCGCCATTCGCTCAACCGGGAAAGACCTTGGCGACGATGGAATCCTCGATCTGATTTTCAATCCCAAGACGGTCGAGGGGTGGCTTGTTTACTCCCAGGGTAAAACAACTCAAGTATCATCAAAGTTCAAGATCAATGGAAAAGAGTACTTCCCGCTCATTGACGACAACGTGCGGAAAGGCATTGTGCGCCTTCCCACGGGATTGGAGGATTACCAAAGCACCGAAGACCTATACTTCTGGCTCAAGAGATTTATTGCCCATTATTACAACGAGACGGACCCCGCCTTCCTCAGCCTCTATGCTGCATATATTCTCCTCACTTGGATAGCAGAGAAATACGACACCTACCCATATCTTCTGTGGCTGGGAGCGGCAGGCGGAGGGAAGACACGAGCCCTCGAAACCTTGGGGAACCTCTGCCGGAAACCTACTTTCTTGAATGCTGCCTCTACAGAAGCGCACTTGATACGTCTTCTCGATGCCTGGAGAGGAACGGCAATCATAGACGAGGCAACGTTCGACAGGCACAGCGCCTCACACAACGTAATCGTTCAGATCTTGTGTGTAGGATACAAGCGGCAGACAGGATACCGGGGGTGCTGTGAAGGCGTTTCAAACACACCACGGAATTTCTACGTCGGTGGCCCCAAACTCCTCGCAAGTCGGCATGAGTTCCTCGACGACGGTCTGCGGTCCAGGTGCATTACAAGGAAGACTGGAGGAGATGCACGCCGTGAAGGTCAACCCTTCGCCCTGGACGGTGATTTCTACGAAGGGGTCAGCAAGGCGCAGAGGATGCTTCTCAAATGGCGTTTCGATCATTACCACGAGGCAAGGCTCGACCCCTCCAATGAAATCAAAGGCGTTGAATCTCGTGTAAATGAAATCCTCTGTCCCCTCCTCAGCGTAATCAAGGACGAGAAGATTCGAAACGAGTTTCAGGGCATCGGTATTCAACAGCAGGAAGCCATCCGAGAGGCACGCAGGAGTACCCTTGAGGGATTCGCAGTAGGCTATCTCGCTGATAGGTTGGTGGAAGGTGTTGCTGCCGTCCATGTGAAGGATATCGCCACCGCCGCAACCGAGGCAGGGGTACTCCGCAAGGCAGTCTCTCCACGGACACTCGCATCTTCTCTACGTGGCATTGGACTGGATACGCCAAAGGACCGAGCGGGAATCTTTATCGATTTATCCAATCAGAGGAAAGTAGAGGCGGTGAAGACTCTCGCAAGATCATTCGGTTGGGAGGGCCGTGACGCTTGTGACGATGTTCCCACTCCTCAGCTCGGAAAGAATGGATGAGAGAGTGACGATGGTGACGATTGTGACGATAGATATTGAGCACCCCGCATCTCAATTTGATGTGTGTGAAGGAGAAAGAGAATTGCTGAAGAGGCAAGGGGGCGCAACCATTTCACCGTCACGATCGTCACAGGGGGGACACGCATGGAAAGGGTGCTCACGATTGATCATACGCTCCACCGCTGCCGCCACCACCACCCCCCCCTCCTCGAAACCTCTTTCTTCTCTTTCTCTTCTTCCTTCCCCAAATAGGGTTACTGGCGAAGGGCTTTGAGTCTTGACAACTTGGTGTTGGGACTATATCATAGATATAAATATAACACCTTCTCAAAGGAGGAGGTGGAGGAGGTTGAATGGCTGAGGACCAGAAACCCGAAGGAAGGATGATTCATGTACGGCTCCCCGAGGAGGTTCATCGACTTCTCCGGATTCGGGCCGCCGAGGAGGACACCACCATCCAGGCATGGGTTTCTTCCCTCATCGAGAAGAACCTGAAAGGCAAGGGGAGAACCCGCAGGCAGAAGAGGGGAGGATAGGATGAGTAAGAAGAAGAGACAAGGCAAGGAGCTGAAGAACGCCGTCATCTACGCCAGGGTATCCTCGGCGGAACAGGAGAAGGGGTTCTCCATCCCGGCGCAGTTGTCTCTCCTCCAAGACTATGCCGGGAAGGAGGACATGGAGGTTCTCCAGACCTTCCAGGAAGCGGAGTCCGCGAAAGACGCGGGGCGTTCCGCCTTCGGGGAAATGATCGAGTTTCTCAAGGAGAAGGGGAATGAATGCCGAACCGTGCTCGTCGAGAAGACCGACCGCCTTTGCCGGAACTTCAAGGACATCGTAACCCTCGACGAACTCGACCTCGAACTCCATTTCGTCAAGGAGCACTCCATCATTACGAAGGACAGCCCGTCCTCCGATAAGTTCAAGCTCGGCATCATGGTCGTCATGGCCAAGCACTATCTGGACAACCTCCGGGAAGAAACCCAGAAAGGTATGCGCCAGAAAGCGAGGGAGGGGTACTGGCCCTCGACCGCTCCGGTCGGGTACCGGAACGTGAAGGGGGAGGGCGGGCGTAAGGTCATCGAACCGGACCCCGATGTCGCCCCCCTGGTCGTCCAGATCTTCAAGTGGTACGCCTCCGGTAACCACTCCCTCAGCGAGGTTGCGCGGATGGTCCGAAAGTCCGGCCTCGCGGCCCCGAGAAACGGGAAGAGCATCCACAAGAGCCTGATCGAGACCGTCCTCAAGAACCCGATCTACCACGGCGAGATTTCCTGGAAGGAGGAACGCTTCCCTGGGAAGCACGAACCGCTCGTTTCAAGGGAACTCTGGGACGCGGCGCAACGCGTTCTCCAGGGGGGGAACAAGCCGAAGAGAAGGCAGGGAAGGCATCGGTGGGCGTTCCAGGGATTCGTGAAGTGCGGGCACTGCGGGTGTTCTCTGGTCGCCGAGAAGAAGAAGGGGAAGTACATCTACTACCACTGCACAGGGCACCGGGGCAAGTGTCCCGAGCCCTACGTCCGGGAGGAGGTCCTCGCCGAGCAGTTCGGGGAACACCTCCAGCGCATTCGTCTGGACGAGGAGGTCCTGGAGTGGGTCCGGGAAGCGCTCCGCAACAGCCACCGGGACGAGAAGGAGTACCACGACCGGGCGGTGGCTGTCCTGCAAGAACAGGTCCGCAGGCTCCAGAACCGTTTGGACAAGATGTACGTGGACAAGCTCGATGGGAAGGTCACGGAGGAGTTCTACCTCCGAAACAGCGAGACCTGGAGGAAGGAGCAGGACGAACTCCAGGGGACGGTCAAGGCACACCTCTCCGCGAACCGCTCGTACATGGAGGAGGGGCTCCGGGTTCTCGAACTCGCGCAACAGGCGCACGCTCTGTACCTTGAGCAACCTGCCCACGAAAAGCGGCGTCTCCTCGACTTCGTATTCTCGAACTCGACCTGGAAGGGGGGGGCATTGACACCGGGATTCCGGCAACCGTTTGACCTGCTTGCGGATACGAACGAGGCATGGGAACGGAAGAAGGCCGCAGGAGGGGAATCCTGCGGCCTTCGTCCCGTCTGGTACCCCCTAGCGGACTCGAACCGCTGTCTCCAGGCTGAGAACCTGGCATCCTGGGCCGCTAGACGAAGGGGGCGCCGTGCACCGCCAAGCGATGCGAGAGGGAATGGTATCGGCACCTGTCCCGTGTGTCAAGAGGGGCCGACGTTCGTAGTGAGCCACGAAGCCCGGAGGCGGAGTGGCGCAGCAACGCGGGCCGAGGTGTTTGCGGCACTCCGTTACACTCCGTGACCCACCCGTTGTCGTTCGTACCCCGCCCACGCCCCTTCAAAATCCCCGCATGCACGAAGTGAATGCGGGGATTTTGAAAGATTGTGGACTCTCAAACGAAATCCGGGCACGGCGCGAAGGGCTCAGAGGTAGAGGGTGACGTGGAACATGATCCGGTGGTTGCGGTAGTTCAGGCTCGGCAGGGCGGGGTCGCGCCGGCCCGTGCGCATGGCGAACTCCCAGGACGCGCCCGCCGCGAACCAGTCCTTTAGGAAGTACTCCAGGCGAAGGCCGGTTCCCATGCGGGTGGTGGAGCGAGAGTCGGAGGGGTCCGCATGCTCGAGGAAGACGTGGGGCCGGACGTAGAGGTCCTGGATGACGTGGTTGTCGAACCGGTGCTCGTAGGACCCCTCGAGCCGGTCGAAGACGCGGAAGTTGGACCCCAGCGAATACTGGAGCCGCCGGAAAGCGGCGATCCGGGCCTTCTGCCACTCGGTGATCAGCATGACCACGGACGCCTCGTAGGTCGGCCCCCGGAAGCCGTCCGTGTCCCACGATCCCGGCACGCCATTGCCCACGGGATCGAGGCCGATGTATCCCACCTTCATCGAGAACGCGAACTTGTCGAAGAGGGTCCCCTTGGCTCCGATCGTGCCGGCCAGCTGGTTGCTGTCGCTGAAGTAGCGCTCACGGAAACGGAACGCGCCGTACCGGAACTCCAGAAAGGCGTACAGGTCCTGCGAGACCCGGGAATCCTCGCGCAGGAGGTAGTAGGCGCCCAGGGTGGCGAAGTGCTCGTTGTGGTCTAGGGTCCCGAGGTTCCGCGACACGAAATCGAACCACCGCATCCGGTACGCGAGCTCGATGCCGATCCGCTCCTGGTACAGCCCGCCGCGGACCCAGGCGTCGTTCTCGCTCCGCTCGGTGAGAAGGTCGAAGGCGTCCGGCTCGGGATCCTTGATGTGCTTGAACTCGTCGCCCGCGTCGAAGAAGAACCAGTCGAAGTTCCAGTGGGAGGAGACGCTCGCGCGGTGTTCCAGGGTGCTCTCCTCGGGATGCCGGGCGTAGGACCGGTATTTCATCTGGTACCCGAGGAGGGTTTCGTGGCGGCCGTGGCGCCAGTCGGTGCGGGCCCCGAGCACGGTGTCGAAGACGAAGTCGTCTTCCTGCTGGTAAGGAGGCGCCAGGAAGATGTTGTCGTCCCAGGTGGCCTCGAGGGAGGCGAAGGGGTGAAAGCGGAACAGCCAGAGCTTGACCTGGCCGTAAGGCTTGTACCGCCTCCCGTCGATGTCGAGGTCCTCGGGCTGCACGGCGGGATCCCGGCGCAGGACCTGGGCTTCGGCCCGGGGCGCCAGCCACGCGGCGCAGGAAAAGAACAGGACCGCCACCCCTGCGCCCTGGAGAAAGCCCTTCATCAGGTGATTGCTCCCCTAGAGGTCCGGCATTCCTCCCGTCATTTCGGGAGGAAGGGACTCGCCTCTTCGGCCTTCCGTATGTCGCCGGCGTTCGCGAACGCCGTTCCGAGCGGTTTGACGATATCCCTCTCGCTGATGCGGAAACGATAGGAGAGGGGTTCGCCGACCCCGTAAATCATGACGCTGAAAGAACCCTTATCGAGAACGACCTCGCCTCCCTCCTCGGGATGGCCCTCCCCGCCGGGTTTCAGTTCCGCTTTCGCGCTGGGCGGCAGGATGAAGACCCGGTCCCCGATCACGATCTTGATCGGGACCGCCCCTTCTTCCGATTCGAACACGTCGACGATCACCCTCGCCTGGCCCTCGGGGTGCAGCAGGTGGGCGCCGCCGCCGCTCGGAATCTCCATCTTGAAACCCGCCAGATGCTTGCTCGCGAGCACCACCTTGCCCCCGGCGCTGTGGCGGAAGGACTCCTTGACGCCGCGGATGTTGATCCACACCACGTTTCCATCCGGTCCCGCCTCCGCCCCGGCGTCCTCCTCGCCCGCCTCGAGCCCGTCATCCCCCTCGCCGCCCTCGACCGCTTCCCCGTCTTCATCTCCGGCCCCCGTTTCCTCCCCCGCCGGCGCTTCCTCCGCCGCCTCGGGCGGCGCGAACGAGATGCGGTTCCGGCTCGTCTCCAGCAAGAGGCCCGTGGCTTCCATCGATTTCGCGTAGAAGGCCCCTTCCCGGAATTCCGCGAGGAACCGCGGAATCACCGGCGCGCGGTTGGCCGTGATCATCAGATCCGACGCGTTCCCCAGGTTCAAAAGGCTTTCCCCGGGAAGCGCGATCTCTCCGGATCCCTTCTTTCCCGTCAGGTAGTGGAACGTCTCGGCGAGATCCGGCGCCTCGCGGAGCGCGGAGGGAGCCTTCTCGCCGGCCTCCCCCGGAAGGCCTTCGGGGCCGAGCCGCAGCTCGCTTCCCGGCGGGACCACCTCCGCCTTGCCCGATGCGAAGACCGTCAAGTCCCCCGATTCCCCCGCCGTGCGGGAGAAGACCACCTCGCCTTTCCCGGGAGCGATGGTCACGGCGGTCCCCATGCCCTCGAGGACCACCTCGCCCACCGGCAGGCTCAGCGTCACGGGATTCACCCCCAGGTGGAGCTCCATGCGGCCCCCGCCCAGCGCGAGGGCGTACCCCTTCGCCTCGGGAAAGCCCGTGTAATAGCCCAGGGCAGCGCTTCCGTCCTCGCCGGCGACGCGCACCCGGGCCCGGTCGCACAGGAAGAGCTCCGCGCTTCCCCCCTCGCCGAGTTTCAGCTCGTGACGCTCCGAAGCCTCGGGATAGGATTTCAGCGCGACGACGGGGGCGGGCCCCTCCTTCTCGGGAGGCGCGCCTTCCTCTCCGTTCGCGGGTTCCTCCTCGCCGGCGGTCGCGGGTTGGCCCTCGCCATCCGGGGCGGGTTGTCCCTCCTCCTTGGGAACCATTTCCTCCGGAGGGGCGGATTCCTGGGCCAGGGCGCCGGAGACGAGGAAAGCCGCAAGCGCAAGGCCTCCCAGGAGCCCTGAAACAAAACGGGAAGCGGATTGCGACATGAGTCCCTCCTCCATCGGGGTCAAAAGCATCCTCTATTATTGGATCGTCGAGGGGGGAAGAAAAGGGATTTTTCCGGAAATGCCCGAATTTCCGTCCCGGGGGGGGCGAGAGGCGGTCCCGGGGCCATGACGATCCGCATGGTTTGGGCAGATGCGGTTCAGTCATTCATTCGTAAACAGACCGCAAAGAAGCCGATCTAGGGCAATTTTTCGCCGAGCCGCTTGCGGCGGATGCGGTCCAGGGGAATGCCGTCGTTCGCGATCTTGTCCAGAAGCCACCCTTTCATGAGTTCGAGGGCCTGGGTTTCGCGGTCCGAGAGGCGTTTGAGGGACTCGGTGTTTCTCACCACGACGGGGGTGAGGAAGACCATGAGCTCGGTCTTGGTGATCTCGTGGGTCTTGGAGTTGAAGAGGAGGCCCAGCAGGGGGATGTCGCCCACGATAGGGACCTTGTTCTCGGAGACGGCGATCCGGTCGCGGATGAGGCCGCCGATGACGATGGTCTGCCCGTCCTGGATGGAGACGGTGGTCTGGGCGGTGGAGGTGACGAAGACGGGGGCGACGGCGCCCTCGGAGATGGGGACGCCCTCGGACTCCGGGGCCACTTCGGAAACCTCGGGCTGGACCTGCATGCGGACCAGCCCGTCGGGGTTGATGTGGGGGGTGACCTGGAGGGAGATGCCCACGTCCTCGTACTGGACGGAGTTGATCGTGTCTCCCTCGTCGGTGATGCGGGAATTGGTGATCCGGGGGATCTCGCGGCCCACCTGGATGGCCGCTTCCTGGTTGTCGAGGACCAGGATGCGCGGGGCCGAGAGGACCTTGAGCTTGCCCTTGCGCTTGAGGGCGCGCACGAGCACGTCGATGTTCTCGCTGATGAGCTGGTAGCGGAAGCCCGAGAGGTTCGTCCCGGAGGTGAGGTCGAAGTTGGTGCGGGACGAGGCGGAACCGCGGTCGTCGCCCACCTGGAGGTCGTCCTGCCAGGACCACTCCATGCCGAGATCGGTCTCGTCGTCGAGGGTGACCTCGGCGATGAAGACCTTGATGAGCACCTGGGGCCGGACCATGTCGAGCTCGTCGATGAGTTTCTTGAGCAGCGGGAAGTTCTTGGGGCTGGTGAGCATGATGAGGGAGTTGGTCTCCTCGTCGGCCTGGACGCTGACGTCGCCGTAGAGGGAGTGGGTGCCGCCCTCCGGGGCGCCGATGGTCTGGAGTCGTCGTCTCCCGCCGCTCGATCGCCCCCCGCGGCCGAAGAACATCGGGAAGGGGAATCCCCCGCCGTCGCTCCCGCTCGATCCCCCGGACCGGCCGCTCGCGCCGCCCCCCTTGAGCACATTGCTGAGGATCGTGGCGACGTTGCTGACGTCGGCGTTTTTCAGGTGATAGACGAAGGTGGATTGCACCTCGGCGGGCTCGAGGTCCATCTCCTGGATGAGCCGCTCCACGAGCTTCATGGTGTCCTTCTGGCACTTGACCACCACGGTGTTGGTGCGCCGGTCGACCGAGACCTTGACCTTCTGCCCGGGGCCGATCTTGCTTCCCTGATCCTGGCTGCGCCCCCCCCCGATGAAGCGCTGGATGAGGCCCGCCAGGCCCCGCGGCCTTCGCTGTTCCGCGTCCTCTTCCGAGAAGATCTCCTGGATCACGCGCGACACTTCCCCGGCGTCGGCGTTCTTCAGCGTGAAGGGCTTGATCAGGACCTCCTTGGTCACCCCCTGGTCCAGAAGGTGGATCAGGGTGAGGAACCTCCTGACGTTGGTCGAGGTGTCCTGGAGGATGAGGGCGTTGGACTGCTTGTTGACGTAGAGCTGACCCTTGTCGGAGAGGAGGTCCTCCAGTTCCTTTCGCATCTCGTCCGCGGCGGTGTACTGGATGGGAATGATCTGCGTGATCATGTTGTCCCCGAAGGCCACGTCGTCGGGGTCGGCCCCCACGTAGATCTCGAACGACCGCTTCTTGGCCTCCTCGGCCGTCATGACGATGACGGTGTCGCGGATGCGCACGGCGTGGAGGCCGTGGTCCGCCAGGGCGTGGTTGAGAAGGTCCACCGCCCGGTCCCGTTCCACGGGCTCGGCCGTGACGGAGGTGATCCTCACCTGCTGTGCCTTGCTCCGGGCGTTTCCCTTGGTGTCGACGAGAAAGGTCCACCCGGTCTGGTGGGAGAGGTATTCCATGACCGAGGTGAGCCGGGCGTTGTCGAACTTGAAGGCGATCTTGCCGGCGGGCTTCGGCGGGGGCGCCTCCTGCGCACGGGCCGGGTTCCCTCCCGCGAGAAGCGCCGCGACCGCGACCGGCACGAGGGCCGAAGCGAGGCTGAGACGGCGAAACGTCATGGATCCTCCTTTTTCACTTGCGGTTCTTCATGGCGGCCTGCCGTTTTGCCTTGAGCCGCTCGATGATCTCCCGCTTCTTCGCCTCGGACAGGCTCGAGGACGACGAACTCGATCCGGAATGACTGGACGGCGGCGGGGCGGCCTTCTCGGCGGCGCTTTCGCTTCCGCCCACGATGCGCGTGATGTAGGTCTCGCCGTCGTGGAACGTCTCGCCCAGGGAAACGGCTTTCAGGTCCCCGCCCTTCTTCTTCAGGCGCATCCCGCTCATGTCCACCCGGAGCACCTTGAAGGCGCCCACCTCCCCGCCGGGGGCGAGGAACACCGGCCCCTTCCCGTCCACCTCCACCATCGCCTTGAAACTCTTCTTCTCGTTGTCCCAGGTGACGCCGGCGAAGTGGAGGTTCTTCGGCGCCTCCTTGACCTTCTTCGGGGGCGGTTTCGGCTTGGGCTTCACCTTGGGTTTGGGCTTCTGAGGCTTCTTCGGCGGTTCGGGGCTGAAGGGGTTGATGTACTTGATCACCTCGTAGCGGGAGAGGTCCGCCTCCGCTTCCGCGCCCTCCTTCTTCCCCGCCGGCGCCTTCGGACCGTCGCCGGCCGATACCGCGCCGGCCGGCAGGAAGACGGCGAGCGCCGCCGCCACGGCGATCCAACCGAAACGCCGCCGGCCGGACCCGCCGCCGGTTCTGGCTCTAGTCCGCGTCATCCGCGCCTCCTTTTCCGGACGCCGGTTGTCCCCCCTCGCCGGCGCCTTCTTCGGCCGTCTCCTCGGGTTCCGATTTCACCACCGTCGACAGCGTCATCTGGGCGGACAGGGGCGCCGCCCGGGACCGGCCTCCCGTCTGCGCGACGGTGAGTCTCGAGATCTTCACGAGCCGGTCCGCCTTCTTCTCCAGCTCCAGCAAGTAGTCGGTGAGGCGGGCCAGATCGCAATCCAGGTTCACGTCCAGGACGATCTCCGCGAAATCGTCCCGAAGCGGCCTCTGCCGGAGCATCTTGACCGAGGAGGGCGTGACGCCCGCCCGCTCGGCGACGCGTTCCAGGTAGACGTTGAACTCCGACTCCAGCGTCTCGGGCGCCGAGGACGTGATCCGCTCCTCCAGGTTGTGGATCTCCTCCTGGACCTCGGGCCGCCGCTTGATGAGGTCGCGAATCCGTTCCGTCTTCTGCCGGATCGTCTGACGCTGCTCCTGGATCTCCTCCCATCGCGTCCAGGCGGGCTTGAACAGAAGGAAGTAGGCGATCCCCAGCGCCACGACGGCGACCGTCGCCTGCAGCAGAAGCTTTTCCCGTCCGCTCGCGTTCACCGGGACACCTCCTCCTCGGGCGCGAACAGGTAGATGTTCAGATCAAAGTCCCAGCGGTGCCGGTCCTTGCGGTCCCGATGCTGCTGCAGGGTCCGGCGCTCGACGCGACGGAACAGGGAAGACCGGATCAGCGCCTCCACGAACCGGTTCACGGCTTCCGCGTCCACGGCGCGCCCCCGGATCTTCAAAGGTTCGTTCCCTTCCCGGAAGCCGACCTGCGTCAGGAAGACCTCCTTGGTCTCGGGAACCGAGAGCGTCACCTCCCGCAGGACATCGATCCAGCGGGCCCGCTGGCCCGTCCACGTCCTGAGATCGTTCAACTTCGTCATGAGGACGTCGAGGGCTTCGTCCTGCCGCTTCTCCTCCTCGACAAGACTCTCCATTCGTTCCCTCGCGTCCGCTTCCATGCGCGAAAGCTCCCGGTCCGGAATCAGCCAGCCCGCCAGCAACACCAGGATCACCGCCGCCGCCGCGAGGTACTTCTTCAGAGGCCTCGCCTTGACGTCCGCCTTGGCGAAGAATTCCCCGCCGAGGTCGAACCGCGTCCCCACCCCCGCGAAGCCGCCGAGAAGGTAGCCCACCGCCGGAATGAACTGGGCCCCCACCTCCTCGCCCGCTTCCGCCGGCCACCCCTCCACCCCGACGTCCCGGCGGAACGCCTCGACCCGCACGCCGAGCTGCTCCGTCAAGAACGACTCCAGACCCTCCACCCGGCTGCCGCCCCCCGTGACCAGCACCCGCTCGGGCACCGGCAAACCTTCCGTCGTGAAGGCCCGAAGCGTACGGTCCACCTCGCCCGCGATGGAACGCGCCCACGACATCGTGCCCGGCGGAGCCCCCGGCCCCAGCCGCGCCCCGCGCACCGCCTGGGAGGATGCCGCCTTCGAAAGACCCCCCTCCTCCCCCAGGGCCTTGACCAGGTCCTCCACCCCGATCGAGGCCTGGCGCGACGAGGCGAACCGGCCCCACGCCGACAGCGTGATCTCCGTCATCCGCGCACCGATGTCCACCACCACGCCGGGCGCCCCGTCCGGGTAGGCGTTGAGATAGGCGTTGGCCGTGCCGAACGAGGAGAGCGTGACGCCGCAGGGCTTCAGGTTCGCCGACATCACCGCCCCCAGGTATCCCTGCAGCACCTCTTCCTTCACCCCGACCACCACCGCGGACCTCTCCCCCTCCGCTTCCCGAAGCACGTACCCGATCTTCAGACCCTCCCCGTTCATGGGAAGGACCTTGCGCGCCTGCAGACGGATCATCTGCTGCGTCTCGGACTCGTCGCCCGCCGGGATGCGGATCGTCCTCAGGATCGCCTGGTGGCGGGGAACGCCGAGGTAGACCTGCCTGGACCGGAAGCCGGAATCGGCGAAGAAATTCCTCAGGAAGGCGCCCATCGCCTCGGGATCCTTGGGGCTCAGCGTCGGGGGCAGGGAGCGGACCGCCCGCTTTCGCACGGACAGGGACTTGCCGTCCCGCGAGGTCTCCACGGCCTTCACGGCGCCCTCGCCGATGTCCAGCCCCACCGCCTTGTCACGGCCCAGCAACATGCTCGATCGCCAAAAGGTCTCGCGTCGTCAGGAAGTACTACGTCTTTCGGCCGCTTGCGTTTGCGGAGGTCGCCGCCCTGGATCGACCGCCCTTTCGCGGCGCCTCCCACAACTCGAAAGCACCCCTCCGGCGCCAGAACGGGAAAACAGCCGGCGTTGGCAAGTGTTTCGACCCTGATCTCTCGGATCGGGTGCTGATCCACCGGATGGCGCTACGAGCGCACCACACCTAAACGCATCGGTTCGGATTGGAGGGCGAGCCAGGAAACCCGTGGCTCGGGAGGACCCTCGCCCTCCAAAACAGCTCCATTGAACCGATACGTTTCGGTTTGGCAATGTACTAGAATCAAAGAATCCCTCGTGCCTTTGCGTCTTCGTGTCTTCGTGTTGAAAGCACCCCTCCGAGATCAGCGGAGATCCGTTCTCGATCAGCGTGAACATCGTGGTGAGCAAGGTCGAACCATCGTGCTCGAGAAGACACCGCAGCACCGGAAAGGTTCTCGCGAAAAACCATATCAAAGCCTGCTGAATCAATACCCATCCCCCGCCTCGTTCAGCCACGCCTCCCGGCTGGGCGGGGCGAAGGCCGCCCCGAGCCCCGAGACGTCGCGCCAGTAGAGGAATTTCGGGGGCTGCGCGGCCCGGTCGACCACCACGTGGAGCCGGGATGTCGCGCCCCGTCCCGGCACGACGCCCACCGACTGGAGGGTGAACTGCCAGGACCGCACGCAGAGAAAGGGCTCCAGGGCCTGGTACTTGGCCAGCTTCTCCGTCGGGGTTCCCTCGAGGACGTCGAAGACCCACGTGGGGCTCGAGAGGTCCGTCTCCTCCTTCTTCCGCTCCGAGACGATCGCGTCCGCCTCCTCGTCGGAGAGCTGGGGCAGGACCTTCAGCACGGCCTTCCGGGCCGTGTTGACGTTGATCTTGCCCTCGATCCTGTCCTCCGAGCTCACGGTGACGAGGTCCTCGATCAGGCGGTACTCGTCGAAGGTGAGGGGCTCTCCGGCCACGCCCGGCACGGGCATGAAGGCCACGACGTTGGCGGGGGTCATGTACTTCTTGTCGGGGAAGAGGGGATTCCCCGCGATCTCGGCCTTCCGGTACTCGGCGATCCACTTGATCTTCGGAGGGGGCAAGAGGTGCCCCAGGCGGTTCTGGAGCTGCGGCTCCTTCGCCTCGTTGATGTTGACGCGCTTTTCGCCCTCCAGCGTCTGGTTGCGTTCATAGGAATAGACGGTCACGTAGTCCACCAGCCCTCCGTCCAGCACGCCGTCCTGGTCGTCGGGCGGGTAGGATCGGTCCCCGTCGTCCTCGCAGGCGTCGAGGACGCCGTTCCGGTTGGCGTCCTCGCCGAAGACCTTCGCGGTGGTGAACCCCTTGATCAGCAACAGCTCCTCCACGGTGTCGAGGGGGCCGTTCTTGGCGTAGTAGGGGGGATCGAGACGCAGGTAGTACTCGTCCTCGGCGCCGCCGTCGCCGGTCGTCTCGTCGTCCTCGTCCCGCCAGTCGATGAGGGCCTCGGCGAGCGCTTCCGACATGCCGGGCAGGTCCTCGAGCACCTCCTTGGGGGCGATGTTGAGGTTCACCTTCCCGTTCTCGTCGTCCATGCCGAAGGTCAGCTCGGCGTTCTCGTCCACGTTGTTGTAGATCAGCGAGTAGAACCCCTCGCCGAGGGGGACGCGCTCGAACCGTTCGGGGTTGCGTCGCCATTCCTCGTCGGGGCCGTCGTAGTCGGTCTCGTCGGCCATGAGGCAGGCCAAAGCGTCCTCCACGCCCGACCGGGCCAGGTGTCGGCCCTGCAGCCGGTCGGCGAAGGCGCCGGCCGCGCGCAGCTCCACCGTCTGGCTGGTCGCGAAGGAGAGCACGACCATGGCCAGGAACATCATCACCCACAGCGCCCCGACCAGGATGACGCCCTTGCGGGAATCACAACGCCCGCATCCCACATCCCGACCCCCAAAGCGGAAAAGCCTGGCGAAAGCGCCTTCAACACGAAGGCACGGAGACACAAAGACACGAAGAAGAGGAACTCTTTGTGGGAAGCGTGTGTCCCGGGCCAACCGGGCTTCCGTCCCGGGAACACGGCGAGATCGCCGCGGGGGATCGCCGAACCTCCGGCTTCGCCGGAGGATTCGCCGCCCACGAACGGCGACCCCGGAACAAGGTCGGCGCCGTTCGCCGTTCACCCTTGGACGTTCGACCTTTCCCTTCCGGCATTCGATCTTCATCTCACGACCGCCTTCTCCGGTCCCTTGGCGCCCAGCTTCTCCTGGGGAAGCATGCGCAACGGCACCACGGCGCAGAAGCTCTTGCGCGCCGTGGGAGACCCGTCCGGCTTCTCGGCCGTCCATCCCTCCCCGTCGAAGAGCAGGATCCCCACCGTGATCGTGATCTCCACGGCCAGCGGATAGGCCTCCTGGGTCTCGGTGTCCCAGGCGTCCTTCCAGGTCCCGTCCTCGCCGTCCAGGTACCGCAGGTTCAACCCCAGCACCTCCTCGGCGAAGACCTCGGACGCCCAGGCGTCCTCCTCGCGGTTGAGGGCGTGGTTCAGCCGGATCTTCCGCATGCGGATGAGCCCCTGCCCTTCCGTCTCCTCGTCCGAGCCGACGAAGTACTGGATCTCCCTGAGATCGGCCGCGACCTCCCCCGAGGGGTTGTCCGGGTCCTCACGCATGGATGCGATCCGCGGCACGCCGGACGCGCTGAGGAACGTGACCCAGTCGCCCGGGAAGGACTCGTTCCCCAGCGCCGAGGGGCCGAAGCTCTCCCCGTCCTCGCCGTAGAGGCCCGTGTTGTAGGGGCTTTCTTCCCGGACCAGCGCCTGGAGGTCCCGGCGCATCCTGTCGAGGCACGCGCGCCCCACCTGGTTCAGCCGGACGGCGTCCTCGGCCTGGTTCCGGGCGCGGCGGGCCATGTGCAGGATCTCGTACGCGCCGCCCATGAGCAGCGCGACCAGCGTCAGGGCGAGGAGCATCTCGACCAGCGTGAAGCCCCCCTGCCGATGGATGATCGGACCCCTCTCCCTCGAAAGGCGGATTCTCGGGATACGCTTTCCGAGGTTGCCGTTTGTGGGAGGCGTGTGTCCCGGGCCACGCAGGCCGAAGGCCCGGGCCCACGGCGAAACCGTGAACGAAGATCGCCGAATCTCCGGCTTCGCCGGAGGATTCGCCTCCCACGACCTTTCTTTCCGGTCGGAAATCATTCTTCTTCCTCCTCCCCGGGGAGGTAGAAGAGACGGTGGGCCTCGAAGGATTTTTCCTCCGTGTCCCGCCCGTAGAGGTTCCAGTAGACGGTGAGGATCACGAGGTAGAGATCCTCCTCCGTCCAGGTCTGGACCTCCGATTCCCACCGGAAGACGGTCCGGTAGTCCTCTTCGGCTTCGCCGGCGCCTCCCGAGCCTACCGGGAGGCCCACGTCCTCGAGCGTTCCCTCGTTCTGGGTCTGCACGTCGATCTCGCCGATCTCCATGCGCTGGAAGATCTCGTCGGCCGCCATGGAGGCGCGGGTGATGCGCTGGACCCGTGCGTTGGCGCGGATGGCCGCGGTCACGCCCTGGGCCATCATGGCGACGCCCGTGCCCAGGATCACCACCGCGACGATGACCTCGACGAGGGTGAAGCCGGCGTTTCTTCGTCTTTGCATGACAAGATCCCTAGGATGGCGCGAGGGGTCGCCGCCTCGAGCAGCCCGAAGTGTTGCGGCGCCTCGCACAACGCTTCACCCGTATCCGCAATCCGAAAGGCTATGGGCGCTCTTGGTTTCTGTTCTGTACATAGTCCAGTTCCTCGCCCTCCAGGACGCGGGAGAGCCCCGTCATGCCGCGGATCTCGAGGGCCTTCTCCTCGCCGCTCTCGGAGGCGAAGGCGATCAGGGCGTCCTCCGCCGTGCCGTCGGGCTGGAAGACCACCTCCGTATCGTCCACGTGGCTCATGCGGACCTTGGCGCCGGGCGCGAAGCCCTCGCCCCACTCGTCGGAGGGGGCGGAGAAGACGCCGGGGTTCTGGAAGGGGTCGTTTTCGGTCTCGAGCCAGAATCGCTGCTCGACGGGATCGAAGTGGATGCGGGTCTTCGCGCCGCCGGTGACGGCGAGGTCACGGGCGTGGCGGGCCATGGCGTAGGCGTTGCGCACGGTGACGTCGAGCCGTTTCTCGGTGAGCGAGAGGGCGTTGGGCATGATGAGGGAAGCCGCGACCGTCATGAGGACGAGCACGAGGACGAGCTCGAACAGGGTGAAGCCGGCCGGGGCGGATGTGGACCGGGCGCGGTGGAGGGGGAAGGGGGACACCGGACATGGGAGATGGATGCGCATGTCTCGCAACTCAGCAATCCGCGGCCGGATCAGTCCTCGTCGGTGTCGGAGAGGTTCCAGTTCCCGATGTCGTCCTCCGTGCCGTCGAGACCGTCGGGGCCCATGGACCAGACGTCGTACTTGTGCTTGTAGTGCTTGCCGGGCCGCTCGTACTTGTAGGGGTTGCCCCAGGGATCCTTGGGGATCTCGTCGAGGTAGTGCTTCCACTTCTTGGGCACGGGCGGCGAGCTCGGTTTCTCGGCCAGGGCCTTGAGTCCCTGTTCCGTCGTGGGGTACTCGCTGTGGTTGTCCAGCGCGTACTCGTCCAGGGCGGTCTTGAACGCCGCGATCTGGGTCTTGGTCGCGCCGATCTTGCCTTCCTTGCCCCGCCCCACCACGTTGGGCACCACGATGGCGGCCAGGACGGAGAGGATGATCAGGACCAGGATCAGTTCCACGAGGGTGAATCCAGCGTTTTTTCGTTTTCGCATGTCGAAACCTCTTGAACTTGGGCAACAGGTCGCCGCCTTGAGCAGCCCGAGGCGTTACGGCGCCTCCCACAACTCTTCATCGGTATCCGCAATCCCCCCTCACTTGATCATCCCCTGGATCTCGAAGATGGGGAGGATCATGGCGATCACGATCGATCCGACCAGCACCCCCATCACGATGAGCAGGAGGGGCTCCATCAGCGAGACGAGGGTGCGCACCGCCCGGTCGATCTGCTTGTCGTAGTTCTCCGCGATGGAGACGAGGACGTCGTCGACGTTCCCCGATTCCTCGCCCACGGCGATCATGCCGACCACCATGTCGGGAAAGGCGCGCCGGCCCTTCATCGCGTCGGCCAGCGTGGCCCCCTCCTTCACCGCGTTGTTGGCCTGGCGGATCTCCTCGGAGAAGACCTTGTTGCCCACGGCTTCGCGCGTGATGTCCATGGCCTGGAGGATGGAGACGCCGCTTCTCAGAAGCGTCCCGAGGATGCGCGCGAACCGGGAGACGGCGGTCCTGGCGAAGACGGTCCCGAGCAGGGGAATCCGGAGCCGGAAGCGGTCGAAGGCCAGCCTCCCGGCCTCGGTGCGGAGCCCGCGGGCGAGAAGCACCCCGGCGCCGGCGAGCCCGCCCAGAAGATAGAGCCCGTAGTGGCGGATGAAGCCGCTGATGGCCATGACGATCCGCGTGGGCAGCGGGAGCGTGCCGCCGAGATCCTGGAACATCTGGGAGAAGGTGGGGATGAAGTAGACCATGAGGAAGATGACGGCGCCCGTAGCCAGGACGGTCAAGAGCGTGGGGTAGGCCATGGCCGCCTTGACGCGGGCCCGGATCTCCTGTTCCTGCTCAAGGAACAGCGCGATCCGCTCCAGCACGTCCTCGAGAAACCCGCCCGTCTCGCCGGCCCGGACCATGTTGACGTAGAGCGGGGAGAAGACCTTGGGAAACTTGCCCAGGGCCTCCGAGATCCGGCTTCCGCTGGAGACATCGGCCTTGAGCTCCGTGATGACGGACGCGAGCTCGCGGTTGGGCGTCTCCGAGGCCAGAATGCCCAGCGCCCGGTTGATGGTGACCCCGACCTTCAAGAGGTCCGCCAGCTGCCGGCTGAAGGCGACCACGTCGTCCCGGCGCACCCGCGAGAATCCCTGGCGGAGCAGCGCCCGGCCCTCCCCGCCCGATGCGCGCTTGGCCTGGACCTTGAGGGGAAACAGGCCCATCCGGTCCAGGATCTCGAACGCCTGCGCCTCGCTGTCGGCCGTCAGCTCGTCGGCCACCAGCGCGCCCTCGGCGTTCTTCGCTCTGTACGAAAAGGCAACCACGACCTTTTTCTCGCAAGACGCTCGGGAAAACCTCGCGGGATGAGGATTGGAGATTTCAAATGGGAGATTTCAGCCCGTGTCCCGACGCAGTCGCTGTTCGCTGAAATCTGGAATCTGAAATCTCCAATCCCTACCCGGTTCTTTGGTCCTTGACGGTTTTCTATTGCTCCTGGATCACGGTTTCCTCGTCGGCCTTGGCGACGCGGAGCACCTCCTCGAAGGTGGTGACGCCTTCCTTGACCAAGCGCCATCCGTCTTCCCGGAGCGACCGCATGCCGGATTGCCGGGCGAGGGTGCGGATGTTCTGGGACGTGGGCTCCTTGACGATCGCCTTCTTGATCTTGTCGTTCACCTTGAACAGCTCGAACAGCCCCGTGCGCCCCTTGAAGCCGGTGTAGCGGCACTGGTCGCACCCCTTGCCGCGCCACAGCCGCGTCGCCTCCTCGCCCGGCGGCAGGATCTCCGCCAGGACGGCTTGCTCCCTGTCGGTGGGCTCGTAGGGCTCCTTGCAGCGGGCGCAGAGCGTTCGCACGAGCCGCTGGGCCATCAGGCCCTCCACGGTGGAGGCGATCAGGAACGGCTCCACGCCCATGTCGACCAGGCGGGTGATGGCCTGGGGGGCGTCGTTGGTGTGGAGGGTGCTGAAGACGAGGTGGCCCGTCAGCGCGGCCTGGACCGCGATCTGGGCGGTCTCGAGGTCGCGGATCTCGCCGATCATGATGATGTCGGGGTCGTGCCGCAGGATGGACCGGAGCCCCCGGGCGAAACTCAGGCCGATCTTCGAGCGGACCTGGATCTGGTTGATCCCCGCCAGCTGGTATTCCA
>CAZDSO010000073.1:0-21960 GCA_964508045.1 uncultured Planctomycetia bacterium | reverse complement strand
ACCGGAGCGCAGGCTGCACTTCCTTTCTCGAAGCCCGCGTTCCGTGGACTGCGGCGTTCCGCAGGTCGTTCAAGCCCCTGAAGACGTCGTTCCAGGGCGGGACCAGGTTCCTTTTCAAGAGGTTCTTGATCTCCCACGAGGTTTCCTCGTCGTAGTTGTTCGGGTCGCCCTGAAAATGCGTCTGGAAGACTTTCTTGAAGATCGATTCAAGGCACAGGATCAGGGAATTCATGTATTCGCCTCGTTCGAGGAGGAACCTGCTCTTCTCGAGCATGCGTTGCGGAAACCTTCCTTCCCTGCTCCACCGCAACGCGTCCTGCAGTTTCGAGCCTATGCCGGCCAGCAGCGGATCGACGGCATCGGTCTTCTCCAGCTCGTCCATGACCCGGCGTGCGGGAGCCCGTGCATCGCCCATGCGGGCGATCTTCTCCAGGAAACTCGTCTGGGACAGATCCCCGGCGGCATCCGGGAACAGGGAGGCGGCTTCCGAATAGTCCCCGGTCGTCGCGAACGTCGCAAGAATGGAATCCTTGCGGTTGTAGTCCGCGCAGATGGAAAGGTCGACGACGGGGCTGATCCCGCCGTTCTCCCGTCTCATGTCCAGGGCGCCGTAGTAGATGCCGCGGACTTTCACGCCACGGAGCCAGCGCAGGGGAGACATCATGAATGCAGCCATGATGGGCAGATGACGGTAGGAATGTGTCACGTCGAGGATGACTTCGTCATTTTCCTCGAGGTGTCTCAGGAAGAGGCTCATGAGGCAGTGCTGGGACTCCCGGTCCCTGCACTCGTCGACGATTTCGAGCGCGACCTTTCCGACCCCGAGCAAGCCCGGGAGCTCGGCCGGGGCGCGATCGAGGAGCGCCTGCTCGACGCAACCGGAACGCTTGTCTTGTTCGAGGACGTCATGCGCCCATTCAATCACGGTATCGGGGACGTCTCCCTCGAGCACGTCGGCGAGCCCCCCCCAGAGGGATCCCGCGGTCCCGATGATCAGCCATTTGTCGGGTGCGACGCCCTCGTCGCGCAGGTGCTGGAGGAGCGTCCATCCGAAGAAAGTGGATTTCCGGACCCGTCCTCCCCCGAAGTCGTATTCGGTCAGGGAATACCCGGACCTGGATCCTCCGGGCTCTCCGGGTTCGGAATCCCTTCCGCGTCCGATGAAACTGATGAGCGTCGTGGGCAAGGGCTCCTCTACTTTTTCGTCTTTTTAATCCATGCCATGATTTTTAGCGTGTTCTGATGGTCCTTGTCTTTTTCCGGTTTCTTTTTGCTACTCACCGGCCTCCACCTTCCAGATTTTTCCATCTCTGATTTCAAGCGTTCGATGGCGCTGCGCTTCTTGTCGAGGTCGTCGTCCCAGGTCCCGGACTCGATTACCTTGAGCAGGGATTGATCTGGCCGAAGGCCTTTGTATTTTTTTTCGGAACAAGCTTCTTCGACCTCTCTGTCGAAGGGGCTCATGGTAGCCTGCCTCGCCTCTTCTTCCAGGCGTTCCTTGACGCCCCTTGCTTCTTCTTCGACACGGTTTTTCAGGCTGTTCGACCTGTCAGGATCATGGACCATCCGGCCGTATCCGACGGCCGTCTTGGCTCCGGCGCCAGCCCATTCGAGAGCCTCGCCGAGAGCCTTCCATGCAAGATCCAGTTCGTCGGATGTTGCGCCGTAGCGGCCGACGATGCCGAACAGGAAGGGTGTTCCTGCGGCGGTGGCCAGAAAAGGAATCGGGACAGGAGACATCCAGTCCCCAGGAGGGTTCAATTCGTTCCAACCCGCGAAATGAGGAGTCATCACGTCCGCTTCGAGCCGGACCGACGCCGTGGGGATCGCGTTCAGAAAGGAGATGCTTCCGATACTGTCCTTGTCGCCGAAGAGTCGTTCCATCTCGCCCTTGTCGGCATCGTTCCCTGAACCGACCTTCATCCAGGCTCTGATCATCCCCTTGACGGAGCTTCCGGCGAGATAGGGCACGCCGAGGGTCTGGTGCCAGGCGAACCCGTTCTCGACCGGGTGGCTCCGACCGAGCCCGGTGGCGAAGCGCGACTCGGTGACGAATACACCGCTCCTGCCCCCTGCGCTCATCACCAGCTTGGTCATTCGAAGGCAGGCCTCGTTCAGGCGGCCGGAATCTCCGATGTCGTTCCTGCCGGCCACGGTCTCGATCCAGGCATGCTTGGGGCTTTCGTCTCCCCCGGACGAGGAAAGCCTCCAGTGTCCACCTCTCACGTCCCACTTGTCGCAGAACTTGTCGAAGTAGAGACCGGCATGCCCAGAGCCGTCCAGTTTGAAGGTTCTCTTCGAGGCCGTCTTGTACAGAGGTCTGGCCATGTCACTCTCCCTCGATCTCGCCCCTGGGGAACTCGGCCCGGCAGAACTTCTTGTGCCAGTTCAGCCAGGCGAGCGCCTCGGCTTGGGCTCGCAGGTAGGCGTTTTCGTCGTTTTCCATGATCGCTTCCATGAGGTCGGTCGCGCCTCTGTAGACGCCGTCGTTCGGGTCGCGGAGCCATCCGGAAAGGCTCTCGAAGAGCTCCTTGTGTGCTTTCAGGTTCTCCTTGTCAGGGTTGTCGCCCGCAGCCGCGAGCTCCGTGGCCAGGGCTTGGCCGAGGCCGTTCATCACGATCGCAGGGGAGAGCCTGTCCACGTAGGACCGATAGCTCTTCTTGAATGCGTCCTGCCGTCTTTCAAAGTGCTTCACCCGGGCGAGCGCATTTGCGGCCCGGCGCTGCTCGAGAGTCCTCATTGGTCACCTCCCTCTGCCGTCCTGCGCACCTTGACGGCGAACCAACCCTGGCCCACGGTCTCGTTCCCTCCGGTCTGGCAATAGGGGTCCTCAGCCGGGAACAGCTGGTCGAGCACGGAGAGCGACTCGGCCATGCGACCGATCAGGAGGGCATACATCACCGTGTCCGGAGGCAGTGTCTCCTCGTACCATAGGTTTTTGCTCTTCTTCGTTTCCTCCTCCAGGACATTCCGCGCCTGAACCGAGAGACCGTAGCGCACGAACCATGCGAAGTCGTCGTCGTTCAGCACGGCGAGCTGCTCTCCGACCCGCTCGTGGCACGAGTCATGGAGAAGGAGAGCGCCCATCGCCTCCACCAGTGCCTTGTCGGGCGGGCCGGCGACCGAGAACTGGCGCTCCTCGAGAAAGAGATCCCCCTCTGCGGACGTCAGGACTTTGCCGCGTTCCACCTTCGGAACGGGAGGGATCGGGCCGAGGCCGGCTCTGGCCAGGTCCCGGCAGTAGCGCTCGATCAGGTGCGGACACGTGGCCCACCTGTAGGAACCGGTCAGGTTTCGGACCGGGAGGAGCAGCAACCTGCCGTCGGAAACGAGAAGATCGCCTGCCGCGTCTTCCACGCCGAAGCGCCTGTCGATCTCCCCGGCTCCCTTCGTTTTCGCCCTGTCCTTGAGCGCGCCCTTGAGGCTCGAGCTGACCAGGACGGGATAGTCCGTCGCCGATTCCCGCGCCACGGGGAGGTCCACGACGCCCACGCTCCTCCCGGTGCCCGGGTGGATGGGTGTTTCCGCCAAAAGTCCGATCATCACCTTGTTCATGCTTTCACCTCCGGTTCATCCGACCAGGTGCCGATTGCCATCACTCCGTATCCCCATGCCTGCCTCGCGCCGAGACGCGGCAGGCCATCGCCCTTCTTCAGGGCGCCGACCAGGTTCTCCGGCGATCCCGCCTCGCAGAAGAGCACGCTGCCCGCAGGCAGGACGCTTCGCAGCGCAACGGGTTTCCTTGCGATCGAGTCCCATCCGCCGATGCGATGCGGCTTCGTCGTGCAACCGCTGACCACGGTCACCTCCCCGGGCCAGTCGAGAGCCGCTTTTCCAAGGAAGCATTCCCGGTCGAGCTCCAGGGGCGTCAATGCGATCCCCATCACGCGACCGTGTTCTTCGACCTCGTCCAGGGGCATCTCGAGGGAGATCCCGTCTTGCCATTCCTGGCATTCGACCATGCGCCTCTCTCCGCCGAGCTGGACTAGGGAGCCAAGGGGCGTTGACCAGTCCTCGGAAACGCCTTTCAGCGACAGGCAAAGACCCGTTTCCGGTTGCAGGCGAGCATGCCGGGAGCTGTAGAGCTTGCCCTCGACGGCGCTTCGCATGAGATGGTCTCTCTCAAGACCGATCCGGGACTCGAATCTCCAGAGCGAGCGACGGTGCTGCACATCTTCCTTGCCGGGCAGCGCCCCTCGAAGGACCTGTTCCAAGCCCGCCGCGGAGACCCAGTAGCCGTCGCCCTCGACCAGTTCGGCCAGCCTCTTTCCGGCGTCCGGAGCGTGGGGAAGCCTGGTGTTTGGGCCAAGTTCACAGGGTACGGGCGCTCCCGGTCGAAGGGCGAGCTCTGGTTTCCAGGCTTCTTCCTCGCCGATGCCCTCGGTCGTGCCAAGCAGATGCCTGGGCATCGGGAACCAGCACTGGTCTCCCTGAATGAGGAAGGGTCCTTCCATGGCGAGGCGCCCGAGGTTTGCTGGGCCGTCGCCCAGGACCGGGTCGAGCGTTTCGGGCCACCGTCTCTTTCCGTCCCAGCCATTGGCCAGGGCCAGGCCCGCCCGAAGCGCGCCCATGACCGTCTCCGGGTTCGGAGGGAACAGCCCCCCCACTTCGTCCTGCGATGCGCTCCCGGCGGAGAATGGGGTTCCATCCCGGAAGAACAGGGTGTCCACAGGCTGAAGCTTCATGCGAATCATGCGCTCTCCTCCTCAGAGCCACCGGATGCCAGGAAGCGGGCGAGCATCAGTCCGTCCACGCCGACGCGGTTATCGATGACTCTGGGCGCTGCCCCGTCCCACAGGGACGGACGAAGGATCTCCTCGACAAGGACGGCCATCTGCGAAGCCGTCCGCCGATCTCGCTGATCGTCGCACGCCTTGTCTACCACCCGGTCGCTCCGGATGGACACCATGCGGGAGATCTCGGCGCGCAGGAACGCGTCGAGATCGAGACCTTCGGGCAGGACGCCCATGACCCCGGGTTCCCACCGGGGCCAGTTGCAGAGCATCCCCAGGGTTTCTCTCAGCCTGTAGATCAGGGAGGAAGACAGTCCCGGTTCATCGCCATCGTCAACGAGGGCGTCGGCGAATCGCTCGATCAGGCCCGTCGCCCGATCGGTCGACCCGCTGCGGGTCGTTCGATCCCAGGTGCTGACCCAGGTCGAGTGGAGCCCGCCACGCTTGAGCACGGCCGCGGCCATCGAGTTCCTGCCATTGGCCTCCTTTGCCGATCGCTCCAGAAGCCGGTGCGCTTCTGAGAGGACGGCGCCTAGCGGGATTCGGACATGGCCGAACACGACCGCGGCCGACAGGGTGGCCTTCCCGCCAAAGGCCTTAGAGTAAGACTGCGCCATGGCATCCGCGCAGCCCAGAGCGCTCTCGACCGGCAGCATGACCAGGACGTCGTCGCCGCCCGCATAGATCAGCACTCCGTCGCGATCCTGCACGATGGGATACACGTCGCCCGAGAAACGCCGGAGGCCCCGAGCCACCTCGTCTCCCCCGATCTCCAACACGATCTTTCCCAGTCGGTCGCCATCGGCCAGGAGCATGGCATAGAAGGCGCTGGGCTTGCCGATGGTTCGGCCATCCCCTTTTCTGCAGCTCCGGATGTTCTTCAGCGTGTCCAGGATCGCATCCCGTGATCCCGGTTCGTCGTCGAGAGGACAGCGCTTCTCGGAGCGGACGAAGCCCTCGTGGAAGTACGACGCGTCCAGGTTGGAGAAGTCCGATTCCGGACCGGAGCGGGAGGAAGCCCGGACAGCACCCTTCGGGCCGTGCTCTCGCAGGTCCCCGACCAGGGCCTTCGCCCTGTCCGGAGCGTGGGCCAGGACATCCCGCACCCAGGGCGTGGCCGCCACGCGCACCACCGAGGGCCAGTGAACCGCTTCGAGGGGCCAGCCCAGCGCCTCTTTCGCCACCTTCGGGAACAGGCGTTTGACCAGAGTCACAGCGCAGAGGCGCTCGTCCTGGCGGATGTCGAGTTCGCCGGTCTTCGATCGCACCTTCGCCCAGAAGGCGTCCTGCTTCTCGCGCTCGCCTGCGCTGTGGCCCCGCACGAAACCGGACAGTTCCTGCATCTCGTGCATGACCGTGCACTTGTCTCCCGGTTCGTCGGGTGGTAGATGGGTGCGCCATAACTTGCGTCGGTACAGGTCCGGAGCGCTTTCCACGGGCCCGGCGGTCCAGGCGACCTCCCAGAAGGACTCGACCTGTCTCTTCCAGATGGCCCCGGTCTCCCGGCCCAAGGGCGCGGCATGGCCCACGAACTCGTCCCAGACCGCCTGGCAGGCCCTTTTCCAGGCCTCCTCCAGGGCCTTGATGGCCGCCGCGGCAACGGTCTTTGGATCTTCGTCCGTCTCGATGGTGAAACGGTTCGGAACCGACCCGATCCGGGGCGGGTCACCTGGGCCTTTGCCGCAGACCTGAAGGTACAGAGGGTCTTCATGGACCGAAGGCCGGACCAGTTCTCCGCCAGCCTCGCAGGCCCCTCGCATGGCATGGGCGCTCAGGAAGGCGAGCAGGTAGGAGCTGCCCCAGAGGTCGCGGGTTCTTCGGGACTGGATCACGAAGCCCTGGACAGGCCCGATCGCGACGTCGACGCGTGTTCTCATCGTTCCACCTCCAGGACCTCGGTGAACGGCTCTTTCCTGTGACGCTTCTTATCAGTGTGATCTGGGGTGAGCATCCGGTCCAGGAATTCGCGGACAGGACGGTAGAGAGTCTCGGGTTCGGCGAGCGGAACACGAGAACCACCGACCGAGATCTCGGGCCTCGGACCGGGCAGGAAGCAAGCCGGAAGAAAGGAGAGCACGGCCGCAGGCTCGCCATAGCAACTGTGGATATGGATGAACAGGGGGCTGGCTCTTCTGTCCAGATTCGAGGCCGGTCCCACCTGCTGGTCTCTGCCCCTCCCGTAGTTGTGGGGAAGTCCGAAAGCCACCCGTTCGGGATGGGAAGACCTGTCCGGTGACTTCATAAGGTCGTGGTCGCCCTTGAATTTCTTCTCGCTGTCGACGCCTCCTCCGAGGATCTTCCCGTCTCTACCCCAGCTCCGGTATCGGACCAGTTCCCTCCCCACCATGTCGAGCAGTTCGAGAGGCTCCCGTTTTTCGGAAGCAGCCACGAGATGTCGGGCTCCGGCGGACAGGGCTGTGTATTCCGGAAGGCCGTCATTGCCCGAGTTCAAGTACAGTGACGCGATGCTGTCAACGAGTTCACCGTGGCTATTGACGGGTTCAAACCCAGGCGTTCCATCGAGGGTCAGGTCTTTCAAAGCGCAGGACCCATACCCCTTGCGGCTCTTGGACCCCATGCCGCCCAGGAGTCCGAAGGCCCGGATACCCTGGCAGAGACGCTCGATCTGCGGGTCCGAGAGGTCCCGGCAGCGCATGGACACGGTGAATTCGAAGGGAGCTGGAAGGCATGGGCGGGTCAGTTCTCCGGCTTCCTTGCCGCTCTTCCGGCTGCCGAACGCTTCCATCACCCCGTAGCCGAGATACCTGGCACCCTCGCCAACCGGACCGTCCCGTCCAGGGACGCCCAGGACCTTGTTCTTGCCGAGCGGTCTCGGCGTCGTGGGCGCCGCCAGTTTCATCACGACCTTCGCCTGGCCCGTGTCCGAGCTGCCGAAGATCTTGTCCTCCTCATCCTTGATCTTTCCGAGGTCCTCTCCAAGACGCTCCCAGGCGATGGCTCGCCACCAGTATCGGAGAGCGCCCTTGAAACTGGGCAGTCTCAGTTCGGCCGACGCCTTCGGGTCTGCGCCGCCGCAGAACATGGGCGTGGTCACATCGAACTTCGCCTCGATCGTTCGGATCATCGTATTCCCTCGCAAGCCTTGGTCGATCTCTCGCTCGGATGATTGCTCAGGTTCACGAACACTCCTCCGCACGCGTTGTTCTGGCCGTTCCGCCTCTCTTCCGCGCTCATCGCCCTCCCTCCACGGCGAACGCCGTCTCGGATGCGTGCAGAGGCTCCACGCGAAGCGCGCTCCAGCGGTATCGACCCATGCCCCAGCTCGCGCCCTTGCCCACGCCGAAAACCTCGCCCAGGAGGACCAGGGGCATGAAGGAAGCAAGGTCCGAACCGAAAAACGCGGCCGAACCCACCCAGCCGTGCTGGTCGATCTTGCGGGACTGCCGCGACGAGTACCGCGGAACGACCACGCGCTCCATCTCGTCCCAGACCGTGCCCGCCTCCCAGGCCCTGCGGGAAACGTCACGGAAGTCGATCGGAAGATCGAGATCGCTGTGAAAATGGGCCAGTGCGGCAACACGCCGGAACAACGCCTTGGCCAGCGCGGGAAAGGACGCCGCAGACACGGCCGCGCCTTTGCTTTTGAGTTGCACGGGCGAGACGAACCGAAGTTCGATCGCCTGCGGTTTCGACACTCCCCCAGGAAGATCCTCCAGGGACCACGGTTCAGGATCCGCCTGGAAACGCCGCTTCTCCTTCAAAAGGCAGAGCGTTTTCGGCCCGCGCGGATTCACGGACCAGACCTCCTCCAGCTCGAAACGCTTCCGGGACGCGCCCAGACCCGTGTCCGCGATCCAGTCGAAAGCGAGCACGATACGTGGCAGGTGATCGATGGCCTTCCCGACCAGGATCAGCTCGCATTCCATGATCTCCCCGGGCCTCCACGGACCTGGATGATGTGCCGGCGGGACGATCACGAAAGGATGGGGAGCGTTGTTGATACCCGGAACGGGGCTTGTGCCGGGTTCGATCGGCGTTTCAAAGATATAGAGGTAGGCGCAGCGTTTCCGGATGGGGCAGGTGGTGCAGTCCTTCACGCGGGGGGAGCACGAGAGCCAGCGAAGCGCGCGGCCGAAGGCTCCGCGGAGGGTCGAGCCGAGGAAGGGCGGCAGGTGGGCGGTCTCGCGGCAGCGGAGCCTGAAAAGCAGCCGGTGCCACGCCAGCCGTTCGAAACCCGTAGCGAACGATGCGCTCTCCGTCACGGCGCCCGTCTCTCCAACCACGATCATTCCGTGCTTGCCTAAGAACGATACACTACTAGCGAACCTTCCATGGGGCAAACGATTTCTCATTTCTCCTGTCCCATCTCGGCCGACTGCGTGTAGACCTCGTCTCCTTCTTTGATAGAAGACGACTCTCCTCCCGGTTTCTGACGGAATCCACCGAAGAATCGTGAAAAAATCACGGGGAAGGGGACGGCGGCGAATTCCTGAAATTTCTCCGATTTTCGCCGGTATAAACGTCAGATCGGCGATTCCGGGGCGTCGATTGCGGTGAAGGAGATTCAATGATGGCTTGTGGATTCAATGATGGCTTGTGAAGGAGCGGTGAACGAGGCGGCCGGAAGGACAGCGACGAAGAGAGACGGAGGACCGTGCGGGTCACGATCACGCGCAAGCCCTGGTACGCGCCCTGGTCGGCAGTAGAGTCGAAGCTCCGGGCGTTCTTCCGGGATCGGTGAATCGGCAGCGGGAACGGGATTTTCAGAGTAGAATAAACCCATGAAGATCACGAAGCGCCAGATCGAAGCCGTTTCGCATCGGGGAAGGAACCTCCAAATCGTGGCCTGCGCCGGGTCCGGCAAGACGGAGGTGATGGCGCGGAGGATTTCGAGCCTTCTCGCCGGCGGCGAACCGCCCGCCTCCGTCACGGCGTTCACCTTCACCGAGAAAGCCGCCGCGAGCCTGAAAGCGCGCATCTACAAGGTGGTCGGCGAGAGCATGGGCGAGGAGGCCATGAAGCGGCTGGGGCCGCTCTTCGCCGGCACCATCCACTCCTTCTGCCTGCGCATGCTGCAGGACCACGCCGGGGAATACGGCGCCTACGAACTCCTGGACGAGCACCGGCAGGTGGCCCTGCTCCTCAGGCAGTACAGGTCCATGGACCTCGCAAAGGCGCTCGGCACGGCCGTCATGCGCTCGAAGTACCGGAACATCGACCTCTTCGTCAGGAACATGGACGCGGTCCACAACGAACGGATGAGCGCGGACCGGCTGGCGCGGGAAGGGTCGCCGGGTTTCGCCGAAGGGCTTGCGAGATACGAGGAGGCGCTCGGGCGTTTCCGGCTTATCAATTTCGGCCAGGTCATCACGCGGCTCGTCGAACGGCTCCGCGCGGACAGGGCGCTTCTGGAGCGCGTGCGCGGCCCGTTGAAGCACCTGTTCGTCGACGAGTACCAGGACGTGAACCCGGCGCAGGAGGAACTGGTCGGGCTGCTTGCTAAGCCCCCCGTGCTCCTCACCGTGGTCGGAGACGACGACCAGTCCATCTATCAGTGGCGGGGCGCGCACGTGGGAATCATCCAGGGGTTCGGAAAACGGTACAAACCCGTAAAGAAGGTGTCCCTGGTCGAGAACCACCGTTCCCGCCCGGAAATCATCGAGATCGCAAACAAGGTTTCGGACGAGATCTCCCCCCGCCTTCCCAAATTCATGAAGGAAGGAAGGAAAGGTACCGGTCCCTGCGTCTTCCCGTTCCGCGCGCAAACGCCCGAGGACGAGGCCGCATCGATCGGAAAGATCGTTTCCAGGTTGAAGAAGAAGGGGTTCCGGTACGGTGACATGGCCGTTCTTCTCCGCTCGGTCAAGACCTCCGCAAAACCCTTCCAGGACGCGTTCGACGCTGCCGGCGTGCCCTGGACGTGTTCGGGGCGAAGCGGGCTCTTCCGCCACCCGGAAGCGAACGCGCTGGGACGCATGTACGCCTTCCTGGTGGATTGGGAGTGGGAGGACGAAGACCTTCCCCGGCCGGTCGAGATGACCCGGCCTCTCGTGGAGTCCGGCATGAAGAACCTCTTCGGGGCGTCCCCCCGCTCCGTGAAACGGGCCATGAGGCTTCTCGGCGAGTTGAAGGGCCGGATCGGCGAAGGGGGCTGGACCGACCTCGTCTCGGACTACTACGACATCCTTTCCGCGCTGGGCGTCAGGGAGATCCGGCCCGACGACCCCGAAGGCGCACGCAAGCTCTCCGTTCTCGGACGGTTCAGCAACCTCTTGACGGATTTCGAGCACGTGAGCCGCCGGGCGAGACCCGTCCCGGAGGCGTGGGACGATTCAGGCCGGACGTTCACCGGCCAGAAAGCCGGGGCGGCCGGATCGAAATGGTATTTTGGTCGGCTGTGCGGCTACCTCCGCTACCACGCCCGCGACAAGTACGAGGACGAGGCGCCCCAGGGCGTTTCCGTCCTCGACGCGGTCCGCATCATGACGGTGCACCAGGCCAAGGGGCTCGAGTTTCCCGTCGTGTTCGTCCCCTGCCTCGTGGAAGGTCGGTTCCCCTCCTCGATGGCCGGCAGGAAAGGGACGTGGCTGGCTCCCCTGGACGACGCCCAGCGGGGGCACTACGAGGGCGGAGAGCAGGACGAACGGCGTCTGTTCTACGTCGCGGCGACCCGCGCACGGGAGGTTCTGTACCTTTCCTGTTTCGGCAAGCAGAAGAACAGGGCGCGGCCTTCGCGGTTTCTCGCCGAGCTGTTCGGGCAGGACCTGCCGGCCCCGGCCGGGTCCATGCTCCCTGGAAGAGCGGTCCTTGGAGGCGATGGAGAGGATGCCGCCGTCGAGGTCCCCTTCAGCGAGCTGATGTGGTTCCGGGACTGCCCCTATTCGTTCCACATGCGGAAGAACCTCGGGTTCCAGCCGCCTCTCGTCCGCGAGCTGGGTTACGGTTCGGCCATCCATCACATCCTGCGGCTGCTCGCGGACGAAGCCAGGGACCGGCGCGCCGTTCCTTCGTCAGCCGACCTGGAGCGGATTGCGGACCGGAATTTCTACATTCCCTTCGCGAATCGAGAGGCGTTCAGGAAAATGCGCGCATCGGCCCGGCGGCTGATCGGCCATTTCATCGAGGATCGCGGGGAAGATCTCCTACGGGTGCTCGAAGCGGAACGGCGTTTCGAGATCCCGGCGCCGGGATTGCGGATCACGGGGAAGGCCGACGTGATCCTCGAGGGGGCGCTTCCGGAATCGGTCGCGATCGTCGATTACAAGACCGGGATCCGCGACCACGAAGACGGTGTATACGACCTGCAGTTGCAGGTGTACGCCGCGGCCGCCCGGCTCGAGGGGATGGATCCACGGCGGGCCTACGTGTACGACCTCAAGCGACGCCGTGCCCGGGACGTCCCTGTCGGAACCGGCCCGGAACGCCGGGCCGTGGACGGCGCGACGGCGCTGGCGGAGGGGATCGCCGCGGACCGTCACGAGGCGAAACCCTCGAAGAAACGGTGCCGCGCCTGCGACGTGAAACACGCGTGCCGCTTCTGCGCCTGAGGGCGTCGGAGGGCGTCTTTCTTGGGGGAGGGGACCATGCTGGTGAATTCATTCATCCATGCGCCGGGGGTCGGACCGAAGACGGAGCTCGCCCTCTGGGAAGCGGGGCTGACCTGCTGGGACGAATGCTCGCCGGATCTCCTGGATTTCGTGGGTCCGACGCGGCGGGCGAGGATCGTGGAGCACCTGCGCGAGTCGGCGGTCGCGCTGGGAAAGCACCGGGCATCGTTCTTCCAGGAATGCATGCCTTCGCGCGAGATCTGGCGTCTCTACCCGGAATTCGAGGAAAAGACCGTCTTTCTCGACATCGAGACGACGGGGCTCTCGTCGTCATGGGACGACATCACGGTGATCTCCCTCTTCGACGGTCGCGAACCCAGGGCTCTGGTGAAGGGCCGTGACCTCGCCGAGTTTCCCAGTCTCATCAAGAAGTACTCGCTGATCGTGACCTACAACGGGGCGACGTTCGATCTCCCCTTTCTTCATGCCAAGTTCCGTGCTTTCAAGAAAAACTACGCCCACATCGACCTGCGGTATCCCCTCGCCCGGTTGGGGTACGCCGGCGGACTGAAAACGATCGAGAAGAGGGCGGGGATCCGCCGCGAGGGGGCGCTTGCGGGCGTGGACGGCTTCATGGCCGTGATGCTCTGGTACGAGTACAAACGCGGGAACAGGAAGGCCTTGAACACGCTGCTCCGTTACGCCCTGGAGGACGTCGTGAACCTCAAGCCCCTCATGGAGTTCACGTACAATCGGAACATTCGCGCCATCCCTTTGAAGGTCCCCAAACTCAAACACGCCTCCCTCCCGGCCATCGACGTCCCGTTCGACGCGAAGCTGATCCGCAGGTTCGGCGGCTGAGGCCGCCCAGCGAAAGCCCCCCGAAGAATCGGGCTTTCGCCTCGCTTGCCTGCCGCGCCGGAAGGGCCGGGGTGCGGCCCGGCGTAGGCAGGGGGTAGCGCCCCCCACGGCTCCGTGGCGCGTTGCGGCCGGACACTGGAATTCGAGGTCCACCGTGGGGTATTTCCATGAAGGGGAGCTACGAAAAGGAAGGGAGGACCACGACTTATTTGCAGCGCGAAGGGCTCGGATCCCGCCCCCTTTGCGAACGAGCGCGAAGCGTGGGATACTCTACGGATGCCGTTCTCGAAAACAGCTGCGGCCGGCCGTGAAGGGACACGAAGGCCGGCGTTCTGGAAGCAGGCGCGGCGGGGCCGAAGGACCGTTTTCTGGATCGCAGCGTTCGGCCTCACGGTGGGGCTGTGGGCTGGCGCGACGCAGCTTCTGGCCCACCAGCCGTCCAAGATCGACCACAACACCGTCATCCGCGTCCAGCCGAACGGAGCCATCCGCGTCCATTTCCAGGAATGGTGGGGCTCGCTTCACGCGCATTTCCTCCGGTGCGAGCACATCGACACCGACAAGAACAAGCGGATCACCCCCGAGGAAAAGAACGCCTTCCGGAAGAAGAAGGCCGAGACGTTGCGTCGCGGACTGACCCTGAAGGTGGACGGGAAGCGGCGTCCCCTGCAGCTTCTCTCCAGCGTCATGGTCTGCGACGGGGACCGGTGCGTCCCCGAGGACGCGTCCATCAAGCTCATCCTTATCTGGGAACCGCCCTCGGAACGCGTCCCCTCGCGGATCGAGTTTTTCGACGACGCCGAGGTCCCCCTGATGCTGGCGGGGAACAACACCATCACCCTCGAGCTCCCCGGCGGCGTCTCGGTCAAGGCGCAGAAGGCCCGGACGCTGTGGGAGGGCGAATACATCACGGGCGGGACGTTCTGGCTCGAGGGGAAACCCCGGGCAACGGGCGGGGAGGAGGAATCCGCCGGCGCCACGGGGAAGGTCGCAACGGCGCTGTCGGACGGGGAGACGGCGGAGGATGCCGGAAACGGGCGGAGCCGCGATCCCTTCGAGAAGTTGCTCGACCGTTTCACCAGCGCCGAGACGAAGACGCTGACGCTCGTCGTCGCCCTCGTCGTGGCCTTCTGGCTCGGGGCGGCCCACGCCCTGTCGCCGGGGCACGGAAAAGCCATGGTCGCGGGCTACCTCGTGGGCTCGAAGGGCCGCGTGAGGGACGCCGTCGTTCTCGGGCTCATCGTCACCTTCACCCACATCTTCTCCGTCGTCCTGCTGGGCCTTCTCATGCTCTACCTCTCGTCTTTGTTCCGGCAGGAACAGGTCTTTCCGTGGATGACCTTCGTTTCGGGCGCGCTGATCTTCCTCATCGGATTGTCCCTCTACCTCCGGGCCTGGCGCGGGCTCGCGGACAGGAACAAGGGAAGCGGTCACGAACACACCCACGGGTTCTGGATCTTCAAACACAGCCATTCCCACGCACTCCCCCACGTCCACGATCACGACCACGCGCATCCTCACGACCACGCGCACGATCACGACCACGCGCATCCCCACGACCACGTGCACGATCACGACCACGCGCATCCCCACGACCACGTGCACGATCACGACCACGCCCATTCCCACGACCACGCTCATCCCCACGCCCACGCCCACGCCCACGAGCCCCTGCCCTCGGCCGGGGCGGTGGAGGAGATCCCCTACGCCCGGGTGAAGCGCGACGGGGTCGCGGCCGGCGCCGCCGTACTCGTGGCGCCTCCCGTGTCCTCGGGCGCGGAGAGCGATCCTTCCCATCCGGGCGTTCGCTGGCGGGATCTTCTGATTCTGGGGGTCTCGGGAGGGATGGTCCCCTGCCCCTCGGCGCTGGTGGTGCTGCTATCCTCCATCGCCTTCGAGATCGCCCACATCGGTCTGTTGTTGATCCTGGCCTTCAGCCTGGGTCTGGCCATGGTGCTGGTGGGCATCGGGGTGTTCATGGTGGTCGCGGGGTCGGTTTCGGCCCGCCTGGGGTTCGGCGGGGGGAGGATCGCGAAGGTCCTTCCCTTCATCAGCGGTACGGCCGTCACGCTGGTGGGGGTGTCGATCGCGCTCAAGGGGCTGGACAACCTGGGCATGATCGACGTGGGGGGGTGGATCGAGGCGCTGGGGTAGAGTCTTTCCTGGTATACTATCCTGTTTGTCTGTGTCCGGATCATGAGACGGATTCTTTTCGAAATCCCGAACGCCCAGATGCTCGCCTGGATCGGCGCGGCGCTGGCGATCCTGTTCGCCCTCTACCACGCCTTCAAGCCTCCCCGGAAGGACGAACAGGGGAACCGTGAGCCGTTTCCCGTCGGCTCCGTCCTCGGGGGGATCGCGGTGGCGGCCGTGCTGGTATGGGGCGTGGCGCTGAACGACACGTTCCGTGAGGACGCGGTGCGTCTTGCGGGCGGGAAGACGGTGACGGGCAAGATCGTCGAGAAGACGGGTCGCGAAGTGACGCTCGCGACGCTGGGAGGCAGGCAGACGATTCCCCTCGCCCGGGTCGCGGACGTCGAGAAGGATCGTCCCCGGGGGATCCCGATCTATTCCTACGGCTTCATGATGATGGTGGCCTTCGCCATGGCGATCTACGTGGCGGCGGTGCGGGCGAGGAACGCGGGGCTGGATCCGAACATCATTCTGGACCTGGGATTGTGGTGCATGATCTCGGGGATCGTGGGGGCGCGTCTTTTCCACGTGATCCAGTTCCACGAGCAGTTCAGGAACAAGTCGTTCTTCGAGTTCTTCAAGGTCTGGGAGGGGGGGATCGTCTTCTACGGGGGATTGATCGGCGCTTTCAGCGCCGGGGTGTTCTTCCTGTACAAGAAGGGCATCTCGATCCGCCGGATGATGGACATCGTCGCGCCGAGCGTTCCCCTGGGCGTCGCCTTCGCCCGTTTCGGGTGCTTCCTCAACGGGTGCTGTTTCGGCCGGACGACGGATGCGTCCTTCCCGCTCGCCGTGCGGTACGGGCCGGGCTCCCACGCCCTGTACCGCCATATCCACGACCTCCACTACCTGAAGGAGGGGGCGACCCGGTCCCTGCCCGTCCACCCGACGCAGCTCTACTCGTCGTTCAACGGGTTTCTCCTCTTCGTCCTGCTGAGCCTCTACTTCGCCTGGACCCGCAAGCGCCGGGTCCGCGGCGAGGTCTTTCTCCTCTTCGGCATCCTCTACCCGATCGGCCGTTTCATCCTGGAGTCCTTCCGGGAGGACACGGACCCCGTCCTGGGGCCGCTGACCATTTCCCAGACGCTGAGCCTCCTCATCCTCGCGGTGTCGGTCCCGCTGTTCGCGTGGGCGCAGATCGCCAAGCTGCGCGGCGCCCAAGAGGAGGAGACGAGGGACATCGGAAATGGGAAATGAGATTCAGGGATTGAGATGGTTGGCGTACTTGGCGACCTGAACCAGAGGCTAGCGCCACGGTTCAGGAGGACCGTTTTGCGAGAGGAATGCCGCGGTTCATTTTCCGAGGTGTCGACGTCCGGGGGTTTTTCTACGGCCTACTGGGCGGCCCGTGCGAGTTTACCGCTCGTTCACACTCGCGGCTGTGTTGTCAGTTCAACAGACGTACAGGCATCTTTGCCAACAGCCCGCCCTGCCTCAGCTGACTGAAATCTAGAAAAGCACGCCGATCTCCAGCCGCAGGAAGTAGTCGGCGGAGCTCGACGTCAGGCCGAAGCCGCCGGCCAGCTCGGCGAAGGTCGATGCGTGCAGGTACCGCGCGCCGGCCGCGAGGACGTGCACGTCGCTGTCCAGGAAGGGGAGTTCCTTGAAGCCGTTGGTGTTGCCGAGGACCTGCAGGACGAGGGCGAAGGCGTCCCCGAGCGTCCAGACGCCGGACAGCCCCCAGTGGAAGATGCGGTCCACGCGGATGGATTCGTTCTCGTACGTGGCGGGATTGAAGACCTTGGGGAAGTTCTCCTGCCCGTCGGAGAGGGCCCAGCCCACGTTCAGGTGGACGTGCACCGGCCCGAAGGCCTGGCTCATGAGCAGGGAGAGCGCCACGCCGGGACGGCCCGCGTCGGCCAGGTCCTTGTCCGTCGCCTGGATCTTGAAGTCGAGCGCCGCCCAGATGTCCGGGAGGTTTCCCGCCAGGGGCAGAAGATCGAACTTCGTGCCCAGGACGAGCCGGGAGAGCCGGATCTCCTCGTGGCGGTGCTTCGGTTCCATGGGCGCGCCCTGCCAGGTGAAGTCGACGTCTCCGGCCATCAGGTCCGCGCAGAGGGAGCCGTGGAACTCCACGAGATCCGTGACGGCGTAGCGGAGGTTCAGGGCGCTCTCGAAATGGGTGGTGTCGATCTCGTGGGTCCCTTCCTCCTCCCTGGACCCCGTCAGCTCGAAGGAAAGCGACGCCGTCCCCTTCTTGACGCCGGCGGGCCGGGAGAGCCCGCCCGGCACGTCGACGGCGAGACCCGAGCCCGCCCGCAGGGGCGGGATGTAGACGAGGGCGTGCAGGAAGGCATTCCGGCCTCCCTTGAGGGGTGCGGACAGGATGCGCCGGCGGACGTCCCGGCGAACGCGTTCCTCGGGGGAAAGCGTCTCTTCTTCCGCTTTGGCGCCCTTCTCTCCGGTCCCGTTCCCGGCCGGTTCGTCCGGGGCGGGTTGCGTCTCCGGGGCGGGCTTGTCCTCCGGGGCGGTCTCCTTCTCCGCGGCGTCCGATTCTTCCGCCGGTGCCCGGTCTTTCGCGGCCTCGGGCGAAGCGGCTTCCTTTTCGGGGGGCGCGGGTTCCTCCTCTCCGGCGAAGGCGGAGGGGAAGGAGCCCGGGACCGCCGCGAGGACCACCAGGAAAGCGATCACGGACGTCATGGACGGAAGGAGCGGTTTCATGTCGGAATCCCTCAAGGCTTCGGCCCGCGTTCCGTGGCGGAAGGCGGAGAACCGATGGTACCCGATTCTCCTTTCGCGTCAACGTCCGGTTGGGCCGCACCGTTCGCGCTGGTTGCGCCGGCGCGGTTGTGGCAGAATGCGGCTCGCCCATGAAAGAGCCCCTGTACGAATTCGAAGGCGTCCGCGTGCTCCGCGGAGGTCGCGCGATCCTCGACGTGGACCGCTTTGCGATCGAGGCGGGGGAGCGGGTCGCCGTCGTCGGTGCCAACGGCGCGGGCAAGACCACGCTCTTGCGCCTGATGGCCTTCCTCGTCCGTCCGAGCGAGGGGACGCTCGCCTTCCGGGGCCGGATCTTGCCTCCGGCGTCTCCCCCGGCGCCGTCCTTGAGGCGGTCTGCCACCCTCGTCATGCAGGCGCCCTACCTCTTCACGGGAACGGTCCTCAAGAATGCGTCGTACGCGCCGTATGCGCAGGGTCTCGGGCGCGGGGAAACGGCGCGCCGGGCGCGGGAAGCGCTTCAGAGCGTGGGCCTTTCGGACTTCGCGGACCGGTCCGCGGGCACGCTGTCGGGCGGGGAAGCGAAGCGTCTCGCGGTGGCCCGGGCGCTGGCCGGCGAGGCGGAGGTGCTGCTGATGGACGAGCCGACGGCGGACGTGGACGAGGAGAACCGGAAGCGCATCGAGGATCTCGTCGTTTCCGTGAACCGCGATCGGGGCCGGACGGTCGTGATCTCCACGCACGACAAGAACCAGGCGCTCCGGCTCGCCTCGCGCATCGTGGCGCTGGAGAAGGGGCGCGTCGTGGACGCCCATCCGGAAAACGTTTTCCGGGGCGAGGTGCGCGAGAAGGCGGGGGCGCTCGTCTTTCGCACGGGCGAGGCGGAGCTCCGGGTCGGCGAGGGCGCCCCGGGTCCGGCGACCGCCTCGCTCGATCCTGCGTCCGTGGCCCTCTCGCTCTCGGTGCCCGAGACGAGCGCGAAGAACGTCCTGCGGGGCCGCATCGTGGAGGTGGCCGAGGAGAACGGGAAGGTCCGGGTGGCGGTCGAGGCGGGGACGAGGATCGTGGCCTATGTGACGCCCGCCTCGGCGACGGAGCTGGCCCTCACGGTCGGCTCGGACGTCTACGCCGTCTTCAAGGCGCACGCCGTGAAGGTGATCCAGTAGGGATTTCGGATTGGAATTTCAGCAGCCGAAGCGTCTTCAACACGATGGTAGGAAGAAGAGGTACGTGAACATTCCGGGACGTTGAGTTCGTTATGCCCCCCTCCCCCCCCGCGGGCGCATCAGCTGCACGCCGAGGTTGACGGCGAAGGCGATGACCAGAAGGATCAGGCCGAGCGCCAGCCCGAGAGCGAATTCCCCCATGCTGGACTGGAGGGCGATGGCGGTGGTGATGTTGCGGGTGTACCAGCGGATGTTGCCGCCCAGCATCATGGACACGCCCACCTCGGCGAAAACGCGCCCGAATCCGGCGGCCACGGCCGCGAGGAGGGCGAGCCGCGTCTCGAAGAGCACGGCCCGGGCCGCGCGGCATCGCGAGGCGCCGAGGGTGAGCGCCGTCTCGGCGATGCGTGGATCGGCGCCCTCCACGGCAACCAGGGTGAGCGAAGCGATGATGGGCGTGGCCAGGACCGCCTGGCCGAGGATCATCGCCCAGGGCGAGTAGAGGAGGTCCAGCGAGCCGAGGGGGCCGCGTCTCGAGATCAGGCCGAAGACGAAGAGGCCGACGACCACGGTGGGCAAGGCCATGAGCGTGTTGAGGAGAAGGGCGAGCGCCCTGCGCCCGCGGAACCGCCCCACGCCGACGAGGAATCCGAGAGGCACGCCGAGAAGCGTCGCCAGGACCACGGAGGCGAAGGAGACCTTGAGCGAGACGCCCGTGATGTGGAGAAGCTCCGCGTCCAGGCTGAACAGCAGCCGGAGGGCCTCGCCGAAGGCTTGCGCCAGGAAGTCCATCGCTCAGAATTCCTCTTCCAGCCCTTCTTCTGAAGAGAACCGCGCCAGCACCTTCCCGCCTTTCCCCGCGATCCGGGCGGTCACGCGTCCTTCGGCCGACACGCCCCCCGCGGAGAGCGGCCCGTCCCCCGTGCGCAGGAGGACGAGCAGTTCCCCCGTCCGGCAGGAGCCCTCGACGAGAAAGCCGGCGGGCTCCCGGGTCAGGGACAGGGGGGCGCTCTCCTCGTCTTCCGCGCGGCGGATCCGGATCGCGGTGACGAAGCTCGCGGAACGCGAGGGGACGGGGGTCGCGGCGGTGAGGTGGTATTCGGTCAGGCGGATTCTCGGGCGGGGGGGCGGATCGAACCGGTCCGTGACGGACACCTGCAGGGTGTCCGGCCAGAGGAAGTCGACGCGGGCCGCCGCGTTCTTCCCTTCCGTCCGCGCGGTGCCTCCCCCATGGCGTGTCAGGGGATGGGGGGCGTGCAGGCGCCACTCGAACGTCGCGGGGGCGGACGCGATCAGCGTGTCGAAGATCAGGACGAGGTCGGGCTTGACGAAGAGGATGCGGCGCGTGAACTGCTTCATCCGGTCGCCGTACGCGCTTCCCGCCTCGCCGGAGACGTAGTCGAGGGCCTCGGAGGCGTGGAACTCGAGGATCTCGCCCCGCGCCAGGCGGGAGCGCTTCTTCTGGCTCTTCCCGTCCACCGTGACGCTGTTCACCGACTTCGTGTGCCACATCCAGTTTCGATGGTGCTCGCTTCCGTAGATGTCGCGGCGCCCGGAGCGGATGAAGAGGCGCTCCCCGAAGGCGTTCACCAGAAAGGCGTTCTGGGCCTCGTAGCCGTGGCTCTGGGAGCCGAAGGGGCTGGACTTGAACAGGACCTGGACGTTGTCCTCGGCCCGCAGGATCGTCTCGTTCAGCACGGCCTGCCCCGTGCCCTCGAAGAGGCGCGAGGCGGGCAGGTCCGCGGGTGCTTCCGGCTCCACGGAGGGCAGGGCGCCGTGGAGGAAGCCGATGTATCCGGGAAGGGCGGGGCGCTTGCCGTGCGCTTCCACGTACCAGCGCCAGTGCGGGTTGCCGGCCTGGGCCGCGAAGACGGCCATGAGCGGGACGGCGTGGCTCGACCGGCGGCGGGCGCAGAGGTCGCCGAATCCGCCGCCCCGGTGGCCCGGCGGCATCATGTACAGCGGGTAGTAGCCGACCTGCGAGAAGTAGGGCTTGTCGTAGGCGTCGATCCCCACGGCGGTCTTCATCACCTCCGCCCACCAGGTGAAACGGCCGATGTAGCTCATCCAGTAGGACATCCCCTCGTGCCAGCCGCCGTCGTCGTCGCACCACACCGGATAGACGCACCGGAAGACGTTCATCGCGAACCAGACCCAGTCCGCCGCCTCGGGGATCTCCCCCAGAAAGGCGATGCCCACCTCCCCCAGGAAGTGCCAGGCCCGGTTGGCGTGGCTGGAGAAGGGGCGCCAGAGGTGGTGGGGGTGCAGGCGCGCGTACATATCCCTTCCCCGGACCCGCATCACATCCCGGCAGGTCTCGCGTTCCGTCTCGCTCAGCCGGTCGTGAAGGAAGGTGTAGGCGCGCGAGAAGTGATAGGCGAAGGGCATGCCCGCCTCGTCGTTGTAGAAGAAGCCCGTCGCGCCGCGGGGATCCCAGCGCGCCGCGTCGAGGAGGAGCCGCTCGGCCAGATCGCGAAAATCCTCCCGCCCGGAAACCCGCCCCGTGAAGGCCAGCGTCGCGGCGGACTCCAGCACGCGGATGGTCTTGACGCGGTTGCCCCACCATCGCTTCCGCCACGCCTCGCTCTTCCGGACCATGTCCTCGGGGTATTTCGCGGGCTCGTCCGTGGAGGGGGGCGTCTTCAGGAGGCGCTCGCAATGCCGGACAAGATTCCGGAATGCTTGCTTTCCCCCGCCCTGGGCGCGGTCCCGGATCGAGGGCAGGTCTTCCGGCCGCACGAAGAGGCGCGGGTGGCCTTCCGGGATCCGGGCGAGCAGCTCCTTCCGGTCGGGGAGGGGGAAGGCGGCCGCTGCGGAGGGAGACAGTTCCACACAGGGAGT
>CAZDSO010000072.1:0-21997 GCA_964508045.1 uncultured Planctomycetia bacterium | reverse complement strand
GTATCGGAGCGCCCGGATCACCGAGACCGCCACGAGGGCGTCCTGGGACCGGAGGGCGATGTCGAGGGCGTCGTAGAGGGCCCGCTCGCCGACGACCATGCCGCCGACCCAGCCGGCGAAGTTCTTGTCGGAAAGTTCCTGCAGCTTGTCCTGGATCGCGGCGGGCGCGTCGCGGAGATGGACGAGCACCTCGTTGTACTCCGCGACGTTGACCAGGGCCAGGACGGGCCAGATGTTGGTGTAGGTGTAGTCGATGTCGAGGGCGTCGTAGCAGGCCTCCTCGGCGAGGCGGAAGTTGTAGAGCCACTGGGGCACCTTCTCCATGTCGAGGGTCCCCGTCTCGTCGTTCCACTTCCAGAAGAGCCAGTTCCGGTCGTAGTTCTTGATGATGGCCGGATGGTTCTGGTAGTACATGATCGCCTTGTTGTAGTAGTACTCGCGCGCGGGACGGAGCTGACCGGGGTCGCGTCTGGCGATCTTGCGCAAAGCCGACGTCGCGACATCCTTCACCTCGGCCGGCTCCTTGGGATCCTCGTAGAGGCGCTTGACGTCCGCCACCGCCCGCAGGTCCCCGATGTTCCCCAGCACGATCACCGCCCCCTGCTTCTGGCGGATGTTCTGGCTGTTCAGGCACTCGATGACCGGCAGGACGACCTGCGCACCCATCCGGCTCAGCGCGATGACCGCACGCTCGCGGGCCTTCCGGTCCGTCTCGTTGCCCAGCATCTCGCACAGCTTCGGCGCGGCATACTCCCCCACCTCGAACTCGAGCCGCTCCAGAGCCCACTGGTAGCGCGTCATGTCCTCGCTCATGAGGTCGTCGATGATCTCCTGGATCAGCTCGGGATTCGATTTCCGCTCGTCGTCGAAGCCCTCCGCCCGGGACAGAAGCCATTCCGCGAACGACTTGTACTTCCCGCCCTTCGCCAGCACCTCCACCAGAAACGCGTACCCGGCGCGCTCACGAAGACGCAATGCTTCCTCCAGGGAAGGATCCGCACGCATCACCTCCTCGAAACGGAGCATCGCCGTCTCGTAATCCCCCTCCAGGAAGGCTTGCTTGCCCTCGTCCAGAAGCCTCCTGGCTTCCCCCTGGGCCTGCGCCGCGCTCGGCGCGAAAACAATGACGACCGCGGCCATGATGAAAAAGGGCACGGCCCAGCGAGTTACGCTCCCACTCATGGGACCTCCCAAGCGGCAAACAAACCGAATGGCTGACCAACGCGCGCCGAAGGGCGGCGCCTATCGATGAAGCCGTATTCTTGGTCGAACCCCCCGAACTGTCAAGAAAAAATTGACCCTCCCCGCAAGGGATGCCTATCATGACCCCGGCGTGCGCAGGCGGGCGCGGTGTCCATCCTCCCGGCCTCCACCGCAGGGCCGTCACGCCGACCCTGCATGGTTTTGGACCGAACCTCATGGACGCGGACAAGAGCGGCGATACGCGGGACGTGAACCGGGAGGACATCGTCGAACCGGCGCCCGACCCGCCCCTCGAAACCCTGAAACACTTCAAGGTGATCCGGGAAATCGGCGCCGGCGGCATGGGACGCGTCTTCAAGTGCCTCGACACCAACCTCAACCGCTACGTCGCCGTCAAGACCCTCCGATCCCATCTCGCCCGGGACGACGACTTCCTCGAACGCTTCAAGCGGGAAGCCCTCGCCGTCGCCAAGACGAGGCATCCGAACATCGTCCAGATCTACGCCATCGACCGCCAGGAAGACGCCGTCTTCTACTCCATGGAATACGTCGAGGGCGAAGGCGTCGACAGCCTCCTCGACAAACGAGGACCCCTCCCCGAGCAGGAGGCCGTCGACATCGTGCGCCAGGCCGCGGCAGGACTCGCCCACGTCCACCGCGCCGGCCTCCTCCACCGCGACATCAAACCCAGCAACCTCCTCGTCGACGCCTCCGGACGCATCCTCCTCACCGACTTCGGACTAGCCAAACTCGCCTTCCAGCTGGCCATCCCCCCCCGAGAAAGCGACAACGCCGGCAAGAAAAAACCCGGAGAGACCGACGCCGGACGGATCATGGGCACCCCCTATTACATGGCGCCGGAGTGCATCGCCGGGAAAAACCCCACGCCCCGAAGCGACCTCTATTCCCTCGGCATCGTCTTCTACGAACTCCTGACCGGGAGAGTCCCCTTCGACGCCGAGGACCCCTCCGACGTCTTCCACGCACACCTCCACGACATCCCCGTCCCCATCGGGGAACTCGCCCCGCAGACCTCCCTCCAGGTCGCCAACATCGTCTACCGATGCATCGAGAAAAACCCCCCGTCCAGGTTCCCCGACTGCGAGGCTCTCCTGAAAGACCTCGACGAGGTCCTCTCCGCATGGCGCATGGCCAAGGAAATCGAAGAACGAAAGAAACTCTCCGTCGAACTCGCCAAGGCCATGACCCTCGACAAACGACCCACCACCGCCCGCAAAAAGGGACCCCTCCTCGCCATGGTCTTCGTCGTCCTCGCCGCCGTCGGCTTCCTCCTCCTCCTCGGAAACGTCCTCGAGAGCCTCACCACCCTTCCCGCCCACAACGGCGAAAAAACAAACCCCCCTCCCGACGCGCCCATCGAAAGGGTCGTCGGCGTCCTCGAAACCGTCGAAAGACCCGACGACGCATCCTGCCTGTGCACGATCACACGCTTCTTCCTGAAGGAAAAACCCCTCCTCACGCTCCTCCTCGATCGAAATCGATGGACGGGAACCTGGCCCCCCCAACTCCAGCCGGGCGAGACGTTGATCGCCGACGGCGTCCCCGTCACCATCGACGGCGCCGTGCGCCTGCTCGTCAGGCGAAACCGGGACCTCAGGAAACCCGAAGACGCTTCCCTCTTCTACGAGGAACAGGGAACCGACATCCCCATCGCCTGGAACGACATCTCGCGCCTTCAAGACGGAACCGGTTTCAAAGCCCACGGAACCCTCCTCTGGATGGCCGGGGACGGAAAACAATGCCTGGTCGGCGAAGGACCCGGGCGGATCCTCGTTGCCGACATGGAACGACCCTGCAAGCCGGAAATCGAAATCGGCGATCCGGTCACCCTGTCGGGTACCTTCCTGAATGCGGAACATTTCGAGGACGGGGTCCCCAGGATCGAGAAGGCCGAGAGGACGCCTTGACCGAGGGGCTGTGGAAAAATCCCTGGTTCCCTGCGCGAGCGGATTTTTCCACATCCTCTGAGAAAAGGGAGCTCTCACAGGCCCTCGACCGACAACCTGGTTGTCACTTCCCCTTCTTTTGCTGTAATATAGGTTGTCGGAGCCCCCGGATCCTGGGCCCCCGCTGGGGCACAGAGACGGACTTCCTGTGTAATCCCTTGTTTGAAAAGAGGATAGAATTTTCCACCCTTCGAGGGAATTGCTCGGGGAAAGGCATCGGGTTTGCACCACCCTGAGGCGAGGCTTTTGGGAGACAAGGCATGAAGTTCCATGCTCACCGGACCCGAGGCGTGGCCCTGATCATGGTGATCGTGATTCTCCTGGCCCTGGTGGCCATCGCGACGCCGTTCACGGTATCCATGCAGCTGCAGGAGAAGACCAGCCGGACCCAGTTCTACCAGGCCCAGGCGCGCATCCTCGCGGAGGGGGCGCGGAACTACGCGGTCTCCCGGCTCTACCGGACGCAGGAGACCCTGGAGAAGTCCGGCCGCTACGATCCGCCCTTCCAGACGCCGGACTGGGATACGCTGGAGGAATTCAGCGTCGACATGGATCTCGGCGCCCGCAAGGACCTGGCGGCCCGGGTCGAGGCCGATTTCACGGATCCCCAGGGATTCCTCTGGTCGGTGGAAGTGGAGGACGAGCAGGCGAAGCTGAACCTGAATTCCGCCTCGCCCTGGGCGCTCGGCAACCTGGCGGGCGGGGCCGTCCTGCTGGAGCCTCTCACCGAGGACACGTCGCGCATCGAGGTGGACGACGCCTCCGGTTTCTACGCGGACGGCGATCCGAATACGGTGGACGGGTACGTCCTGATCGAGCAGGAAGTGGTTTCCTACCGTGACGTCGACGGCAACAAGTTGACGGGGTGCGAGCGGGGGCAGATGCAGGACGCGTACTTCTCCAAGCCGGCGTCGCACAAGAAGAACAACCTGGTGGTGGATTTCCGGGCCTGGAAGGCGGGCGGGTATCCCGTCTCCGGAAACACGCGCTTCCATCCGTACCAGTCCCTGTCCGACATTCGCAAGGTATCCGAGATCCCCCCCCACGACACGGGAGCCACGGCGTTCGCCCCGTCCGAGATCGACAGGATCACCCCCTTCGCCACGGTGCATTCGCACCGTGAGCTGCAGCACGGATGGACGTCTCCGGTGCGGGTGGAGAGGGTGATGTGGCAGGACGATTCGGAGAAGGCGGACGCGCTGGTGGTGAAGAACGGCCGCCACATGTCTCCGGGCACGCTTCTCAAGATCACGCGCAAGCTTTCCTCCTGGGCCGAGGAGGAGAGCGGATCGGCGGAGGAATCGGACCTCACCGTGGTGTACGCGCGCGTGATGAGAAACCGCCCCTGGCGGAACGGACGCCTGGTCGTTCTCGACCGCAAGCTCGAGATGATGTTCGAGCCGGAGGACACCTGGGAGGTCCAGCCCGCCATGCGTCATCCCGTGAACGTGAACACGGCCCCGCGGGAGGTGCTGGTCTCTCTGTTCATGGGCCTGAAGTGCCTCATGGACCAGGGGTTCGACAACCCCAAGACGGGCGAGGAGGTCCGGCCTTCGATGTGCGTGACGCGCGAGGAGGCGGAAGCGGCGGCGGACCACCTGATCCACTACGAGAACGACGCGGGTGAGAATTGCATCCGTTGCCGGGAGGATCTCCAGGCGGCGCTTCTGGAACTCGCCGGGGGGGACAGCGAGGACATGCGCGGGGACGGCGAGTCCTTCTCCCGGGAGACCGGCCTCCTCTCCAAGTCCAGCCTCCGGGCCATCCTCCTCAACGCCCGGAACCCCAACGACTACCGCCTCCTCGTCTCCACCGCGCCGCTTTGCTACAAGTCGTTCGACACCTACACGCTCGAGGTCACCGGCATCATCAACGCCCCCTCGGGGAAGGAAGTGGCGTCCCACCGGTTCAAGGAGATCGTGGCGCTCACCCCTCCCCAGACGGCCTCGCTGACCCTGGAGAGCCAGTACGACTTCCAGCAGAAGCTCTGGGCGCCCCAGGGGCGGAAGGTCTGCACCTGGCCCGAGCCCGTCTCCATCGAGAGCGTCTTCCCGGGCTACGACCGCGACCCCGAGGCCGGCGACGTCCGGCTCAAGTCCGCCCGGATGTACGGGGGGGACGAGCAAGGCGACAAGCGGCAGGTCCTGCAATCCGGCGGGGGAAGCGCGTTCGTCATCGAGCTCTCCTCGGGCGGGTCCGGCTTCGTGGAGCACTTCGACCGGCAGTTCCTCGACGGGTTCGAGTTGACGCCGGAGGGACCGGTCCTCGACGGCACGGGCGTGCACTTCGACCAGGGGAAGACGAAGTTCGGTCCCGATCCGGCCACCCAGAGCCAGGACGTCAAGGCCGGAACCGTGGAATTCTGGTTCAAGCCCAAGTGGTCCCAGGCGCCGTCCTGCACCACCTTCTTCGACATGGCCGAGGATCCCGGCCTGGAGTACCTCAACCGGATCAAGTTCTTCCACGACAGCGAAACGGGCGAGCTGGTCTTCCGCATGGCGGACGGGACGATCGAGCCGATCGCCTCCGAGGTCCGCCTCGACGGCGCGTCCGAGCTCCTCCAGGAGGACGTGTGGTACCACCTGGCGGCCGCCTGGAAGAGCACGCGTTACGGCGAGATGTCCCTCATGCTCGACGGCCGGCCCGTCGGGAACTTCGTCCATCGCCACGCGGACGGGAGCATCCAGGTCACCCGGCTCGCCGAGGACCTCGAAGCCGGCCGCGTCGAGGAGATCGTGGTGGAGGACGCCTCCGGCTTCCCGACGGCCGGCGTGCTCCTCATCGGAAACGAGGCCATCCACTACACGACCCGCGGCGGCCAGTCCTTCTACTACAACCCCTATCCGGAATTCGATCCCGACGCCCAGACCGACGACGGGTCCGGCTCCTACACGCCCCAGGATCCCGACACCCCCGGATACGATCCCGGAGGCGGGTCGGGCGGAGGCGGAGGCGGAACCCCCGACTACCAGGAGGGCGCCGGCGACACCGGAGATGACGGCGGCGGCACCGCAGGAGGGTCCTCCGATCCCGGCGACGCGGACACGGACGACGAAACCGAGCGGGACGTGAAGACGGGGCGGGGAAAGCGCGGCACCGAACTCGCCTTCCATCCCGCCGGATCCGCCGTGACGGTCTTCGGCTATTCCATCCCCCTCAACACCCGGATTCCCGAGGGGGGCGCCTCGCTCTCCTCGGCCATCGGCGAGAAGACCCAGACGCGCGTCCGTCTACCCTGGGAATCGAGTTCCGGAGGCGGCGGCACCACACCCGGCGGCGGCACCACACCCGGGGAAGGCACCACGCCCGGCGGCGGCACCTCGCCCGAAGGCGGGCTCTCGAACGGGATCTTCATGCCCCAGGCGGCCCCCCCCACCCCGATCCTCCTCGGCGCCGGCGACGACGAGATCCCTGTCAAGGACACGGAAGGATTCCCGGACAGCGGCTTCCTGCTCCTCTTCCGCTTCTACATGGACGCCGCCTCCTCCTCCTCGCCGGGCGTGCCGTCCGGCGGCGGGTCCACCCCGGGGGGGACGAGCGATCCCCGGGACTACCAGGGCGGGACGCTGGAACCGGGAGGCGGCGACCCCGGCGACCCGGGAGGCGGCTCCGGAGGGACCTCGACCGCGGATTCGGTGCAGATCCAGTACGAGATGGTCTACTACGACTCCAAGGACGAGGAGACCTTCAAGGACGTGGAGCGGGGCCAGTTCGACACCGAGGCCCAGGATTTCGAGCTGGACTTCATCCACGTCATCATGATCTCCCTGCCCGTCAGCGCGGCCTCGGACTACGAGACCGAGGAGGCCCGCGTCCAGGTGGACAACGAGTGGTTCGTCTACGACGTGATCTGCGAGAAGAACGGGCAGGTCTACCTGGTCCGCTCCGAGAACGACGTCATCGAGGAGATCTTCGAGCAGGGCGAGGAGAACGACTCCCTCCAGGAGGATCCCGAGGAGCCCCCGCCGGGAGAAGATCCGCCGGAGGAGGAACCGTTCGACTTCTCCTACGACTTCCGGAGACGAAACCTCACCCTCCGGAACGAACACGACGCCGGCGCCGAGATCGTCCCCGTCTTCAAGACGCAAGAAGGTCGTTGCGGCCGCTTCGACGTCGTGACCCTGATCACCCAGCAGGGCACCCAGATCCTCAGGCGGAACACCGCCATGGTGAACTGGGCGGACGTCACCTGGGTGGCCTTCACCGAGTGCCTCGACTTCCCGTTCGAGGTGGAGGGGACGCGGCTGTTGAAGTTCCCCTCCGGCGAGACGGCGGGCGGCAACCTGAAGGGCGACGTGACGCTGGGCGAATCGGCGTCGGGGGTGGGGACCGCGGGGACGCTGGACGAGGTGCGCTTCGCCACGGCCGGGCGCGGCCTCTACCGGCTGGGCGCGGCCATCGACGAGGACGCGGCCGAGCTGGACATCGCCCGGGAGGCGTCCGGGCAGACCGCGATCTTCACGGTCCAGGGCGGCGGATCGAGCGGGAGCGGCGATGACGAACCCGTGAAGATCAAGGTCAACCTGAACTCCTTTCCCGACACCGGCGTCCTCAAAATCGGCGACGAGCTGATCGGGTTCTCCGAGCGGGACGGGTCCCGTCTCTCCGGACTGACCCGCGGCATCCTGGGCACCGAGGCCGGCGTTCATGACGCCGGGGAATACATCATGAACCTCTCCTTCGTGAAATCCTCGGCGCTGGCCAGCCGGATCTCCGCCGACGAGAACCGGATTCCCCTCTTGACGCTCTCGGGATTCCCCCCCGAAGGCTACGTGCTCGTCAACGAGGAGATGATCGGCTACCACCGCCACGACGCCGGGGCCCTCGTGGTCCCCTCCGAGAACCCGGATTCCAAGGGCCTCTTCCGGGGCGCCTTCGGCACGCAGGCCGACGCGCATTCCGACGGGGACATCGCGGTGCTGATGCCGTTCCGGTACTTCGACGGCTACCGCGAGCAGGCCTCCGTCCCCGAGATGGCCTACTTCCAGGCCTCCTTCCAGGCCCGGGACGCCTACTGGGACCGCATCACCTGGGACCAGCACATCCCCGACGAGACCTTCCACGAGATCAAGATCTTCGTCCGGGTCGACGGCGCCCCCGACTGGAACGTCGAACCCACCAACGAGCCCGGCGGGCTCTACGTGTTCGAGGACCCGGCCGGGGAGAACGTCATCGGCACCCAGGGCGATTCCATCGAGGTGCGGGCGTACTTCATCTACAAGGAGGGGGCCTTCACGAGCGACGCCTGGAAGTCCACCCCCCGGCTCAAGAACTTCCAGGTCCGCTACGCCCAGCCCCTGCGCGTCCTTCACCACGAGGCGCTGAACCGCTAAGCTGGAGAAACGGCATGTCGGATACCGGGGCGGCCATTTGAAAGCGACGTGATGGAACAAGAGGACCGCAATCCGGCGTTGATGCCCGGATCGACGCGCGGCTTCACGCTCGCCGAGATCCTCGTGGCGATCTCCATCTTCGTGGTCCTGGGAAGCATGCTGGTCGTCGCGCTGCGCTCGGGCATCGACACCTGGCGGGGGACCGAGGACCGGCGGATGATCTTCGAGCACTCCCAGATGGTGCTCAAGCAGATCCAGGACGACCTCCAGAACATGGCCGTGCCGAGACCCGGCGACGCGGGCGAGGTGGACGTCCGGTTCCTCTGCGACCTGGACGGAAACCGGCGCTACCGGCTCCGCTTCGTGCGGACCCTCGAGGACGAGGGCGCCGACGAGGCCCTCCGGGCCTCGGGCACGGGGCCGCCGGACCGGTTCGACGGCGTGATCGAGGGCCGCGGCGATCCGCACGGGAACCTGAAGCCCCTCGGCGGCCTGATGGAAGTGGTCTACGTCATGGACCCGGACCCCGACTCGGACGTTCTCTACCGGGGCGTCCGCTCCCCCATCGGGGGTTCCCGGAGCCTCTTCATCGACGAGAACATCGACGAGAAGGACGAGGTGACGTCCCGGTGCACGCCGGTGGCCGACGGCGTCCTCTACCTGGGGTTCCTCTTCTGGACGCAGTACACCACCACGTGGGACCTCCAGAAGGCGCTGACGCGGACGCTGGGGGGCGAATGCGGGCCGGAGGTGATCTGGGACTCCACGCGGGGCGTCCTGCCCGATCCGAAGAGCCGCGAGGGGCGCAAGACCCCCAACGTCTTCTGGCTGGCCGCCGGCGCGGGGTCGCGCCACGACCCCTCCGACGACGTCTTTCCCCGCCAGGTGCGGATCGTCGTGTGCGCCGTGGCCGGGGACGCGGGGATGCGCGCGACGCTCGCGCGGCCGCTCGACCCATCGGACGACGACATCCCGGTGGATTCGGCCGGGGACTTCCCCACGGAGGACGATCCGTCCCTCTACCGGTACGTGAAGGTCGGTACGGAATGGATCTGGTACGAGTCGAGGACCCGGTTCGCCTTCAAGACGAGGAAGCAGGCCCGGGGGGCCCGGGGGTCCAAGCCCGTCACGCACGAGGCGGGCGAGGAGGTCCGGGGGGGGCGCACCTTCGTCCTGACGGTCGCCTTGCCGGCCCACCGGGGCCACTGGGTGGGCGAGGGGATGTCGAAGCTGCTGGAGAGGCACGCGCCCGAGGACCCTCCCTGGGTCCGTGCCGTGAGAAAGACCGGCGCGCGGTCCGGGAAGAACCGTTGAACGCCCGCCCCGATCCGGGGGGCGTTGATGTTTTGAGGAATCATGGACATGCGGCGCATCGACGCGGGACACGCGGGGTCCGGGGGCCCGCCCGGCGGGGCGCGCGGCCTCGGATCCCGGGCGGGGTTCTCCCTGGTCGAGGTTCTCGTGGCGCTTTCGATCGTGACGGTGGGCGTGACGGCCGTGCTGGCGCTCTTCGCCCGCGGCGTGGACGTGCACAAGCAGGCGGTCGACCAGACCAACGTCGCGCTGGCGGCCCAGTCGATCGCGGCCGAGATCGAGGCGGGGTACACGGTGGCCGCCATCGACGCCTGGAAGCGGAAGCGGGTGCGGGCGGGCAAGAAGGCGCACGCGTCGGACTACCTGAAGGACATCGGCGTGAAGAGGCCGGTGGAGGTTCCCGGCTTTCCGAACTACCGTTACAGCGTTCGGTTCACGCCCCTGGACGAGGCGGGGTTCGCCGTCCTGGCCGAGATCAAGGTCTACTGGCGGAAGGGGGGCGGGCTGGCCGTTCCGGAGCTGGTGCCGAAGGTGATCCTGAAGCGGCCGTACTAGCCGGTTCCGGGGCCCGATGGAGGGCGCAGGGATTCTGGATTTCAGATTGTAGATTTCAGTCGAGAAAGGGGGACGCCCGATGCAAGGACGAAAGATCTGGACGGGCTGGCTTCTCGTGTTCGTGCTGGCCGTGTTCGCGACGAGCGGAAGCGGGGAGATCGTCAGGCTTCCCGACGGCAGCTTCCTGCAGGGGGAGTTGCTGGAGTCGGACCAGCACGGCTTCGTGCTGAAGCGCTGGGACACGGGCGGGGTGGTGAAGCTCTCCTGGGAGCAGATCCATCCCGAGGACCGGACGCGCCTTAGAAAGGCGCTGGGACTGGAGTTTTCCGACATGGAGCAGCGGATCACGATCGAGGCGAGCCGGCTCCATCTCAAGACGGGGGACATGCTCGAGGGGAAGATCCTCGAACAGACCGATTCGTTCGTGCGGGTTCGGCGCAGCACGGGGGAATTCAAGTATCCGGCCGAGGTCATCAAGCGGATCGAGCCCATCGAGATGGACATTCTCTCCATCTATTCGCAGGAGGAGGCCTACGCGCTGCACACGGAGGAGAAGGAGGAGCCCGAGACGGCCGACGCGCACTACGACCTGGCGACCTGGTGCCGGAAGCTGGGCTATTTCGAGATGGAGAAGAAGCACCTGGTGGAGGTGCAGGCCCTGGCGCCCGCGTTCAAGCCCACCTTCATCCGCAACCGGCTGGAGGCCCTCGAGGACCTGGTCCGGGAGGCGCAGGTGCGGCGGCGGATCGAGGAGATCATGCGCATGGTGGCGCGGAAGGAATTCCAGGAGGCGTACGCGGCGTGGGAAGAGGCGCGCGAGGCGTTCCCGGAGAGCGAGATCATCCAGGACGACACGGAGAACGTGATGACCGGGATCGAGCAGGCGAAGGTGCGCTACATGCAGAGCGTGGTGGTGCGGGACTGGTACAAGTACCTCAGGTGGATCCTGAGGAAGCGGGCGCTCGACAAGGAGATGAAGCTCGCCGACGCCAAGAAGATTCTCCACAAGGAGCTGACCGAGGAGATCGTCGCGAAGATCGTGGAGGACCGCGGGCTCAAGGAGGACGAGATCAAGAACGCCTTCGAGGAACGCGAGGTCTACAACGTCCACAAGGCCACGTACGGGACGGGGACCTTCATCGTGGAGAAGGGATCCCGCTACGGGAAGAGCGGCTCCTCCGGCCTCATCGACGAGCTGGGCAAGCGGTTCGGCATCCCCCAGGGGATGGTGGACCAGGCGAAGAAGAAATACGGGAAGAGCTCCTCCGGCAAGAAGCAGAAGACCCTCTCCCCCGAAGAGTGGTGGAAGGTCGCCACGGCGGACATGAAGTTCCAGTGGATGCTCGCCTACTACGCGGAGAACTCGGGGGTGATGCAGATCGTCCGCATCGAGGAGAAGCCCTGCCCGCCCTGCCAGGGTCGCGGCTACGTCACCTACATCGCGGCCGGCGGCGGGAGCTCCGGCGACAAGGACGGCATGCGCCACTCGATCTGCACGCGTTGCCAGGGCCTCGGCAAGGACCGCATCGTGGTGTACAAGTAGAAAGGCAGGACCGGACCCCTCCCCCCGGATTCCCTTCGTGAATCCGGGGGGTTTTGTATGCAGGGGAAACGCTCAGAACTTGATGAGAAACCGGAACCAGAGCTGGGGCGTGACGTACCCTTCGTGGGTGTCCCGGCTCCAGGCGGAACTGCCCCCGTCGGCCCAGTATTCTTCCAGCTCGTGGGGATTGAGGAAGAGGAAGTCGAATTGCCCCATGAAGCCGATCGAGAAACGGTCTCCGATGTTGACTTCGAGGCCCGCCGCGAGGCAGATGCCGATCCCGGGGGCGCTGTCGAACGTGAACCGGTCGTAATCCCCGTCGCTGGGGTCCACACCCTTGGCCTCGAAGTTGAACGAGTCGAAGCAGATCCCGGGCCGGGCGAAGAAACTGGCCGCGCCGCCGCCGAGGCGGATCGGAAGCCCCGCGCTGAAGTGGATCCAGGTCCCCGACGTGTCGAAGTAGCTGTCCCACCCGCTGTCGTCGATGATGCCCGCGATGACCAGCTGCCCGTCCACGCCGATACAGGCCATGGACCGGCGCGTGAAATTGTAGCCCCCGGAAAACCCGAGGCCGCCGAACAGGGCCGTGTGCCCGGTGTCGGCCGCCGGGCCGATCGGCGCCACCGGGTTGACCGAGATGTGGATCTCCGGGAACGGGCTCTCCGGCATCACGCCCGGCCCCGGAGAGGGCGCAGGACCCTGCGCGAAAACGGGCGAGACGGCGAGTAGAGACGCCGCGAAGACGACGAGGGGAATGCATCGTGAAAAGCCTGTGGACATGACGGACCTCCATGCAAAAAATGCGAATGAATCCTTTTACCCCGGCTGGACAGGGGAAGGCAAGGAAATATCAGGCCCCGGGTCGGGATCCAAATGCGTCGCGCGGCGGATCCCATCCGATCAGAGGGTAGCAGCGAAGCAACCTGCGCGGCACGAACCCGGGGGCGCGGTCCGACGCGTCCCCCCCGAGAACCCGGGCGAGGCGGCGGAGCACGCCGCGTCGCCCGAACGCCATGGCCGTCGCCTGGCGCCTCGAAAGGCGGGCGAGGGCCGTGCCGGCCCGGCCGGCATCGTCCGGAAGCGCGTCCAGCCCGGCGGCTCCGAGACGGACCGCCTCGAGGAGGGCCTTCCGGTCTTCAGCGGAAGGGGTCCGGTCCCGCAGCCAGAGGGAGAGAGCGTGGGGGACGACGGGCGCATAGGCGAGCTGCTGGGCCCAGTAGGTCACTTCGCGAGGTCCGCCTTCCCGGCAGGCTTCGACCATGGTCTCGACCAGAAGGCGCCACCTCTCCCGACGATCCGGATCCCTCGATAGGCTTGCATCAGGCACCGAAGGAATCCTCCAGGACGTAGCGGAAATTGTCCTCGACCACCGCGTCCCTTTGGAAGCGGGCGGGAAGGCGCCCGAAACTCTCGCGGAGATCGTCGGCGGACAGGCCGAACGTGTTGACCAGAAAGGCGACGTCGGCCGCATCCTCCGGATCGAGTCGTTTCAGCTTCCCCACGACGAGGTCGGCGGCGGGGGGCGTCCTGACGGTCAGCTGCCGGCCGCGAAAAACCGTGTTGTAGGGAAGTTCCCCGGAGGGGCGCGGAAGAACAAGCGTCTCTTCCGGGACGACCTCGAGGTAGTCCGCCTCGACCCGGTCCTTGTCGTCGGGATTGAAGAGGAGGCCGGACTTCGAGCAGGCCTCCCTGAGCGTCTTTTCCACGAAGACCGACGACGGAAGAACGTCGATGTCCATGGTGGTCCGGCCGGGCGCTCCGAGGGCCAGAACGGCCGCCCCGCCACGGATGTCGAGCTGCGTCGGCTCGTCCAGCGCCTCGTCCATCCGCTCGAACAAGGCCTTGAGGCTCTCCCGGTCCATGGCTCGCTCCCCGACGCTACGCGTCGCGTTCCGTGCGATCCCGATCGCGCATCACGCTGATCCCGCGCAACCTCCATTCTGCAGCGCGAATGGCTCCTCACGCCTCCAGCAGGATCGTCACCGGCCCGTCGTTGACGAGGTGGACCGCCATCACGGTCTGGAAGCGGCCCGACTGGACGGGCACGCCGCGCCAGGCCAGCGTCTCCTTGAAATGTTCGAACAGCGCCTCGGCCTGGTCGGGGGGCGCGGCGCGGATGAAGGAGGGGCGCCGCCCCTTGCGCGTGTCCGCGGCCAGCGTGAACTGGGAGACGGCGAGGACCTCGCCGCCCACCTCCGAGACCGAGAGGTTCATCTGGCCCGCCTCGTCGTCGAAGATCCGGAGATCCGCGGTCTTGCGCGCCAGCTTCTCCGCCTGGGATTTCTCGTCCCCCTTCTCCACGCCGAACAGGACCAGAAGGCCCTTGCCGATCTCGGCGATCGTCTCGTCGGCCACGTCCACCTTCGCCTGGGATACGCGCTGCAGCAGGGCTTTCATCGGAATCCTGGCGGCATCATGCCGCCCTCGACGGAGGAAACAGGGAGCGCCCACACGCGGGCGCCCCTACGTCAGTACGTACGAGAAGAGCAGGAGGAAGAGAATCAGGAAGTAGACGGCGGACACCGCCAGCGTCGCGAAGAGGTCCGTCGAAAAGAAGGAGGAAGACCCGGATTCCTCCGGGACAGAAGGGGGCTCGTTCATCCTCGTCTCGCCTTTTCCCATATCCCTGTTCCTCATTCCCTAGGCCCCTTCTCCGTCCCCGCTCTTCCTTCCCGGCAGGTAGCGCACCAGCTCCAGCTCGTTCCGGATCCCCTTGCAGTAGGTGTACCGGATCTCGTCCATGATCTGCTGGACCAGAAAGATCCCGATCTCGTGCTTGCGGGCCCGCTCGAGGACGTTCTCGAACTCCTCCTCGGGCACCCGGTCGGGTTCCCGGCTCGTGTCGCGCACCCGTGCCCGGAAGCATTCGCCGTCGACCTCGAGCGAGAGTTCCGTCTCCCCCCCGCGCTCCAGGGCCTCGGAACAGAGGATGTTGCTGGCGACCGTCTCGTCGACGGCCAGGACGAGGCGCCGTCGCTCCGCCTCCTCGAAGGGCGTGTCTTCCAGGAAGGCGAAGACGAAGCCCCGGACCTGTTCCAGCGAGTCCGTGACGTTGGGCACCTGGATGTCCCGGCGGTTCCTGTCCATGTCCACCCCGGACAGCCGTCGACCAGATCGCTCGCTCCTCAGATCTCGAAATCAGCGAAGTCGAGATCCGCGAGCTTCCTGTAGTATTTGTAGCGGTTTTTCGCGAGTCGGACCGCTTCCGAATAGAGTGTTTCCGCCTGGGCGGGCCGCTCGTCCATGAGCCGGCGGAAGCGCCGCTGGCCCTTGAGGTAGTCCATCATGTCCGCCTTGGGTTCCCGGCTGTCGAGCTGCAGGGGGTTCTTCCCCTGCTGGAGCAGCCTGGGGTCGTAGCGGTAGAGGAGCCAGTAGCCGCTATCCACGGCGAGCTTCGCCTGGGTCGGCCCCCGGCCCATGTCGATTCCGTGCTCGATGCAGTTCGCGTAGAGGATCAACAGCGTCGGGCCCGGGTATTCGAGGGCTTCGCGGACGGCGCGCAACGTCTGGGCGGGGTTCGCGCCGAAGTTGCAGCTCGCGATGTAGACGGACCCGTAGGCCATGCACATCATCCCCAGATCCTTCTTCGGAACCTCCTTGCCGGCCGCGGCGAACTTCGCCACCCCGCCGAGCGGCGTCGCCTTCGACCGCTGTCCGCCCGTGTTCGAGTAGACCTCGGTGTCGAGCACGATCAGGTTGACGTCCAGGCCGCTCGCGACCACGTGGTCGAGGCCGCCGTAGCCGATGTCGTAGGCCCAGCCGTCGCCCCCGACGCCGAACACGGCCTTGTACTTGAGGTAGTCGCAGGCCTTGTGGAGCCGCGCCAGGTCGGATCCGGCGGGGGCCTTTTCGGTCAGCGCGCGGATCCTGTCTACGGCGTCCCGGGCCTTCTCGAACGACGCCTGGCGGATCTGCTCGGACAGCGGGGGGATCGTCTCCAGGGCCGCCTTCACGTCGGCGGGGGCGTCCTTGGAGGCGAGGATTTTCTCGCGGAGGGTGAACGCGTCGCCGGCGAGGTTGTCGACGCCGAGCCGCATGCCGAGGGCGAACTCCGCGGCGTCCTCGAAGAGCGAGGACGCCCACGTGGGGCCCTCGCCGCGCTTGTTCTTGCAGAAGGGGACGATCGGCGCCGTCCCGCCCCAGATGGAGGAGCAGCCGGTGGCGTTCGCCTGGATCATGCGGTCGCCGACCAGCTGGGTGATGAGCTTGAGATAGGGCGTTTCGCCGCAGCCGGGGCAGGCACCGGAGAACTCGAGGAGCGGCTCCGTGAGCATGGCGGTCTTGACGGTCTTGGAGCCGGTCCAGGCGGGATCGGTGTCGGGCAGGGCGAGGTAGGTCTCGAAGCTCTTCCGGGCGTCGTCGAGGATCTCGTCCTTGGGGACCATGACCAGCGTCTCTCGCTTCTTGTTGCCGGTGCAGATGTCCACGCAGACGCCGCAGCCGGTGCAGTCGTCGGGGGCGACCTGGACGCGGAAGCGGTCCTCGTCGTCGGCGCCCTTGGCCTTGAGGGGGACGGTGGGGTAGGCCTCGTCCGCGGCCGGGATGTCGGCCTTCTTGTTCACCTTGATGCGGATCGCGGCGTGGGGGCAGGCGAAGGCGCAGAAGCCGCACTGGACGCAGTTTTCGGGGACCCACTTGGGCAGGCGCGTGGCGATGTTCCGCTTCTCGTAGCGCGTGGTCCCGGTGGGGAAGACGCCGTCGGGAGGCATCTCGGAGACCTTGATCGAGTCGCCGTCGAAGTGCATCACGGGCTCGATCACGTCCTTCAAAACGTCCTCGAAATCCTCGTCCTCGGGCTTGACGCGGAGTTCCTCGCACCGGCAGGTCGAGGGCACCGGCCGGTCGGGGATCGGGATCCGTTGGATCTTCTCCAGGCCGAGGTGGAAGGCCTTCTTGTTGACGTCGACGACCTTCTCCCCCTTCTTGCCGAGGGTCTTCTCGATGGCCTTTTCCACGGCGGGGACGTAGATGTCTTCGGAAAGCACCTGCGTGACCTTGAAGAAGGCGGCCTGCATGGTCGTGTTGATGCGGCCCCTCAGCCCGATCCCGTTGACGATCTTGTGGGCGTCGATCGCGTAGAGCGTGCACTTCTTCTCGATCAGCGTCTTCTGGTCCTCCTCCGGGAACGAGGCGAACACCTCCTCCGGCGGCACGTCCGTGTTGATCAGCACCGTGGCGCCTTCCTGGATGCCGGCGAGCATGTCGTAGACGCCGAGGTACTCCTTGTTGTGGATCGCCACGAAGTCGGGTTTCTGGATGAAGAAGCTCGAGCGGACGTCCTTCTCGTCGGAGAAGCGGAGGTGGCTCAGGGTGAGACCGCCTGCCTTCTTCGCGTCGTACTGGAAGTAGCCCTGGACCGCCTTGTCCGAGTTGTCGCCGATGATCTTGATCGAGTTCTTGTTCGCGCTGACGGTCCCGTCGCCGCCCATCCCGTAGAACTTGAAGCGCCGGAGCGAGGGGTGCGCGGTGTCGATGTCCTCGGTGACCTCGAGGCTCAGCCGCGTCACGTCGTCGTCGATGCCCACGGTGAAGCCCTGGAGGAACCGGTCGCGCTCGATCGGCTGCTTGCCGTGGTCGAAGGCGGCCTTGGCCATGGCCGTGGTGAAGTTCTTCGAGGAGAGCCCGTACCGGCCGCCCACGATCTTGGGGCGCCGGCTCTCGGGGATGTCGCCGAGCGCGATGTGCTTCTCGAACGCCGTGACGATGTCGAGGTAGAGCGGCTCCCCGGGCGCGCCCGGCTCCTTCGTCCGGTCCATGACCACGAGGTTCTTGCAGCTTTCGGGCAAGGCGTCCAGGAAGCGCTTCGTGTCGAAGGGGCGATAGAGGCGGACCTTGAGCTCCCCCACCTTCTCCCCCCGGGACGTCATGTAGTCGACGCATTCCTCCGCCACGTCGGCGGCGGAACCCATGATCACCATGACGGTCTCGGCGTCCGGGGCTCCGTGGTAGTCGAAGGCGTGGTAGGACCGGCCCGTCAGGTCCTCGTAGCGGCGGCAGAACGACTCGAAGAGGTCCGATACCTTCGCATAGTAGGGATTGCAGGCCTCCCGCGTCTGGAAGAAGACGTCCGGGTTCATCGCCGTCCCCTTGAGCGCCGGCCGGTCCGGGTTCATCGCGAGCGCGCGGAACCGCTCCACGTCCTCCGGGTCCACCATCTTCTTCATGACGTCCATCGGGACGAGCTCGGCCTTGCGGATCTCGTGGGAGGTGCGGAACCCGTCGAAGAAGTTGAGGAACGGCACGCGGGCCTTGAGCGTCGTGCCCTGGCTGATGCACCCGAAATCCATGATCTCCTGCTGGTTCGACTGCGCCACCAGGGCCCAGCCGCACTCCCGCACGGCCATCACGTCGGAGTGGTCCCCGAAGATCGACAGCGCGTGCGTCGAGATCGAACGCGCGGAGACGTGGAAGACCGCCGGGAGCAGCTCCCCCGAGATCTTGTACATGTTCGGGATCATCAAGAGCAGCCCCTGCGACGCCGTGAACGTCGTGCACAGGGATCCCTCCGAGAGCACCCCGTGGACGGCCGCGGCGGCCCCCGCCTCGGACTGCATCTCGTAGACCTTCGGGATGTTCCCGAAGATGTTCCGGCGTCCCTGCACGCTGTACGTGTCGGCCAGCTCGCCCATCACCGAGGAGGGGGTGATGGGGTAGATCGTCATCACTTCGTTCATTCCGTGCGCGGTATGCACGGTCGCGGCATTGCCGTCCAGGGACATCACCTGTTTCGCCTCGGCCATGAAAGGCTCCTTTCCTGTTCGTACTGCCAAGCGTCGTTGCGGTCGTCCCGACGAAAAAAAGCCCTTCATTGTAGACCCGGAAAAGCGGTCTTTCAACCTGCGCTGCGCCGGAATTCCCCCGGACGGCACAACCCCTTGGCCCTCCGAGGCTTCCATGCGTTTCGTGCTTCCCTTTGGCGGTTGCCATCTTCTATTCTTGGCGATGATGCGACGGGAACGTCATAATGGAGGGTCCGGCGCCGTGCGCTTTCGAAAACGGCGCACGTTTCGTCAGCATTGTGGAAAGGCGCAACCATGCAAGAGACCGTCGTGGTCCTGGGGGCCAGCGAAAATCCGGAGAGGTACTCGAACAAGGCCGTGATCCGGCTCACCGCGAACGGGCACCGGGTCCTGCCCGTCAGCCCCAAGGCGAAGCAGGTGGAGGGCATCTCCTGCTACAAGGATCTCGCGAGCATCGATCAGGACGTGGACACGGCGACCATCTACGTCCGCCCCTCCATCCTCGAGAAGATGATCGACGACGTCGTGAACCTCAAACCCCGGCGCGTCATCCTCAATCCCGGCACGGAATCCGAAACCGCCCGATCGGCCTTCGAGGCCGCCGGCATCCGCGTCATCCAGGCCTGCACGCTGGTTCTCCTCGCCACCGGCCAGTTCCTCAACGACCATCCCGTCACAGATGACACGGATGGCAGCAGATGACACGGCGTGAGGCTTTCGCCTTCAAAAAGGAAAACGCTCCCCGTCCCGCAGGGAGCGCTTCCTGAGACAGCCACCGGATCGACTCCGGCCTACTGGAAGGCCATGTTCCCCCCGCCGTTGGCCGACCCCAGCACCGCGGTGGACCAGAGGGTCTGCTCGCCGGCGTCCAGGGCGTCGCCGTCCTGGTTGCCGTCGTGGAGATTCCAGATGCCCTGGGGCGCGGGCGTACCTCCGGAGAGCTCCGCCACGTAGACGTCGCCCAGGGCGTCCACCATCAGCTCCGAGATCCCGAAGATGCCGGCGGTCGAGAAGTCGGCGTAGTCGGTCTTCTCGGCGCCGAGGACGTAACCGTTCTGATCCGTATCCTCCAGTCTGTACACCTTCTTGCACCACGTGTCCACGGCGTAGAAGGTCCCGCCGGCGTCCACGGCGAGGCTCGAGAGGACGGCGCTTCCGTTCGGGTAGAAGCTCTGCAGGGCGCCCCCCGCCGATCCCCGCGCCACGCCTCCCCAGTAGGCGACGTAGATGTCCCCCTGGTAGAACGCCAGGTCGAAAGGGTTGCTCACCGACCCGATGGTGCAGAACTGGGACCGCACGCCCGGGTAGTTCGCGTTCACGTTCTGCGTCAGGTCGACCTTCACCACCCCGTAGCTGGGCGTCGTCATGTTGACCATGTACAGGTGACCCTGGGGGTCGATCGTGAGGCCCTGCCAGCCCTTGTTGGCGTTCAGGGTCGGGTTCAGGTGCACGATCGCGGTGCTCTGCGAGGCGAAGTCGTACTCGTAGATGTGGCCGTAGGTCGAGAGGAAGTAGAGCTTCGTGCCGTCCGGCTTCGTGCAGATCCCCCGCGTCGAGCTCACCCACAGCGGAGGATCGAACATGCCCGCGCTTCCCGGATGGATTTGACTGGAGAACATCACGGTCCCCGCGCCGCCCGCATAGGGAACCTCGAGGATGTTGCCCGAACCGCCGTTGGCGTCGTTGAGATAGAGGCTCGTGAAGGGCGGTTTCACCGTCAGCGTCGCCGCGCCCGAGACCTGCGGGTCCGACACCGCCGTCGCCGTGATCGTCGCCGACCCCGTGTTCACGCCCGTCGCCGAGCCGTTCAGGTCCACCGTCGCGATGTTCGTATCGGAGCTCGACCACGTCACCGCCTCCGGGCACGTGGAACTGTCCGAGTAGACGCCCGTCGCCGTGAACGAAACCATTTGCGTGATCACCACCGAAGCCGGGGAAGGCGTGACGTCCAGCGACACCAGCACCGGCGCCCCCACCGTCAAGCCTGCGCTTCCGCTCAGCGACGGATCGTCCACCGAGGTCGCCGTGATCGTCGCCGCCCCTTCCTCGTTCCCCGTGGCCGTTCCCGATCCGTCCACGGAAGCCACGGCGTCGTCGGAACTCGACCACGTCACCGGGATCGGACCGCTCGTACCGTCCGAAAAGGACGCCTCCGCCGTGAAGTCGACCGTCAGGCCCGCCGGCGTCTGCGCCGGATCCGGAGACACGGCCAGGGAAACGGGCACCGCTCCCACCACCTCGATCCCCGCCGACGCGCTCAGGTCGTCGCGTTCCACCGACACCGCCGTCAACAGGGCCGTCCCAAGCCCCTCTCCCGTCACCTCGCCCCCGTCGTCCACCGTCGCCACCGACGTGTCGTCCACCGTCCAGTCCGCCTCGACGGGCAAACACGCGCCGTCGCTGTAGGTCCCGATCGCCTCGTACGTCTTCGTCATGCCCAGCGCCACCCGCGCCGACGTCGGAAGCACCTCGAGACGATCCAGGACGGCCGCCGTCACGGTCATCTCCACGGCGCCCGAGACCCCGGACCCGTCCTTCGCCGTCGCCGTGATCTCCACGCTCCCTTCCCCCTCCGCCGTGAAGAGGGCGCGGGAGGCGTCCGCCGCGTCCGCGAACACCAGCGCGACCTCCTCGTTCGCACTGCTCCACACCGCCTCGACGGACCCCACCGTGTCGTCGCTGTACGTCCCCATGGCGACGAGCGTCGCCGTCCGGCCCGCCGCGATCGTCGAAAGGTCGGCGGACACCGAAAGGGAGACCAGACGGACCTCCTCTTCTTCGGGACATCCGAGCCCGAGAAGGAGGATCGCAAGACCCAGGACCAGGAGAACCGAGTTCTTCGCGTGCATCTTCATGATTCTTCCTCCAATGGCTGTTCGGCTTTCGGTATTAGCACGGGCCATGCCATCATCCAGGGAAATCAGTGCTGGATCTTCCCAACGTCATGAATGACAAGGAATTGAACAATCCCATTTCTGCTTGCCGGGAAAGTTCGGCAAAGAAACGGGCGACGATCAACTGTGGCTTTTCAAACACAGCCATCGGGGCAAACGGAGGAGGTTTTTCATAACAAATTCATTTGCATGGGATTATGACGACATTCGCCGCGGAACCCCAGCTGAGTACGATATGCCACAGCATGGGTTTTTCACACGAGGTCGTTTTCCTGGCGCCGTTGTAAGGGGAACGCTTCTTGGATCTCTCCATTCGCTGATCGCGCGTAACGCGGTTTGGCGCGAGCCATTCGCGCTGTAGCTGTTTTGATGGGGCGCGGTCTGACGTTCGTAGTGAGCCACGTAGCGGTTGCGGAGTGGCGCAGCAGCGTTGCCGAAGAGCAGACAA